>CAJOEO010000099.1 GCA_905233535.1 uncultured Treponema sp.
CCGCTTCCAACTCTTTCGCCGTTTGAACGATTCTCTCTCGGCAACGCAGGCGCGGATTCCGTTTCGCTTCCAACTCTTTCGCCGTTCACGTTCACGCGATTTTCTCGTGGCAACGCGGGTGCAAACGCTTCTTCTGTGTCCAAAAACTCGCCAGAACCGATTTTTTCTTGAGGAAGCGCGGGCGCGGCGGTTTCTGCGCTTGCCATTGCTTCAACGGGCGCGGGCGTGCCGTCGTCGGTGTTCGTGCCGATTCCTTCGAGTTTTTCAGGTCCCATTTTTGCACGAAACGCGATTTCTTCGTCCAAAAGTCGAATCATTTTTTCGATTTCGGGACGTTGCGGAGTTTCTGGCTTTAATTCCAAATATCGAATGTAATTTTCTCGCGCTTGCGAAAGTTGGTCGCGACGAAGTTGCGTGTTTGCGCGATTTAGCGTCGCAGGCGCGTAAGATTCGTCCGCTTTTAAGGCATCTGCGTAGTAAGAATCCGCTTTGACGTAATTTCCCATCGCGTATGCGGCGTTTCCAGCGTTAAAACAAAGGACTTTTTCATCATCGCCGACGTTTTTGCGTTTTAAGCCTTCTTCCGCAATGTTGATTGCTTTTTGAAACTCGCCGATTTGATAGTACGCGACAGAAAGATAAACGTAGACGGCAGGAAAAGTGTCTCCTTCGTTCAAAAATCCTTCAAAAAGCGGTACGGCTTCTTGTGGTCGATTCATGCGAAATACGTCAACCGCCTCATCAAATTCATCTGCGCGGTCTGCTCTTGCTCGCGCCTCTGCTCGTTCTTTTTCGATTTTGCGAAGTTCTGCTTTTGACAAACTTTGTGCATAAAATTGTGAGAACGTGGCAAACGTCAAGAACATTGCAGCGGTTATTTTCGTATATTTTTTAAGCATTGGCTTCTCACTCTGTCGGGGATTTTTTGCGCAATCTAGTGCGCTTCCAATAATAATAATAGGTTTTTCCTTTTATGTTCGGCAATCCGTTCGCAATATTTGACATAGCGATTAAAAAAGTCTAACCTAAGAAACCCCCCGTTTCTTATAGAGAGGCTATCAAAATAATGATTTACATAGTGATTATCCTTATTCTTTCGGTCGGAATTGGATTTCTGGCGGTTTTTGCATTTAAGACTGTCTTTCAACCACAACAGATAGGTTCAATCGCAAAGTTAATCAAGCAACAGAAATACGCTGCTGCTCAAAGAGTTGCAAAATCTATGATTTCCAAAAATCCGCGCGATTACATTGCGCATTATTATCTTGGAAAGGCTTATTTGGCTGATAAAAAAAATGAACTTGCTCTAATGGAATACAAACTCGTAAATCAAAAAGCGATTTTTAATGGACAAATTCCAGAAGCGGAGTTTAGAAAACAACTTTCCACGCTTTTTATGAAATTCAATCAAACGGAAGATGCTTTAAAAGAATTTCTTCTGCTCACAAAGTTAGAGCCTGCAAACGCGGAACATTATTATCAAGTCGGAAAAATCTACGAAATGCAAAATCATGCAGACCAAGCGTTGGGATTTTTCCAAAGAGCAATTCAACTAAATCCAAAGCACGTTAAAGCGCACGCGGCTTGCGGACTTGCGTATTTTCGCACAAAACAAGTTGAAAAAGCAAAAAAAGAAATCGACTACGCAATAAAATTGAGTCCAGAAACGGCTTCGACTTACTACTACTTGGGTAAAATTCTAAAGGAACAAAAAGATTATTCAGGCGCGGTAAAAGCGTTTGAAAAATCTCTTCGCGATAGCGAATTTAAGCAACGCGCACTTTTGGAACGCGGTTCATGCTATATGGCAGCGGGCGCAGAAGACAACGCAATCGCCGAATTTGACAAAGCGGTTCGCGCAAGCAAAGACGAAGGGGCGCAAGAAACGCTTTATGCGCATTATTTTCTTGCCGCGTGTTACGAAAAACAACGAAACATCGACAAGGCAATCGAACACTGGCAAGCGATTTACAAGAAGAATCGTCAATTTCGCGACGTTGGCGCAAAACTTTCGGAATACAAAGATTTGCAAACGAACGACAGTCTAAAAGAATTTTTGACTTGTTCAACGCAAGAATTTGAAGAATTGTGCAAAAAAGTCGCGTTGAGCGGAATGGGGGTTGTGGCGCAAAAAACCGAGCAACAACGTTGGGGCATCAGAATGTTGGCGGTGGAAGGCAAAAACGACGAAGATTGGCGAAACGTCAGAAAGCAAGTTTTTGTTTTGGATTTTCATCGCGAAACAGAACCGATTTCAGATTCGGTGATTCGTCAAGTTGCAGATTGGGCAAAATCGCACAAATGCGAAAAAGCGATAGTAATCACAAGTTCGGGCTTTACAAGCGCAGCAACGGGTTTTGCTGAAAATCGTCCAATCGAATTAATCGGAAAAGAACGCCTAGAGGATATTCTCGAAAAAGCGGGCATTTAATGAAAATTTTATGCGTTTCTGACCAAATCGACCCGCTCGTTTACAGCGCAAAAGTCAAAGAACGATTTAAAGACATCGACTTGATTCTTTGCGCTGGCGACCTTCCGTCGGATTACATTGATTTTATCGTTTCTTCGTTGAATAAACCAACTTATTTTATTTTTGGAAATCACAATTTGGAGGATTTCCCGCTTTATCACAAAGTTCCGCTGGCGCAAGGCGCGCACCCGACTTTTACAGAAGAAATCGCAAATTACGATATGCGCGGACGACACGGCGCAGATTACGCAGGATTTCGAGTAATTGAAGACAAACGTTTAGTCGTTTCTGGAAAAAAGAAAAATCGTCCACTTTTGATTGCAGGCGTAAGCGGCTCAAAAAGATACAACAAAGGACTTTGCCAATACACCGAAAGCCAAATGCGAAGAAAACTTTTCGCGCTTTACCCTCGCCTTTTGTGGAACAAAATTCGATACGGAGAATATTTGGACATTTTTTTGACGCACGCTTCTCCAAGAAAAATCCACGACCGAGAAGACCCATGCCACATTGGTTTTGAATGTTTTAATTCCTTTATTCAACGTTTTTCTCCACGATTTTTTGTACACGGACACATTCATCTTTACGATATGAACGACAAAAGAAAAACAAACGTAAAAACTTCACAAGGGGAAACGACCGTCGTAAACGCATTCAGCCACGTCGTCCTTGAATTTCCTGGACGAACAGAGAACTGACGAAACGCAAATAAAAATAGGGTGGGACCTATGGAAGATTTTTTATCGGCACAAGCAGAAGAAGATTTTGAAAAGGCTAGGCACAGCGCGCTTTTCAACGAAATCGCACATTTTCTAACGCAAGACAACACGGAATTAATTTCTTTTAGAGAAATCAAACAACTTCTCAAACCGCAGGGCGAAGTTTACGTTGGAATGAAAGTCGTTCCCGTAAAACTCATAGTTGGAAGTGAAGGACGCTATCAAGATTTCGACAATCGATTTTTTCCGCGAGCGGCGCACTTAAAAAATCGTTGGGAAAACGTCGATAAAGCACATTTGCAAGACATAATTCTTCCGTCCGTATCGCTTTACGAACTCGGTGGCGTTTATTTTGTGCGCGACGGAAATCATCGCGTTTCGGTCGCAAAATCCAAAGGAATCGAATTCATCGACGCGGAAGTCGTTAGTCTTCAAAGCGAAATCAAACTGCACCCAGGCGATTCTCTAAAAAAGATGAAAAAGCAAGTTATAGAATACGAAAAACGAGTATTCTATGGAGAAACTGGTTTTGGCGACGTTACAGATTATTGGTGCTTAGATTTTTCAATACCTGGACAATATGATGTAATTTATAACCATATTCTTACACACAAATATTATATAAATCAAAATAAGAGCGAAGAAATAGGAATGGACGAAGCCATGTTATCTTGGATAAACAGCGTATATTTCCCTATAATTCGCGTAATAGACCGCCATAAAATCATGCGAGTATTCAAAGGTCGTACAAAGAGCGATTTGTATGTTTGGCTAATAAAATATTGGGACGACATAAAAAAACAATTTGGCAGCGATTTCCCAATCGACGAAATGGCGAATAGATTTTTGGACGCACACAAAAAACCTTCATTTATAAGAAGAATCAAAAACCGATTGAGCGGAATTTTAATGCGAAAACGCCTTGCAAACAGCGGAATTTGATTTTTATTGACGGTCGAAATATTCAATGGTAAAATCGAAAAATCGGTAATTACCTGCTTTGGAGAAAAGAGCAAATTGACGGACACAATCACAATTATACCGCTAATTTGTACCGCGCTCGTCGTGGCGTTCCTTTTCGTGCTCCTAGTCATAATAAAAATCAGGAACACAGCTAAGGTCAGTTTTATTTCTTATCTCGCGCTTTTGGTTCTTGCGTTTGCGTGCGTTCGAACTATTGTTCGCTCCGACGCAATGTTTTTTTATCTTCTTGTGTTGCTTGCGTGCGTTCTGCTCGTTCCGTATTGCGTAATGCTTGCATTTGGAAAACCAAAAGAAATTTTTGTTTCTGAAGATGAACTCGACGAGGAAGAAATCGACGAAGCACCGCAACAAATGGTAGTTCAAGAAATTCAAGAAGACGAATTTAGTTTGCTTGAAAAAGGAAAAGAATTTGTTTCGCTTGCGGCAAATTCGTTTCTTGTAAAAGGTGAAAAAGAAGCGAATGCGACACAACCACTTTTGGACGCGATAAACAAAGCGTGTGTGGAGGCAACAGACGCAGACGGCGGAGCGGTTCTTTTAGTTGACGATTTTGACGACGTGATTACGGTAAAAAGTTTTCAAGGTGAATTTCCGCCGCCGTACAAATTGCCAGACGACCTTCCTCACAAGCCACTTCGCGTTTCAACGAGTTTTAAATACGCGCAATTTCCTTTGCGCGACAACATTTTTGGCGAAGTCGCAAGCACGGGAAAAAGCGAATTGATTGTTGCACCAAAAATCGACGACAGGATTTATCAAAACGAATCTGAGGATTTTCTTAAACTCGGAAGTTTTATTTTTATCCCGTTGAAGATTCGCGACAAAGAAATCGTTGTTGGATTAGTCGCGCTTTCTCGAAACTTTGGAAACGAACCTTTTAGTGAAAAA
>CAJOEO010000100.1 GCA_905233535.1 uncultured Treponema sp.
GTTCCAAGTGTACTTCTTAGCCATGATAAATCTCCTTATGAGTGGGATTATGCAAAAACGCCCCCGACGGACTGTGCAGGCAAAACACCGCGCGAGCCGACAAGGGCGTTTTTTTGAGAAAGTGGATTGTGTTGATGTGAAAAAATGCGCTTAAGTAGACTTCGCGCCCGAGCAAGCGGGCATAGTTCGCGTAAAGCATAGTTCGCCCTGAGTCAGTAGCCAGTAGCCAGTAGCCAGTAGCCAGTAGCCAGTAGCCAGTAGCCAGTAGCCAGTAGCCAGTAGCCAGTAGCCAGTAGCCAGTAGCATTATTGGGGCGATTGCCGTCGTGTCAAGTGGTTTTGCGGAAAAATCGCAGAAAAATGTACTTTTTTTGCTATGGGAGCGGTGTTTGCTCCCGACACTTCGTTGCATAGGAATAGTATAGCACATAAATGGGGAAAAGCAGTCCTTTTACTGCAAAAATTGCCACAAACAGTTCCTTGTACAGCGCAACAAATTGGCGCAGGACGCGGCGGCAAAAGCGGCAGAAGTGCAAAAGCTCAAGATTGCAAAGCAGGGCGTTTTGTGGCAAATCAGCATAATTGAAAGCAAGAAAAAGGCACTTGTGGACAATCGAAAGTTACTTTGAGGAAATACAAACAGTACACGATGAAAATTCGTAAAAACAAAAGGCTTGCTCATTTGTATCGCATTTTGCATATGAGCAAGTCGTAAATGCAAAGTTAGACACACTCTTAAATTAGGATTTTGCTTCAATATCGATGCTTCGGTAAATACTATCATCGCTTCCAAGCAATTATTCACAGTCCCATGCAAATGGGATTTTTTTATGATTTCGTTCTAAAAAAATCCCTTGACTGCGATTTCCGCGTACGGCAAGCAAAATATGTGCGCGGAATGAACGGCTGGCTTGCGCATTTGTATCACATTTTGAACAAATCCAAGTCGCAAATGCAATACTAGCCGTGTTCTGTGTTTGAGGCAGTCCGTGCCTGTGGTATAATGGGGCGAGGTGTGAATTATAGGCGAAGCATTATTGCAGATGTATGAAACAATGTCTGAAACTGAGCAAAAAGAACTTTATAATTTTGCGCTGTTTCTCGTGTCGAAGCGAAAAGAAAAAAATCCATTGGAAGAGTTTTGCGGTGTCATAAGCGATGAGGACGCGGCGATAATGATGAGCGCAAGCGATGAGTGCAGGAGAATTGAACCTGATGAATGGTAATCTTATGGACACAAATGTTATCGTGCGCGTTTTGAACGGCGACCGAGAACTTGTTAAGAAACTTTCTGCGCTGAATGGCTTATGCTCCTGCACGGTTGTTTTGGGCGAATTGTTTTATGGCGCGGCAAAATCTCAGCGCACAGAGTACAATAAGCAGAATGCAAAGGCTTTTTGTTCGCGCAAAAACTCTGCTGAAGACGAATGGATTTTTGAAACGCGCGACTCGATTACTCCGAAATATCCAGTAAAAACATTATGGTAAGACAAATCACCGCCCTTGAAGCAAAAATCGCGCGGGGAAGCAAAAGTGGCTGTAGGAAATGCGGTGCGCCATTTGCACAGCGAGAAAATGCCAGAGAACGCGGTTCTGCGTGGTATAATGGAGCTGTTTAGATTGTATAGTAACAATGCCTTTGTATGCTGACAGAGGAGAAAAATGTATGCTATACTTAAAACTATGATAACGAAAGAGAATTTTAGAGCCGTGCTGATGTGTTTGGGATTTGCAAAAGACGGCGATACGTATAGAAGACATTTTGACGCAGCGGATTGTGATGTCAGCGTGGATTTTAATGCGCAAAAAATCAGTTACCCTGAAGACAAGGGCTTTTGTGTCAACGACGGAACGACAAGCAATTTTTCGCACCCTGAAAACTTCGTTGTATGTGAGTGTGTATGTCGGCTACTTGAAAAAGGTTATCGCGCAGAGCATATTGAACTTGAGCCAAGATGGAGTCTTGGACACGGCGGTAAAAGCGGAAAGGCGGACATTTGCGTAAAAAATAAAGACGGCTCGCCATATCTTTGCATTATCGAGTGCAAAACGGCTGATGGCGAATACAAAAAAGAGCTTTCTAATATGCTCAATCAAGATGAAAAACACTCAGACGGCGGGCAACTGTTCAGTTATTGGCAACAGGAGAGAGCAACAAAATGGCTCTGCTTGTATGCAAGCGATTTTAACGGAGAAAAACTAACACATACATACAGTTATGTAAACTGTTCTGATGATTCAAACGTCGTCGAGCTTGCAAAAGACGATTCGACAATTCTTTTATACAAAAATGCAGGGAATGCAAAAGAACTCTTTGCTGCATGGAAAGACACATACAAAAAAGCTATCATCGATACAACAGACATCATTTTTGATGATGAAACAGTGGCGTATACTATTGGAATGTTGCCGCTTAAAAAGAAAAGGCTTGTTGATTTTAGCCGTGATGACAAAATCGTAAATCAATTTGAAGAGATTTTACGGCATAACAACGTAAGCGACAAAGAAAACGCCTTTAACCGCCTTATTGCCCTCTTTATCGCAAAACTGTACGACGAAAAGAAGAAAGGCGAAGAAGATGTGGTGGAATTTCAATACAAGGCAGGAGACACTTATCAAAAAATGCAGGACAAACTGCAAAATCTGCATCATCTCGGAATGAAAGAGTTTATGAAAGAAGAGGTCTTTTATGTTCCCGATGATTATGTGAAAACAGTCGTTTTTGATTCGCTTCAAGAAAACAGAGAAAAGCTAGAGGCGGAACTGAACGACACTATCACAAAACTCAAGTTTTACACAAACAACGATTTTGCATTTAAGGACGTTCATAACAAGACGCTTTTTTATCAGAATGGAAAAATCCTCGTTGAAATGGTGGAATTGTTCCAAAAATACAGAATTATCGATTCAAAAGAATTGCAACTATTGGGCGATATGTTCGAGCAGCTTTTGAATAAAGGATTTAAGCAGAATGAGGGGCAATTTTTTACGCCGATTCCGATAACGAGCTTTATTTGGAAATGTCTGCCGCTTGAAAGTTTTTTTTGTAACACGTCCAAAAATAATTCGCAACAGGGAAAAAGCTCAGTTTACTATCCGCGTATAATTGACTATGCGTGCGGCGCGGGGCACTTTTTGACAGAGGGATTTAGAGAGATAAATGAAACGGTTTCTCGGCTGGGGCTTGAGGGGCAAAAAGGCTGGGAAGCAAACTGCATTTACGGCATAGAAAAAGATTATCGATTGGCACGAGTGAGCAAGATTTCGCTTTTTATGCACGGCGCAGACAACGGCAATATCGTCTTCGGCGACGGGCTGGACAATCACGACAAAGACGGCATTGTCATTCAAAACAATCAATTTGATATTCTCGTAGCAAATCCACCGTACAGTGTGAGCGCGTTCAAAAGTCATCTCGACTTGAAAAATAATGCGCTCTCATTGCTTTCGTATATTTCAGACGACGGAAAAGAAATTGAAACGCTGTTTGTGGAACGAGTGGCACAGCTTTTGAAGCCGCAGGGAATCGCCGCCGTGATTTTGCCGAGTTCTATTCTTTCAAACTCAAGCACGAGCTATATAAAGGCGAGAGAAGAGATTTTGAAGAATTTTGCGATAAAGTCTATCGTGCAATTCAGTTCAAAGACGTTTGGCGCGACAGGAACGAATACGGTTGTGCTTTTTATGCAGAAAAACGCTGAACCGCCTGTAAAAAGCGAAATCGTAAAAGACAATGTGAGCGCGATTTTTGCAAACGAAACTTTAAGTGTGGCAAGCGACAAAGAGATTTTGAAAAACTATTGCGAAAAGATAGGTGTCAGCGAAGAAGAGTATACGCAAT
The DNA here is from genome assembly GCA_905233535.1 of uncultured Treponema sp. GTDB lineage: Bacteria > Spirochaetota > Spirochaetia > Treponematales > Treponemataceae > Treponema_D. Next base: position 3,841 of record CAJOEO010000100.1, read on the forward strand.
TTGCAAAAGACGCAAAAGCAATGGCAGATTATAGAGCATACAAAGAAAATGCGTATTTTGGAATGTATATAAGCGACTTTGAGAAAAGCACGGCGTATAAAACAGCGGCAAAGCAGGACGAAAAGGCGGAGGCAAAAGACGAAAAATCGCACAAAGAAAATCGCATAAAAGCGTTTTATGAGTATGCTTTAGGCATAGAAAAAGAAAAGCTGTATTATTTTGCGTTGGTTTACAAGCAGACAACCTTTGTTGTGAGTGCGCCGAGTGCGGACAAAGAACAAGAAGCGTTTTTAGGCTATACTTGGAGCAACCGAAAAGGCGACGAGGGAATCAAGATAAAAAGCACGAACCAGAGCGAATATTGCGGACTTTTGTACAATACACAAGACAGAGAACACAGCATTGCGCATAGTGTAAAAGACGCATTTTCGGGGATTTACCGCGACAGCACATACTGCACAGCGAATGCACTCAAAGATATGATTGACTTTAGCCGAAGCACATTCGACAAGGCGATAAAGTGCAACGTGCAGAAAAAGACGGCGCAGATACAGAGCAAGTTTCCGCTGAAATCTATTGAAAATCTCTTGCTTTCGGTTGAAGGAAACAAAACAAAGATTGAGCAGAATGAAATTCGTGAAGCTGGTAAATATCCCGTAATAACACAGGAATCCGAAAAAATTATTTCGGGATATACAGATGAAGAAAATCCAATCACGGATTTGCCACTGGTCATTTTCGGCGACCATACTTGTATGTTCAAATATGCTGATTTTCCATTTATTCGTGGTGCTGACGGCACGCAACTTTTAAAGACAAACCAAGCAGAGCTGAACACAAAATATTTCTATTATTATCTGTGTTCGATAGAAGTAGAGAATGCAAGCCGCTACGAACGGCATTTCAAGTATCTGAAAGCGACAAAAATCCCCTTACCTCCTATCGATGTGCAGAAATCCATCGTTGCCGAGTGCGAGCAAATTGACGCGGAATATCAAGCGGCAGAAAAAGAGATTGCGACGGCAAAGGCGGAGATTGCGCGGATTATGGAGGGCGTGCAAGGGGAAGAGAAGCGGTTGGGAGAGATTGCTCCTTACGGAACAGAACGAATTTTGTACAAAGAAATCGATTCTGAAAGTTATGTATCAACGGACAATCTTTTGCAACAATGCGAGGGTATAAAACTGTATGAAGGCATTCCGNCTCGTTTCAAATATTCGCCCATATCTCAAAAAACTTTGGCTTGCAGATAAGAACGGCGGCTGCTCTCCTGATGTCCTTGTTTTCAGAATTTCGGACAAATCACGACTTCTCCCAAAATATCTTTATTCTGCAATGTCACAGGATTCATTTTTTGACTTTATGATGAGTGAAAAAAAGGGAATGAAAATGCCACGTGGTGATAAAAACACAATTCCAGATTATAAAATCTCCCTTCCCCCTCTCACCGAGCAGAAGCGCATTGTGGGCTTAGTTACGGCAGAGGAGCAGAAGATTGCGGCGGCAAAGCAGATTATGGCGGAGTGTCCAGAGAGAAAGCGCGCGGTGCTGCAAAAGTGGCTGTAGGGAGCGGGAATTGTGTGGTATAATGATATGGAGGTATAAAATATGACGGTAACGCTACGAAATGTTGATTTATCGCTTTTTGAAGTTCTGAAAAGCCTTGTGAAGTTACGAGAAAATGTGGTGATTCATAAAGAGGAAGACGACGAAAAAGATTTGTCGCCATCAGAAGCTCATATCAAGCAGATTAACGCCGTATACGACAAAGTGCCGCTTTCAGAACAGACATTCGCGTGTGATGCGTCAAAGGCGGCAGTTTGGGAAATGATAAAAAATGACACGTGGTGAAATATGGCTTGTGGATTTCGGCGTACCTCTTGGGAGAGAAGCAGGGTATCGCCGTCCTGCAGTCGTTATGCAAAACAACGATTTTAATGCGAGCAACATCGGCACTTGCACCGTTATTCCATTGACGAGCAATATGATTCTTTCCGAATACACGCCGAATGTCATTGTGCCAAAAAAAGATTCGGGATTGTCGAAAGATTCCGTTGTGATAATTCCGCTTGTTACGACGGTGAACAAGTTTGCTTTTATCGAAAAACTGTCTGTAATGCCTAAATCATATATGAAAAAAATAAGCGTAGGCGTAATTGAAGTGCTTGGACTGAAAGATGGGCTATGAGATTCCCCCTTCCACCTCTCGCCGAACAGCAGAAAATCGTTTCCCAAATCACCGCCCTTGAAGCAAAAATAGCGGACGCAAAGAAAACTATGGCGGAGTGTCCTGCAAGAAAGCGCGCGGGGAAGCAAAAGTGGCTGTAGGAAATGCGGTGCGCCCCTTGCACAGCGAGAAAATGCCAGAGGAAAGCGTGGAATAGCGCGAAGGTAAAGAGATGACGTTAACTTTCGAAATGTTGATTATCAGTTTTTGAATATCATAGAAAGTATTTTAGCATTGCGCAAAGATATTCAAATTACAACAGAATATGAAGAACCAAGTGAACTGACTGCATAAATACTTAATCTTCGCTTTACTACTAAATTCAAAAAGGATTATAAGTTGGCGCAAAAGCGAAAATTTATCTGAATTTAAAGAAAATCGTGATTTTCCCTACAGATTTTCTGACATTTTTAGCAAAAGACGCACGAGCGTGTTTTTTTCGTCCGCGGAAAAGCCGCGCCATGCGTTTTCCAAAAGCGCGGCAGAAATCTTCGCCGTCGCGTCGTTGTAAAGCCGCCCTTTTTCCGTCAAAAAAACGCGCCGTTTTCTAAAATCGTCTTTGTCGCGCTCAAGATGCACAAGATTCGACTTTTCAAGTTTTTTCACAAGCGCAGTCGTCGTGGATTTGTCGCGGTTGATTCTCTGCGAAAGCTCGCCCATACAAAGCGATTCGCCGTTTTTTGAAAGCGTGAACAAAATGTTCCCGTGGGAATTTGAAAGTTCGCTCAAGCCGAATTCTGAAAGCGCACCGCGCAAAAACTCTGCGGACGACGAGTGGATTTTTGAAACGAGCGACAAAACCGAAGAAATATCAAAATCCATCACGAATAAAAACATTCTTTCACAATCGAAACAAGTTCCGCGTCCGCCCGTTCGTAGCGGTAAGTTTCCGCCGCCACAAACGAAAGTTGCCACGCTCCGTTCGATTCCTGCAAAATCGGCACAAAATCCGTCGCGCCCTGCTCAAATTTCAGCCAGCACGAAAGATACATAAACTGCCCGCCAAATGTGTAGGTCGTTTTTTTTGCAATCGGAGATTCAATTGAAAAACTCGAAACGAAAGTTTCGTCGTCGCCGTGTTCTTTTGTCGCCGCAAAAACCGCCTTGTGAAGTTTGTACGCTTTCAAAAGATTCTGTTCGTCGGCGTTTATCGCGTGCGCACGAGGGGAAGCCGTGCCGAACGCGCCAAACGGGTCTTTGTAAATTTTGTAGTTTTGGCAAACCGCCTGCCTGCGACTTCTCTCGCCCGAATTGACTTTTGACTGCAAAATCTCGTCTTCGCGCGTCGTTTCTGTCCGTTTTGCGTCCGCCTTGCTGAATCGCGCAAACTGTTTGCTGAACGCGCTCACCGCGTCGGAAAGCCGATTTTCTCCCATATTTTTCCTCTTCGATTTTTTAAATCTTGGTGATATTGCCAAAAGTCTGCAAAAATCCGTTCGTTAAGCGAAAAGTCGAAACGAACAAATTTTCGTGCATTTCAACTGCGCTCTTTTGAACGAAAAGTCGCGACCAATGAGCGAAAATATCTTTACGCAAACTTTCGACAAAACCTCAAAAATCATTTTTCGAGCGAGCGGACGAGGGCGATTTCTTCGGCGTATTCCTGAACGGATTTGCACGGCGTTTCCAAAATAAACGGCAGATTTTTTAACGCCGCGTGGTTCACGATTCGCGCAAACGATTCAAGAGCGATTTGTCCGCGCCCGATTTTTTCGTGCCTGTCTTTTCGGCTGCCGCGCTCGTTTTTGGAATCGTTCAAATGCACGGCTTTGAGTTTTTCAAGCCCGATTTTTTTGTCGAACTCCGTCAAAATGCCGTCAAAATCCGCAATCTCGTAGCCCGCATCGTGAATGTGGCAAGTGTCCAGACACACGCCGATTTTGTCTTTCAGTTCGATTCTCGCGATGATTTCGCCCAATTCTTCAAAAGTCGAACCGACTTCGCTTCCTTTTCCCGCCATCGTTTCAAGAAGAACGGTCGTTTTTTGATTCTTCGTCAAAATCTCGTTCATCGTTTGCGAAATCATCTCGATTCCTTTCTCGATTCCTTGATTTTTGTGGCTTCCAGGGTGAAAGTTGTAAAATTGATTCGGCAAATCTTCAAGGCGCGAAATGTCTTCCAAAAAAATCTGCTTTGAAAAATCGCGCACGCTTTCGGAATCGGAGCAAAGATTCATCGTGTACGGCGCGTGAACCACAAGCGGCGCAAACGCATTTTCCGCCAAAAACGCGCAAAAAGCGGCGATGTCTTTTTTGTCGGGCGTTTTGGATTTTCCGCCGCGCGGATTTCGCGTAAAAAACGCCGCCGTGTCCGCGCCCGCGCTTTTTGCGGTCTGCCCCATTTTCAAAAATCCGCCCGACGCAGATAAATGCCAGCCGATGTGCATTTTTTCTCCTTTGATTTCGATTTCGCTCAACCAACCGTATTTTCAGAATCTAAAATCGCAGATTTTCAAGATTCGGAATTTTCCTGCGGATTTTCCGCACTTACGGATTCTTCGATTTTTTTGCATCGTTCGGCATTTTTGACGATTTCGCTGAACTCGTCGCCTTCCATCGTTTCGATTTCCAAAAGCCTTTTTGCGATATATTCAAGAGTCGGTCGATGTTCGCTCAAAATCTGCACTGCGCGATTGTAACGCTCGTCCATAATTCTTGCGATTTCGTCGTCGACGTATTTTTGCGTTTCTTCGGAAAATTCCCGCACCAGCGAAGGCTCGCCAGAATCATATCCGCCGCCGCGCTTTCCAAGCGTTACGTTTTTGAACCGCTCGCTCATTCCGTAATCGGTAATCATTCGCTTTACGATGTCGGTCGCCCGCGAAATGTCGTTCGACGCGCCCGTCGTAATTTCTTCGCGTCCAAAAACGACTTCTTCCGCAGCCCGTCCGCCCAAAAGCGAATCGACTTTGCCGAGCAAATCGTTTTTTGTGTACAAAAACTGCTCGTCTTCGCTTCTGTACATCGTGTAGCCAAGTGCGCCCGTTCCACGCGGAATAATCGTGATTTTGTGAACAGGGTCGCTTCCTGGCGTGAACGCGGCAACGAGTGCGTGTCCCGTTTCGTGATACGCTACGCTCACGCGCTCTTTTTCTTTTGCCACGCGGCTTTTTTTCTTTAGACCGATTATGACTTTTTCGATTGCTTCGTCAAAATCTTCCATAATTACGGTTTTTCGTCCGTTGCGAACCGCAAGAAGAGCGGCTTCGTTTACGATGTTCGCCAAATCCGCTCCCGCAAATCCGCTCGTTGCGTGCGCAAGATTTTCAAAATTCACGCTGGAATCGACTTTGACATTTTTAGCGTGAATGCGCAAAATCGCCTCGCGTCCTTTTACATCGGGCTTGTCAACGCTTACCTGTCTGTCGAATCGGCCTGGACGCAAAAGCGCGGGGTCAAGAATGTCGGGGCGGTTCGTTGCCGCAAGAATAATTAAACCTTTTTCGTTGTCGAAGCCGTCCATTTCAACCAAAAGTTGATTGAGAGTCTGCTCGCGCTCGTCGTTTCCGCCAAGATTGTTCACGCGGCTTTTTGCTTTTTCGCGCGCCTGCTTGAACAAATCGCGAACGCGACTCGCGCCAACGCCAACGAACATTTCCACAAAATCGCTACCAGAAATTCTAAAAAACGGAACGCCAGCCTCGCCAGCAACGGCTCGCGCCAAAAGCGTTTTTCCCGTTCCTGGAGGTCCAACAAGCAAAACGCCTTTCGGGATTTTGCCGCCAATTTCCGTGTATTTTTTTGGCTCTTTCAAAAAGTCAACAACTTCAACGAGTTCTTCTTTTGCTTCGTCAACGCCCGCAACGTCTGCAAATCTTGTTTTCACTTTGCCTTCGTCAACCGCCTTGCTTTTTGAGCCACCCGCGCCAAAAAGCCCCACGCCGCCGCCAAGTCCGCCCGTCATCTTTCGGAACATAAAAAAATAGATTCCGATGATGATTAAAAACGGAAGAATGTTGATGAAAATCTGCAAAAGGATGCTCGACTGCTTTGAAACGAATTTGTACTGAATGCCTTTTTCGTCCAAAAGCTCGATGAATTTTGCCATCAAACCGCCAGTCGTTTT
>CAJOEO010000101.1:0-9122 GCA_905233535.1 uncultured Treponema sp.
GACCGCGCACAATCTGACCTCAAAAACGGAATCTTGCGAAAAGAATAAATTTCGGATTTTTAGTATACTTTTTGCATGAACGAAACTTCTCAACAGACGATTTTTATAGTAGACGGATACGGGCTGATTTTTCGTGAATATTATGCGTTTATAAAACGTCCGCTCGTAAATGCAAAAGGAGAAAATATTTCCGCTCTCCACGGATTTTTCAATAATCTCGCGATTACGCTTCGTATGTTTCACCCTGATTTTTTGATTGTCGCGCTCGATTCTTTGACAAAAACGTTTCGGCACGAAATCTTTGGCGAATACAAAACGAATCGCTCACCAACGCCAAACGATTTGCGCTATCAATTTCCCTGGATTGAATCGTTTTTGAACGAATTAGGTTGCACGGGCATTCGCGTTGAAGGATTTGAAGCGGACGACATAATCGCGACGCTTTCTAAAAAAATTGCCACTGAAAACAGAAAAGTCTTCATTCTTTCGTCTGATAAAGATTTGCTTCAACTCGTCAATGAAAACGTAAAAATCTTGCGACCTGGCAAGATTGACAAATCAAAAATTTGGGAAGAAGTTGACGAATCTATCATTTTAGAAGAATGGGGCGTGCCACCGACATACATTTGCGACGTTCTTTCGTTGATGGGAGATACGGTAGACAACGTTCCAGGCGTTCGTGGCATTGGCGGAAAAACGGCTGCAAAACTTTTGGACGAATACGGTACACTTGACGGTATTTATAAAAACGTGCAGAAAATCAAAGGCGCGCTAGGCAAAAAACTCATTAAAGGAAAAGAAAACGCATATTTTTCCCAAAAACTCGTTTCGCTTAGATTTGACGTTCCGCTCGCGGATTTTGATTTGCAAAAATACGCCGTGAACGATTTTCCGTTTGTGAATTTTGCGAAAAAATGCCGCGAATTTTCGCTTTTTCGCGTGGCGAATCTTTTTGAAGAATTGTCGGAAAATTCGATTCTTGTAGAAGAAGAATTGAAAATCCAAAAAAATCAAGGAAAATATCGCGTGATTCTTTCAAAAAACGAACTTTTTGACGCGATAAAAAGTGCGATTGACGCAAAAACGATTGCGATTGACACAGAAACCGATTCTTTTAACACGCGAACTGCAAAATTAGTTGGTGTGAGTTTTGCTTGGACGGTAGGCGAGGGCGTTTACGTTCCGCTTTTTTGCGTCGATTATGAAAATTGCCTTGAAAAATCCGTTGTTTTTGACGCGCTTTTAAAACTTTTTTTCGCCGACGTTACGCTCGTTTTTCATAACGCAAAATTCGATTTGGAAGTGCTTTTTTCAAACGGCTTTTTTGATTTTAAAGAAAACGAACCCGATTTATTTTCGTTCGACACGGACAAAAACGATTCGTTCGATTTATTTTTTTCGCAAAAGGCGCGGCTTTTTGACACGATGCTTGCCGCTTGGGTTTTGTCGCCAGATGGCGAGGGGCGAACGCCTTTTTCGATTTCGACTTTGGCAAAAACAAAACTTTTTTTGGAAGGCACGGAATTTGACGACATCGTTGGAAAAAAACAAACGTTCGCCGACGTTCCGCTAAAAATCGCCACAGATTATTGCGCGGAAGTTTCAGATTTCGCGCTTCAATTACACAAAAAACTTTTGAGCGAACTCGAATCGGCGCGGCTTTTTGACGTTTATCAAAAAGAAATCACGCTTCTTCCAATTTTGGCAAAAATGGAACTTCGCGGAATTCACGTCGATTCGTCGGTTTTGGCGGATTATTCGCTTGAACTTTCGCAAAAAATCGATTTACTTTCGCAAAAAATCTACGCGGAGGCGGGACACGATTTTAATATCGCCTCTCCTCGACAACTTGGCGTAGTTCTTTTTGAAGAAATGAACTTAAAAGGAACACGAAAAACTAGGGCGGGCGCGTATTCCACGGACGAAGATTCGCTGATGGCGATAAAGGAAAACGAAATTGTGGCGGACGTTTTGGATTGGCGCGGAAAAACAAAATTGCTTTCAAAAATAATTCGCGGATTCACACAAGTTTTATTCAAACGGGAACGGCGACGGGCAGGCTTTCAAGTCGCGACCCGAATTTGCAAAATATTCCCGTGCGCACGGAAGAAGGACGGCGGATTCGTCGCGCGTTTTCGGCGGAAAACGGCAAAGTTTTGATTAGTGCCGATTATGCGCAGATTGAACTTGTCGTTTTGGCGCATTTAAGCGGCGACGAAAATCTTTGCCGTGCGTTCATCGACGGAACGGACGTGCATCGTTCCACGGCGGCGTTGATTTACGGCGTTCCAATGGAAAACGTTACGCAAGAAATGCGCAGAAACGCAAAAACGTTCAATTTTGGAATCATGTACGGAATGGGCGCGTTTAGTCTTGCGTCTGATTTGGAAATCAGTTATCACGAAGCGGACGATTTTATAAAAACATATTTTGAGATGCAAACGATTTCTGGAAGACGGCGCGAAATCAAAGGAATCGCAAGCGCGAATGCAAAAGTTCGCGAGGCGGCGATTCGGATTGCGAAAAATTCGCCGATTCAAGGAAGCGCGGCAGATATTGTAAAACAAGCGATGTTGGACGTTGACGAGGCTTTGAAAAAAAATCCCACTAGTGCGCAACTTTTATTGCAAGTTCACGACGAATTGATTTTTGAATGTAACGACGACAAAAACGCAATTTCTGACACAATCGCGCTCGTAAAAGACAAAATGGAAAACGCTTATCACCTTTCCGTTCCGCTTCGCGTTTCAATCGAATACGGCAAAAATTGGGGAGAATTCCATTGATTCTTTGCGTAACTGGTTCTATGGCGGCGGGAAAAAATGCGGCGAGTTCGATTTTAGAAAAAAAAGGATTTTCTTCCATTGATTGCGACGCGGTTGTTCATCAAATTTTGTCGGAAAAAGATTTTGTTTTGCGCGTTGTAAACGAATTTGAATCGGAAGCGCGTGAAAAAAAAATCTCGCTTCTAAAAAACGACGGCACGCTCGATAGGCGCGCTTTAGGTGAAGTCGTTTTTTCTGACAAAAAACTGCTTGAGCGACAAGAATCTCTTGTTTTTCCCGAAGTCGAAAATCGCGTCCGAGACTTTGTTTGCGCACAAAAAAACGCGGTTATAAACGCAACGGTTTTGTGGAAAATTCCCGCGCTCGTTCGCGATTGCAACGCGGTTTTGTTTGTGGACGCGCCGATTCTTTTGCGATTTTTCCGCGTAAAAAAACGGGATTCTCTGCCTGTTTTGCAAATCGTTCGGCGATTTTTGTCGCAAAAAAATCTCTTTTCTAAATATAGACTTTTAAATGCCGATACATATATCGTAAAGAACACGGGCGATTTTCGCGCTCTTGAATTAAAAATAGATGAGATTTTGGGTAGAATTTTAGCGAGGGGTGTATGAGTCAGGTTGAAAATTCGGAAACAGAACACGTTGAAAATGAAGGAAATTCAAAACGTGCAATGTGGATAATGGCGGCGGCGGGTCTTTTCCTGCTTGTTGTGGTTGGTGCTGCGATGATTTTCTCGTCGGCAGGAAAAAAGAATAAAGATGAAAACAAAAGCGACGGTTGGGTTCACGAAAACGAAAACGCGCTTGATTTAAATTCTTCGTCTGATTTTGATGCGCCAGATAATCCGTTTGACGGAATTTATGGAGAGAACGGCGTTCCAGAAGGTGAAGGTTCGCTTTCATTGGACGATTTAAAAGGCGAAAACTCTAGTGGAAAAGAAGATTCTTCGACGGAAGTTGCAGAAAAAGTAGATACAAACGAAGCCGAAAAAATCGAGGCAACAATCGATTTAAGTTCAATCGCGCCGACTTCTTCTAGTGTGGTTGCAAAAAACGATTTTACGGCAGCCCAAATCGAAACGGCTAGAGAAACCGCGCGAACAACGTCTTCTTCTAGCAGTTCATCAAAAAGTTCTACTACTTCGTCTTCATCTTCAACAAAAACTTCTTCAAAGACAACTTCTACTTCTTCATCAAAAAGTTTAAGCGATAAGTTTTGGGTTCAGGTCGGTTCATTTGAAGACATAAACAAAGCGAATTCTGCACGCGCTACGCTTTCAAAAAACGGACTTCCAGCCGAAGTTTTCACATACGAAGACGGCGGACGCATGATGTACCGCGTTCGAGTCGGCTCGTATTCCACAAAATCCGAGGCAGAAAAAGTGCGCGAAAAGGTAAGTTCTATAAATCCTTCTGATTTTGGACAAAGTTTTGTTGTAAATTCAACTGCAAAACGCTTGTAAAAATGAAAAAAATCAGTCCCCGATTTTATCGGGGACTGATTTTTTTCTATTTTTTTCTATTTTTTTCTATTTTTTTCAAACGCTTTATTGAAATAAAAGTAGGATTTGTAAAATAACAAAAAGTTTTTATTTTAACCAATTAAAACGACGGAAATATTCGATGAATCGTTTTTTTGCTTGAGCGAATAAAACCATTGCGACTTGCGAAAGTTACGCTTTTTTTCCGATAATTCCTAATATGATTGATATTTTGTTGTGCGGCATAAGAACCGACATTCTTGAGCAGATTCAAAAAGACGTTCAAGAGTTCGTTTTTTCCACGAGCCTTGACGCGAGAATCCATATTTTTGAAAATTCAAAAGAGTTGTTTGATAAATTTTCTTCAACTTTGGAAAAAGCAATCGTCGTTTTGGGAATTTTTCCTAATTTGAGCGAAGACGGAATTTTGGTCGCGCAGAAAATTCATGCGCAATTTTCTTCCGTTCGGTTCGTTTTTGTTTCGGATTCTGGGGAAGGGGCTTTGGACGCATTTTCGCTTGAAGCCGTGCATTTCCTTGTTACGCCGTTTTCAAAATCGCAATTTGTGGAAGCAATGACTCGTGCAGTTTTGCCGTTCCGTTCGGTTGAACACAGAAAAATCGCTTTGCATTGCGACGGTGGAACGGTTTCTCTTCTCGATGCGTCTCAGATTATTTACATCGAAAGCGTCGGTTATTCGAGAGTTGTTCATACGGAAGAGGGCGAAATCGCAGAAAAACGCAGGACGTTAGGAGTTTTTTTTGAAGAATTGTGTGCAATTTATCCAGGACAATTTATTTTGCCATATAGAGGATATATTGTAAATTTACAAAAAATTCAAAAAATTACTCAAAAAAATCTTATATTAGAAAATGGAGAAACGATTTTAATAAAGCGCGGTGATTTTAGGAAATTACGCGAGACTTTATTGAATTGGATAGCAATTGGCGGAAATATGCGGGGGGGGTATTTTTCTACCTGAAAAGAAAGGAAAATAGATTCGATATTTTTTCCCTTTCGTTTCCGCGTTCGTTGCGCTAAAATCTTTTCATGGAAAATACCAAAAGAACAGTAGATTGCGGCTCGCTTCGTGTCGCAGATGTTGGAAAAACCGTTATTTTGAACGGTTGGGTACACCGCACCAGAGAATTGGGTGCGCTTACGTTTATTCTTTTGCGTGACCGTTACGGAATCACGCAAGTTGTTGTGGGTGAAAATGCAGACGATTCTATTCGTTCTGTCGCTTCCACGTTGAAGAGTGAATATTGCGTTGCGATTCGCGGAGTTGTGTGTGCGCGTTCTGAACGCGACATAAATCGCGCAATGCCGACTGGAGAAATTGAGGTTCAAGCGCAAGAAATTCATATTTTTACAACAAGCGACCCGCTTCCTTTTGCAATAGACGAAGTTCGGCAGAAAGACGGCTCGATTGTTTTGCCGAACGAAGATTTGCGCCTTAAATATCGCTATTTGGATTTGCGGCGCGAGCCTATGCAACAAAATATCATTCTTCGTTCAAAAGTTACTTTTGCCGTTCGCGAATATTTGACTTCCCAAAACTTTCTTGAAATCGAAACGCCAACATTCATAAAATCCACGCCAGAAGGCGCACGCGATTATCTTGTGCCGAGCCGCGTTCACCCTGGAACTTTTTATTCTCTTCCGCAGTCTCCGCAGCTTTACAAGCAACTTTTGATGGTTTCTGGATTCGACCGCTATTTTCAGATTGCCAGGTGCTACCGCGACGAAGACGCGCGCGGCGACCGCCAGCCTGAATTCACTCAAATCGATATGGAAATGAGTTTTACAGACCGCGAGGAAGTTTTGGAAACTACCGAAGGAATGATGCGCTATGTTTTCAAAAAAACGCTCGATTACGAACTTCCCGTGCATTTTGACCGCATTTCTTGGGACGACGCTTTTGATTTGTACGGCAGCGACAAGCCCGATTTGCGATTCGCGCTTCTGCTAAAAGATGCGGCGTTTATGGCGGATTTGTCGGATTTCAATGCGTTCAAAACGGGCGCAGCCCTTGTTGTGAAAGGTGCGGCGGAATCGTTCAGCCGAAAGCGAATCACGGAACTTGAAGACTGGATTAAGCACGATTTCAAAGTGAAAGGTCTTGCTTGGTTCAAAGTGAGCGCGGACAAAAAGATGGAAGGCGGAATTTCAAAATTCTTTGCGGGAAAAGAATCTGAAATCCTACCGAAACTTGAAGCGGACGCTGGCGACATAGTGTTTTTTGTTTCCGACGAAAAATGGCAGGTTGCGTGTACTGCGCTCGGCGCGGTTCGAAAGCGGCTCGGAAAAGAATTGAATCTTTACGAAAAAAACGACGAATTCCATTTTGCCTGGATTGTGGATTTTCCGTATTTTGCCTGGAACGACGACGAAAACAAATGGGAAACCGAACATCACATGTTCACGCTTCCGCAGAAAAAATACTGGGACACGCTCGAAAGCGACCCTGGCAGCGTAAAAGGCGATTTGTACGATTTGGTTTTGAACGGCTACGAACTTGCGTCTGGCTCAATGCGTATCAACGACCCGTCTTTGCAGCAGCGGATTTTCAAAATCGTGGGCTACAGCGAAGAGCGGGCGCAGAAAGCGTTTGGATTTTTGGTGCAGGCGTTCAAATTCGGCGCGCCGCCGCACGGAGGAATCGCTCCAGGACTTGACCGTCTTGTGATGCTTATGCGGCACGAAGAGAGCATTCACGAAGTCATCGCGTTCCCCAAAAACAACACGGCTTCAAGCCCGATGGACGACTGTCCGTCGCCCGTGGAACAAAGCCAGTTGGACGAACTTCACATTCGGATAGTGGAATAAATTAAAATATTTAACTTTGCAAAATTCGTTTTGCAAAGTTAAAAGGGGGGAATTATGTCGTTTGAGAGTGTTTTTGTAAAAATTGGCGTAGTTCTCGTTTTTTTGTCGTCGATTTTACTTATCGGTTCGATTTTTGGGCTTTATCCTGGTTGGCTTCGTGGAACTCTTTTAATCGTTGACGGATTTGGAATCTTATTGTTGCTTCCAAAAGAATGGCGCATTTGGAAAAATCTTTTGTTATCTACCCCCGTATGGTATAGAAATCCATTGTTGACCACGGTTCTTGGTTCGCTGTGCATTTTGGGGGGTATTTTTTTGATTTTGTTCAAAATATAACGGAGAAAATAGTGAAGAGGGGAATCTTGTTCTTTTTTGCGGCGATTGCTGTGATTTTAATTTTTTCGTCTTGTTCAGAAAAAATCGTTTCGTTAAAACTTGCGGAAGTTCATACTTCGGATTATCCGACTTCGCTTGCCGTAAAAGAATTTGCGCGACTTGTGGAAGAAAAAACGCAAGGGCGCGTAGTCGTAGAAGTCCACACGGATTCTCGGCTTTTTGACGACGAGGCGGATTCCGTTCACGCATTGCAAACGGGCGAATTGGATTTTGCTCGCGTTTCTGGTGCGTTTGCTGCTGCACTTTCGCCAAAATTGAACCTTGTTCAACTTCCGTTTTTTTACAAAGACGGTGCGCATCAAGTGCGCGTTCTTTCTTCTGACGTTGGACGAGAAATTCTTTCTTCGATTTCTGATGAAAATTCTGGCGTGGCTTGCCTTTGTTGGTACGATTCGGGCGCGCGGTCGTTTTATCTAAAAAAAGAAGTTCATTCTGTGGAAGAACTTGCGGGATTAAAAATCCGCGTTCAGCAAAATCCCGTGATGAATAAAATGTGTGAACTTTTGGGGGCTACAGGCGTACAGGGAATTTCGACTAACGACGTTTACAGAAATCTTTTGAACGGAATGATTGACGGCGCGGAAAACAATTTGCCGACGTATCAAAACGTGGGCGATTATCAAGCGGCAATGTACTATATTCGCGACGAGCATACAAGAATTCCCGATTTGCTACTTGTTTCCAAAAAAGCGATTGAAAAACTTTCTGCCGAAGATGTTGAAATCATCAAAAATTGCGCGTTGGAAACGGAATCGTTTGAGCGCGAACTTTGGGCGGAAAAAGAAAAAACGAGCGAAAAAATCATTCGCGAGGCTGGAAACGTAATCGTGGATTTGACGGACGACGAAAAATCGTCGTTTTCATCTGCGATTCAGCCAATTTACGACGATTTTGAAAAAAAATATCCAGACCTTTTTTCACAAATCAAAAATATAGAGTAGTAATAGGAGGTGGATTTTCCAAGTTAATTCTTGTATATTTTAAAAAAAAAGACTCGTTCTTGCGAAATTTTATTTTAGGAGAAAAATTTGACAAACGTAATTTTGAACGAAGAAAAAGAGGAATCTGAAAAAAAAGACGATTCCATTTCTGAGAAATTTCTTAAAACTCGGCAAATCATTTTGAGCGGAGAAATCAACGAAGAAAACGTTGAAAAGGCGATAAAGCAACTTTTGCTTTTGGAAGCGGACAGCGACAAACCGATTTACATTTTTATCGATTCGCCTGGCGGTTCAATCGATTCAGGATTTGGGCTTTACGACATGATTCGTTTTATAAATGCGCCCGTTTACACGATTGGAACTGGACTTATTGCGAGCATGGGTTCGATAATTTTGCTTTCTGTGCCGAAAGAACGCCGACTTGCACTTCCGAACAGCCATTATTTAATTCACCAGCCGCTAATTGGTGGCGTTGCGCGAGGAGTGGCGACCGACCTTCAGATTCAAGCAGAAGAAATCGCAAAATCCAAAGACAAATTAATCAAATTAATTGCACAAGAAACGGGAAAAAGCGAAGACGAAGTTCGCGCAGATTGCGACCGCGACCATTGGCTTTCAGCACAAGAAGCCGTTTCTTACGGACTTGTTTCCAAAATAGTAACAAAACGGGCGGAACTTGGCTGATTTTTT
>CAJOEO010000101.1:9136-16591 GCA_905233535.1 uncultured Treponema sp.
TGTCCGAGCCGCTAATTCGTGAAATCCTTTTTGCGATGGAAGACCAAACGGAAGAAAAAGCGGTTTTTGTAAAAAGCGGAAAAGCGACCGTTTCGCCGATTTCTTCGTTGAATAGTGAAGAATACGACGGCGCGATTTTTCCGCTTCCTGAGTGGACTTCGCAAGATGGTTTTAAGTTGCTCGAAGATTTTGTTGAAACGATTTCGAATGCGAGTGTAAAAAACGCGCTTTTTGACGTTTTGAAAAACGGACGCGGGGTATTTAAGAATTTCAAAAATGTTCTAAAAACGTATCCACAAATTTCTGCGCGTTTTTCAAAATTCAAAAATCGAAAAATGAAAAAGCGCGTTTTTGAATGGTATTCTTTGCTTTTCGAATCTTGGCGACTTGAAGGGCTTTCGATTGAAGGCTTGGACGATTCTTTTGAAGATTTAGTCGATTCAGATTTTTTGTTTGAACCTTGCGATTTTTTGAAAGACGAAAAATCCAAACGCGAGGTTTTGGAAGAACACGAAAAAATTGCGCAAGAGTTTTTTTGTGAAAAAGAATTTGGTGCGATTTTTGGAGAAATTTGGCGCGGACAAAAGATTTTTGTTCAAAATCCGCGCGGTTTTTTGTGCAGGACGCTTTCTCGCGACTTTGTAGGTTGTATCGTATACGGGAGTGTTTTGCAAAATCCAACAGATGCAAGAGAGTCAGTTGCTCTAACTACCTGTTTTGTGAACGAATCTTTTCGTGGACTTGGAATTGCGCGCAAATTGGTTTCGCTTTGTTGTAAAGAATTTTCCGATTTGGCGAAAAATGGAAAAAAAAGCGATTTTTTTGTTTTTTCTTCCATAATCCCCGAAAACTTTTCGCGAGTTCTGCTCGATTTGGGTTTTGTTCAGGTTCGTTCGATTTTTGTAGCGAGATTTTTTTGATTTTTTGAGGAGTTTTTGTATGGCTTTCAGGCGAGAAAACAAGCCGAGCATGGAGCAGGTTTCCGCGTTTCTTTTGGACGCGGTTGAAAAGGTAAAAGAAAATCCCGACGGATTTGAAGAATTACGGCGGACTTTTAAGAAAATCGTTCCGCTGACTTTGCGTTCTGTTGTTGCGGCTTATATTCTTGACCAGGCGACGGGAGCAATTTTCCGTTTTAATAATTTAAAAAATCGTGGAGAGTTTCAACTTCGCAACGATTTTAGAAACGATTTTAATCACGACGAATTTCGACTGCGACGACGTTACGGCGACGACGAAAATATCAGCGAATTTAACGGCGAGCGGCACGAACGTTATCAACACATCGAAATCGCGCCCGATTTTGCGGCTACCGTTTTTGTGGGCGTTGGAAAAAATCGGCGCGTTTATCCAAAAGACATCGTTGGACTTTTTATTAGCGTGGCGGGAATCGATAAAGAACGCATTGGCGACATAAAAGTTTACGCGAATTATTCGTTCGTTCAACTTTTTAAAGAAGACGCGGACAAAGCGATTAGCGCGTTGAACGGCTACGATTATCGCGGCAGACGGCTTAGCGTGAGTTATTCGCGCCAGCGTCCGCTTTCTGAAAACGATTCTTCCAGAACGGAAGGCGAGGGCGAGTTTAAAAAGCGCGACATTTCAAACGAGAATTCGCACATTTTGGATAGTTCTGCGGTGGCGGAAAACGAAACGCGCTCTCAACAAGCGGCTTTTGCGGCAGCGCAAAACGATATTTCTAACTAGGTTTTAATTTTGCCCGCATTTGCGGGCATTTTTTTGGAGGAAAAAATGGAAATCGTCGTTGTTCAAACTGGACCTTTGCGAGTGAATTCTTTAATCGTGAAGATTTCTCAAACGGAGGCGTTCGTCGTTGACCCCGCGTCTTGCGAGTTTTCAAAAGACGAAATCATTATAAAAAATCAACTTGAAAAAATGGGGCTAAAAGCCGTCGCGCTTGTTTTGACGCATGGGCATTTTGACCACGTTTGTGGGCTTCCGTTTCTGCACAAATCGTTTCCCGACGCGAAAATCTTAATTCATCAAAACGATTCGGCGTTAATCGGGCATGATTCAAAAATTGCGCAAGAAAATCATCTTCAAAAAATGGAATTTGGCGAATTTTTGCCGTTCGTTTGCGATTTGCCAGAACCGACGGATTTTTTGAGCGAAGGAAAAAATCTTCAAGAATGTGCGAATATTCAAGGCGAAAGCGAAGCGACGCAAAATCTGCAAAATTGGCGTGTTTTGGAAACGCCTGGACATACGCAAGGGAGCGTTTGTCTTTGGAACGAGCGCGAGAGCGTTTTGATTTCGGGCGACACGCTTTTTAACGGAAGTTGGGGGCGAACTGACCTTCCTGGCGGAAACGAGGCGCAAATCCATCAAAGTTTGAAAAAAATCTTTTCGACTGTTCCGTCAAATACGACCGTTTATTCTGGACACGATTTTCGACCGTTTTTTCTGTAATTTACCACAAAATGTTGATTTCTTCCGTTGGCGGATTGTATTGGCGAAAATCGATTTCTCCAAATGCGTTCCAAGTGATTTCGTAATAATTGTATTCAAATTTTTTTGTCCGCGAAATCTCAACGAATGCAAATGTCGGCGGAAGTCCACCGCGCGGGCGCGTGCAACTTCCAGGATTCAAAAGATACGGTGGCTTTTTTGTTTGAACGTTTGCAATGTGCGTGTGTCCAAAAAAAGCCATGTCTGCGCTAGAATTTTCTGCAGCCGTTTTTAGTTGCTTTGTTCCCATGTAAACGTTGTAGCGATGCCCGTGCGTTATAAGGATTTTTTTTCTAGCCACAAAAAATTCCGTTTGAATCGGAATGTGAACTAAAAGACGCTCATTCGTCAAAATCGTTCCGACTGAATTGTCGCCGTTTCCTTGAACAAACGCCACGACTTTTGGAATTTTCCCTTCAAGTTCAACTCGCCACGAATTCGAAATAACGTAAAGAAGGTCGTCCGCGCCGTCGCCACAAAAACAAAGAGCGTCCGCTTGTTCGCCAAACTTCTTCAAAACCTCTGTAATAATGTCTTCGCTTCCGTGCGAATCCGAAATGACTAGTAGTTTTGCGTTGTCGATACTTGCAATTTTTTCAAGCGCGTCGTCTTCGCTACACAGAATATTATTGATTTGCTTCCAATTTTCCATTTCCCCTCACTCAAACGTAAAATGATTTATAGACTGAATTTTCGATTCGCTATCAATGTACGGTTTTATTTTTCGTCCATCGAGAATATTTTTCACAATTTCCGAAAGTTTGTCGCCTTTTTTTTCGTTCTTCGCTTCAAATTGAATGATTTTGATAATCGTTTCTTCTTCGTTAAAACCAGGAATCGAATTGTGTGTGGTTTGCCCCGTTTCCTCAGTTGCTTCAAGCGTTTGCGGCGAAAACGATTCCAAGCCGTGTTCGTAGTCGATTACAAAATCCGACGCTTCTTCGGTCGCTAAAACGTCGTCTTGCGCAAAAAGCGACACGACTGGAAAAATCGTTTCGTCGTTCTCGGCGATTTTTTCTTTGATTTTGGCGATTTCGCTGTGAAGTCCGTCAGGCGCGCCAAGCGTTATAATTCCCGCGATTTTTTCGTTCTCCAGAACCGAAGAAAGCATACTTACGCGGGGTTTTGAACCTTTCATAAAATCTTCTGGAAAAACAAGAATTTCAATCGGATTTTCGTCATTTTCCGAAATCGCGTGCGGTCCGCTTACTCCAAATTCCGCGTCAATGCGCGTGGCTATTTGCAAAACCGTTTTTTCGTCGTTGTAGCCGTAGCCCAAAACGAGCGCGATTTTTTTTCCGAGCAGATTTTTTTTCGTTTTTTCGCTAATCGTTTCTTTTTTGTTTTGAGTCGAAAATTCTTGAAAATTTTGATTTTGGGAATTTTTATTGCAAGCCGTGGCGAAAAATAAAAGTGCGACAGAAAAAATAACGAATTTTTTTGCGATTTTCACATTCTCCTCCAAAAAGAGAAACCCGACATTTGTCGGGTTTTTTGCCGTCATTTAGTGATTTTTAATCGGCAAATTCAACTTTTACGCTGACCGTTCCCCTTTGCTGCGTGGGCGCAGTTTCCGTAGGTGTTGGGCGACTTTGTGGAGGCGCAGAAGGAGCAGTGCTTTCGCGTTCTGCCGCTCCCGCAGATTGATTTCCAGGAAGTCCAAACGCGCCTTTTGAAGCGTTGCCTTGTGGCGCGGTCGTTCGTCCGTCTGCAGAAAATCCTGCAATTTGTCCGCGCGTTACCGTAAATGCGTTCTTTGGTGCGCCGTCGCCAGCAATGTCTTGTGGCGTGCTTCCAACGCCTGGAAGAACTGCAGGCGCGTTATCTTCGCTTTCCGATGCGACTTCCGCTTTTGAATTCTTGCTTTTCCAAACGGCAACCGTTCCCGAATGAGTTTTTACGTCCGTCGAACGAAATTTGTTCGTAACAGAAAGTTCCGTTCCGCGAACGCTAGCCGTTGCAACTGGCGAGCGAACTTTAAATCCAACTGCGCGGTCTTCGCTTTTTTTAACGTTGGATTTTAGCGAACCCGTGTCCAAGAAAATTCTCGTTTCGTCTTTATTGTCTTTTGCGACCAACTGTTCGAGCGTGATTCTTGAAAGTGGCGAAACCGTAACGGTTGAACCTTTGATTTGCAAAACGACTTCGGATTTGAATCCAGTCTGAATTACTGCGCCTTTTTCAAGTTTTGCGCCTTCTTTTAAAGGAACCCAATTTCCGTCTGTTTGAACTTCCGCCTTGCCAGACGCTTTTGTTACAACTGCTTGCATTTGCGTCGATTCTGCACTCGCGCTTGCGCCAAATGCCGCCACAAACGATGCCAAGAAAAATGTACTTAGCGATTTTTTCATGTTTGCTTCCTCCGTTTTTTTTAGATTTAGAACGTCAACGTCGCTTTGACTTCGAGCGTTGTTTTGCTCAGGTCGCCGCTGTCTTTATCTTTTAGATGCTGAAAATGTTTCAATGAAACGCCAAAACTTACGTCGGAAAGTGCTTGAAACGTCGTGCCACCTTCCAAAAGAACGCCTTTAAATCCAAAATCCCCCGTATTCCGTCCGCGTTCGCAGAAACTAGTAAATTGTTTAATGGTTTTATTGAACCGAATACACCTGCTTTTAGTAGTCCATTGTATTGTAATTCAGTTTGCGCAGGAACAGCCGTTTGACTAGTGAATCCCGTGAAATTTTTGCACGCAAATGTTCCGCTTAAACCCGCCGAAGCGTTTTTGTAATCGGGATAATACGTCGCGTTTGCTTGGATAAGGTATCCAGGGGTGGAAACGTCATTTGTACCGTCATATTTTTTATAGCCGACAGTTCCCGCAACTCGATAGAAAAGATTGTCCAAAATCGGACCGTTCGCAGCAAGTGTACCGTATACTCGTGTATAATTATCGCCTTCCAATCGGAACGTTCCCAACGCTTCCGCAGAAATCGTGTTGTTGCCAATCACGTTTGGAAACGATGCAGAAATGCTCGCCACTGCGAATTTTTCTGCGAGTTGATAGATTTTGTCGGTGTCTTCGCTAAATGCGTCCGCGTCGTCGCTCGACAAAATCGTAACGGCGCGTCCGTTCAAAAGTCCCGTGTAACTGCCGTAAAGCGAAACGCTAAATCTTGCCGCGTCAAATTTGACAAGCGCGCCGTCCGCGTTTTGTGAAAAAACGAGCGAACTCAAATCAGAAACCAAAAATCGACCAATCGAAAAACCGAATTTTCCCGCTTCGATTTCTTTTGAAAGAACGATTTTGAACAAATCCAAATCGAGATATTGCGTGTTCGTTCCTTTGGTTTCTGCTCGTGTGTGTTTAAAATTGTACGTTCCCTCGGCAATTATGTAGTTTTCTCCGCTTTCGTCGAACGGCGTTTTTACCCACAATTTTCCGTCCGCCGTCGTTTCTGACGTGTTTTTGTCAAAATCAAAAAGATTTGAACCTTGTCCGTTTGTTAGTTTTTCGTTTGCACTAAAAACTCCGCCCCATTCCCAAGCGTTTGCACAAAATGCAATCGAAAAAGTTGCTGCCGTAAACAGAAATTTTTTTATGCGCATTTTTTCCCCTTTTTACTCCGTTTCGAGCGTTTCTGATAAAAGCGCGAGCGCGTCGCGTCCTTGAATCTTCATGCTTGGGTCTACGTTTTGAGGAATCGCGCCTTTTGCCCGAAGTTCTTTGAATGCGTAACGGTCGCAACCAAGTATTCTATACATTAGACCGCCTTTTTGCCCAGAACTTTTGAAAAAAAGTCCAGCCGCTTGTGCCACATTTGCTTTATCGTTTTCTGAAACTCCGTCGGCGATAAAACCTTTCTTTTTGATAAAATTAAACGCTTCTTTGTAACTTGCCTTATCGTTCAAGCCTTGTCCACAAGTTCCCACAAGATAAGAAAGTTGTCCAAAAGTTAAGCCGTCCGAACTCAAAATCTCCGAAATTTTTTCTGCGCTTTGCGAAATTGCAGGAAACGCCCCCGCAATCAAAATCGCAATGGAAAAAATCAATTTCTTCATCAGCGTAATCTCCAATGCGTAAAATTATACTATATGATATAATTTTCGACTATGAAAAAGATAGGAAAATTTGCGGATAAACTTATAGTTTTGTTGATGGTTCTCCTGTGGAGTATTGTTGCGACGTTGGGGCTTTTTCAAAAATTCGAATATCGAATTTACGATTTGCTTTTGCATTTTCGTGCCGACTCTGAAACTCGTCCAGAAATTTTGCTTGTTGACGTTGATAATCCGTCGCTTGAGGCGATTGGACCGTGGCCGTGGGGGCGCGACGTTTGGGCTGAAACTCTTTTGCGAATGAAAGAACTTGGCGCGAAAACCGCCGTTTTCGATGTTGAATTTCTTTCGCCGTCAAATATTGTTGTAAATCCAAATGCAGAACGTGCGTTGGAAAACGTTTTTGCAGAGCGCGGAATGTTTACGTCGTCAAAGGACTTTTTTTCTGCCGTAAAAGAAGCGATGTACCGCGACAACGACAAAATGTTTGCGCAATCCATTCAATTTTTTGGTGACACTTGGCTAACCGTGAACATGGCGAATCTCGATATTACCTATTCAGATGACGATTTGAATTATGCGATTTCGCGTTTTTCGTTTCCCGTTGAAGATTCTAAAAATCTTGTTTTTGCAGGCAATGTTCGTAGTTTTTTGGAAACGAACGAAGAATCGGTTTTTGAACATTTGAAAAATATTTTCAAACTTAAAAATATCGATTGGGCAAATCCGCCCGAAGAATTCGCTTCGTTGCAAGACCCGCTTAGTCCTGCCTTGCATTTGTTCATAAATCGTGCGGCGGGTGCGGGGTTTACGAATGTTTTTATAGATTCGGACGGAAGTCGTCGTCGCGTTGAACTTTTGATAAAACGTCAAGGCGCGTATTTTGCGCAACTAGCGTTTGCGCCACTTCTTCGCGTTTTGAGTCCCGAAAAAATTGTGCGCAACAAAGATTCGATTTCGATTGTTGGCGCAAATATACCATACAAA
>CAJOEO010000101.1:16643-18545 GCA_905233535.1 uncultured Treponema sp.
AGATTCGTTTCGCCACGCGAGCATTTCGTTTTTGTCGGATTTGGATTCAATGGAACGAAATATTGTATCGTTAATAGAAACTCTTAATTCGTTTGAATGGACTGGTAGTAGTTTACCATATAAGTCCACTGTTGCACGACTTTTTGAAGATTATCAAACGATTTTGCAATATAAAACGTATTTGCTTTCGCAGTGCGAAGGAATCGGCGCGGACGGTTCGATTTTGGGCGGACATGATTTGAGCGGCGAAATAGCGGAATATTTTTCGCTTAGAAGTGCGTTTTTTGCTGACGCGACAGCATTTGCAACTGGAAAATCGCTTGACGAAATCGGCGAATTTTTGTTTGAAAATCTTGACCAATTTGGAGAAAACGCGAACTCGCTTGCGGAAAGTTTTTCTGAAATTTTTGACACGTTAAAAAATGAATGTGAAGTTTATAATTCTGCGTTTACTCGTCAAAAAGAAGCCTTTTCTGATTCGATTTGCATAATCGGCAACACTTCAAGCGGAACGACGGATTTAGGAACAACACCTTTTGAACGCTCTTATCCAAATGTTGGTACACATGCAAACGTTTATAATACCATTATAACGCAAGATTTTATCAGACCAATAGATTGGTGGTGGGGTGTAATTGCATCTAGTATTTTTACGTTTTTGTTCGTTGGATTTTCGCCCAAAAAAACTTGGTTGAACGTTTTTTCAGGAATCGCGCTCATTTTAATTTTGTTGTTTGTTTTTGTATCATTAATGGTCGTGTTTAGCGTGTATGTTCCACTAGTAATTCCGATTTTGATTGCTATAACATCTTATTTTATAGTGATTCTTATTCGTTTTATGACAAGCGAACACGACAAAAAATTCATCACAAATGCGTTCAGCCAGTGCTTGTCAAAAGACGTTGTAAATCAGTTGATTGCCGACCCGTCAAGTTTCAAACTCGGTGGCGAAAAACGCGAAATGACAGCAATGTTCACCGACATTCAGAAATTTTCGTCGTTCTCGGAACTTCTTTCCGCTTCTCAACTCGTCGCGCTTTTGAATTATTACCTCACAAAAATGAGCGACATCATCATGGACGAGCGCGGAACCGTTGACAAGTACGAAGGCGACGCTATCGTCGCTCTCGTGGGCGCGCCGCTCAAAATGGAAGGCGGCGAACACGCAGTTCACGCCTGCGCCGCCGCTCTCAAAATGAAAAAAGCAGAAATCGTGATGAACGAGGAGATTTTGAAAATCGCCGCCGCGCCAAAACCAGCGGAAATGAGCGACGACCTCTACGACGCATTCTGCATTATGGTCAAAAACAACAAAATACTCTTCACGCGAATAGGTTTAAATTCTGGCGAAATGACTGCTGGTTACATGGGAAGCGAGAACAAAAAGAACTATACAATGATGGGAAACAATGTAAACCTCGCGAGTCGTTTGGAAGGCGTAAACAAGCAGTATTCCACTGGCGGAATTATGATAAGTGAACACACGGAAAAACTTTTGGGCGACCGATTTATCGTGCGCCCACTTGACAGAGTACAGGTTGTCAATGTAAAAACGCCACTTCGTCTTTACGAACTTGTTGCGGAAAAATCCGAAGCGGACGCAAATCTTGTAAAGTATATGGACGACTGGCGAATCGCGCTTACGAAGTTTGAAAAACGCGATTACAAAGCCGCACTTGCGGATTTCAAATCGCTTGCGGAGCGGAAAAAGGACGACAAAGTTGTGCGATATTACGCGAAGCTGACGGAAGATTTTTTTGTCAAAGGAAAATATCCTGTGGAAAAAGACGACGTTGGCGTTTCGTTTAATCCCGAAAATGGCGTTTTCACGCTTTTGCAGAAGTAAAAATCAAAAAATCCGTTCGTTTCGATGAACGGATTTTTTTTCGATTTATGCGATTG
>CAJOEO010000102.1 GCA_905233535.1 uncultured Treponema sp.
CTTGTACGAAGAAAATCAAACACGCGGGAAGCGTTCTTCACGAGGGCGATGAAGTTGATGTCGTTGTAATCGACGTTGATTCTGAAAATCGACGTATAACCGTTGGAATGAAACAACTCGTCGATAATCCGTGGAAAGCGTTTGCGGCGGAATACAAACCAGGTTCAACTCTTGAGGGCGAAGTTACGTCCATCACGAGTTTTGGAATCTTTGTGAAAGCTCCGAATGGAGTTGAAGGTCTTGTAAATAACGCAAATCTTACGGACGACAAGAACATTCCACTCGACGAAGTTAAAGGAAAATTCAAAGTTGGCGACAAAGTGAACGTTTTTGTTGTTGACGTGAACGTTGAGAAAAACAAAGTCGCTTTCTCGATAAAAGAGTACAAAAAAGAGTTGGCTCGAAAAGAAATTTCTCAATATATGGCTTCTTCGTCGGCGAACGATGTCGCGTATACGCTTGGCGATGCGATGAAGTCACAAAATAGAAATTAGGCGTTAGGAGAAGATGGCTGTTTCACTTGAATCTGTTGGCGTAGAGCAACTTCGTGTTCTCTTTGAGATTAACAGCCGTCTTAATTCCAATTACTCTGACGTAGACGCATTGTTGGTTCACATTTTGGAGTCGGCAATGCGTCTTGTTGATTGCGAATCTTCTTCTATTCTTCTTGTCGATAAGGAAAAATCTTCTTTGTCGTTTGAGGTTGCATTAGGACCGAAAGGCGCGGAAGCGAAGAAGATTTCGGTGAACAAAGACAGCATTGCGGGGTGGGTTGCCGAAAACAATCATTATTTGATGTTAAATGATGTGGCTTCCGACCCGCGTTTTTTTCGTTCAGTGCAGGAAAGTACGGGATACGTCAGCAAAAATATGCTTGCCGTTCCGATGTTGGTGAAAGGCGAGTGTGTTGGAGTCATTGAACTTATAAACAAAACAGGAATCGAATCGTTCAATTCAAAAGACCTTGCGCTTCTTGAATTGTTGTCGAATCAGGCGGGCATTGCGTATATGAACGCCGATTCTTACCGTTGTGCGCGGGACAATATTTCGATTCTTTCGTCGAAAATCGCGAATGGAAAAGGGTATCATTCGTTTGTTGCAAAAAGTCCTGCGATTTTTGAAATCTTGCGACTTGTGAACGAAGTTGCAAAAACAAATACTACTATTCTTATAACTGGGGAAAGTGGTGTTGGAAAAGAATTATTCGCGGAGCAGATTCATTTGAAAAGCGAGCGAAGCGAAAAGCCGTTTGTGCGTGTAAATTGCGCCGCGCTTTCGCCTATGTTGCTTGAAAGTGAATTGTTTGGACACGTTAAAGGCGCGTTTACGGACGCACTTTCCGACCGCGTTGGACGTTTTGAAGCAGCGGACGGCGGTACGATTTTTCTTGACGAAATCGGCGAACTTTCGCAGGATTTGCAGGCGAAGTTGCTTCGCGTGTTGCAAGAACGAAGTTTTGAGCGAGTTGGTTCAAGCGAAACCGTTTTTGTTGACGTTCGGATTGTTGCGGCAACGAATCGCGACCTTGCAAAAATGGTTGCAGATGGCGCGTTTCGTAGCGATTTGTTTTATCGTTTGAACGTTGTTCCGCTTGAAATTCCTCCGCTTAGAAAACGGCGAGAAGACATTGAATCTTTGGCGGAATTCTTTTTGCGACGTTTTAGCATTGAAACGAAGAAGAATTTTGTGGGATTTTCTTCGGACGCACTGCGCGAAATGTTCAATTACGATTGGCCAGGAAATGTCCGCGAACTTGAAAATTCCATTGAACGAGCATGTGTTTTAGGTTCGCCACCGATTATTCACGCGGAAAATCTTGCTCTTCGTGTGCAGAAAAACGATTTTTCCGTTCAGAATGATTCTGAAAAATTCAAAGTCGCTTTTGAAAATACAATCAACGACGTTAGTTTGGGCGATTGTACGATGAAAAGCGCATTATTAGCGTTCAAAAAACATTATCTTTCAGTCGTTTTGGAAAAATGTGGCTGGAATCAAACAAAAGCGAGCGAGATTTTGGGCGTTCAGCGGACGTATCTTTCGCGACTTTTGAATGAACTTTCGCTAGCAGGAGTTAAAAAATGCCTGAAAATGAAGTTGACAATAGTATTGCTCTTTCTGTGAATTCTGCGATTGAACGATTTCGGACGGTGCTTTTGGCGGTGCTTGTCGTTGCGGTTTTGGCGGTTGTTGGAATCGTGATTGGCGTTATTGCGCACGGAAAATCAGTTTCGTCTGGAATTGAGCAACTCGACACAATCGAGTTTGTGCTTTTGAAAGACGCTTCGTCGTTGTCCGAAAGCGACATTTCCCAGCGGCTTCAAACTGCGGAAAATCAACTTTTGCCACTTTCAAAAAAAGGCGGAACGGTCGGTTCTCGTGCGTCGCTTTTGCTTGCCGATGTTTATTTTCAGCAGGAAAAGTTTGAACAAGCCTGCGATTCTTGGGTTCGTGCGGCTCAATTAAAGAAAAATGCCTATACTACATATATTTCGTATTACAATGCAGGCGTTGCAAGTGAGCAACTTGGAGAGTTGGATAAGGCGATTTCTTATTACGAATCGGCTTCAAAAGACGATGAATTTCCGTTAGTTGACCACGCGCTTTTTAGTTTGGGGCGAGTTCAAGAAGGAAAGGGAGATTTTTCTGCGGCAGTTTCCGCGTATACTCGTCTAAATGATATTCGGCCATCTTCAAAATGGGCGAATACCGCAAAATCTCGAATGATTGCGCTAAAACAATCTGGTGCGATTGAGTAATTTTGTGCTTTGCGTTTTTAGATTTTTTGCAAAAATGATGCTCCTGCTCTTTGTGGGGGCTTTTTTTTCTACTTGTGGGCTTGAAAGCGTTGTTACGGTGGAAGCCCCAACGGTAACATATAACGACCCGCTTTTTTCAAGTTCTGACTATGCAAATCAATATTTTTCGTTTCTGACAGCCGAGGATAGCGGAAATGATTTTATGGGAACGGAAGTCTACTATAAAATCTACAACAATTCATCAACTCTCGTTTCTGAACGAAATGCGATTTTAAGCGTGAATTCCGCGAGCAACAATACAGCGGCCGCCACAAGAATGATAGAAACGTATACTTATCAAACTCTTGGAACGAATCCATCAAGTAACAGAACTATTTTTGTAGATTCGCCTTCTGCTAATCAAATTATAATTCGCCTAAAATCGTACACGGGGCAAGAAAATCATTTGGGAGATGATTGGTATAGTTTTCGTTCTGGAATTGATGGATATATATATAACTATACAGATTTTACGCCTTTTAGAAATGGCGGAACAAAATCGTTTGATTTTTTTGATGATAACGATGACGATTCTGGATACACGCGCGACGTGAAGCCTGAGGAAGGCGATTCCGATTACAAACATTCGTCTAGCGCGACAGAAAGCGACACTTACTACGTTCAAATGTTTGCTGTGGGTGTTGCTTATGACCAAAGTACGCTTTCTAATACATATAGCCTCGTTCTAAATTTGGGTTCAGTTGCAATACAGAAAGGAAAATAGCCTTGCAAAAATCGCTCAAATTTGTTACTATCTTTAGAAATGAGATTGTAGCTCAGTTGGATAGAGCATCTGCCTTCTAAGCAGAGGGTCGCTGGTTCGAATCCAGTCAGTCTCAAAAATCCTTGCTGAAAAATGCAAGGATTTTTTTTCGCCACACAAAATCTAAAAAAAATCCCCGACAAAAGTCGGGGGGTTTCTATTTCTTTTCAGATATTTTTATGTGCTTCCAAAATTCTGGAGATTCAAAACCAAGTCGCCAAAACCCAATGTTTTTTATATCAAGGTCAGTATACATTTGACAGCGAATTCTTAAAGATTCCTCGTCATCGTAATAGCCCGTTATCGTCGCACTTTCTGTGAACGTAAAATGCGGAATTCCATATTCGTCGCGCTTTACGCTTTCAACGCCGTTTTCTCGTTTTATTCGTTCGATTCCGCTGTGATACCAAGCCTGCCCGCGAACGGGAACAGAAAGCCAAGTTCTGCCGTAGAGTGAAAGCCCCATTATGAGTTTGTCTTCGGGAATTTGTGTTTTTGCGTATTCGGCAATTCGTTTGCACCAATTCGTGCTTGCAATCGGACCTGGCTTACTCGTTGACCAATGTTCGTCGTAAGCCATGATGAGAATTTTGTCGCAAATTTCCGCAAGAGGCGCGTAAGCAAACGGGTCATCTTTTAGAGTTCTCATTCTCGCTTTTGTCGCAATCGAAAGGATTTTTTCTTTTGGCAATTTTTCACGAACAAGTCGCAAAAATTCAAAAAAACGTTCCGTGTCGCTTTTCGGAATATTCTCCCAGTCGATTTGCAAACCTTCGTAACTTTGCGCCGCCGCAACCATTTGCTCGATAATTCGTTCTCGAAGAGGAAGCGTCGGGTCTAAAAGCAAATGCGCCTGCGTCTGCGAATCCACGCTCGTAACAAGATGAACGCGCCCGTTGTATTTTTTGAAAAATTTACTCCGCGTTGGAACTTTTGGCATTTCGCTGTAAACATTCATAGAAGAAACAAAATACCCCACGTCCGTAATTGGCGCACTTCGATTAAATTCACTTTCGCGCCCTTCCATGACGTATCCCCAAATTTCGTTGTAAGAAAATGCTTCGTCGAGTGGGTCTGGAACAACATACGGTTCTTCGTAAACGAATTCTTCTTCGTCTTCCTGTGTTTCTGTTTTTTCCTCCTCTTCTTCTTCTACGCCCTTTGACGATTGGCACGAAAACGACGTGAACATGAGCATCATTGCCACGGCTGACGCTGCAAAATGTTTTTTCAAAAATTGCCTTTCCATTTTTACATTTTCGGCGGATTTCTTGATGGACTTTTTTAAGAAAATCCAGGGACTTTTGGCTTTCTGAATTTTTTGACCATTTCGCTCAAATAATTCGCCGTTTCTTCTGGGGACAACGCTTTTTGTTCTTCGTGGTATTCAATTAAATTCCGCGGAATCTCTTTCAAAAATCTGCTAGGAACGCAATTTTTTCCTTCAGATTGATTTTCTTGCTCGTTTTCCGATTTTGCAAATTGCCGTTTATGTCGATTTCGGCACGCGCTAATAAAAAGTTTGTCGCGCGCGCGAGTAATCGCAACGTAAAAAAGCCGCCTTTCTTCTTCCACTGCCGCATCTCCGTTTTCTGCGACCGCCCTTTCGTGTGGAATAATGTCGTCTTCCGCGCCAGCAATAAAAACCACAGGAAATTCCAAGCCTTTTGAAGCGTGAATCGTCATCAAATTCACTTTGCCCGAATCTTCTTCGTCAAAATCGTCGCGTGAAAGAAGCGTTATTCTGTTCAAATAATCGTAAAGCGTGGCGTTTGCGTTATCGGGATTTTTTTCCCAAGTTTCCATCGAATGAATCAAACTGTCGATGTTTAGCATTTTCCATTGCGCCGCTTTTTGCGACTTTGGATTTTCGCCAATCAAAAAATCGTAATATCGAACTTCGTCCAAAAATGCTCGAACTTTTTTTGCAAGATTTTTTCCGCCGAGCATATTTTTTCCGCCTTCGATTAAAGTGCAGAGCGATTTTAAGCCTTCAAATGCCTCGGTCGAAAAATCGTCGTTTTGCGTATCTTCGATTACGTTTCCAAAAAGGTCAACTTCTGCAGTTTCGCTAGGTTGAATTGCAAATTGAATCGCCTCCCAAAGTGAACACGAATTTGCGTGCGCGATTTTGTTCAATTTTTCAAGCGTCGTTCGACCAATTCCACGACGTGGCGTATTGATTATTCGCAAAAGATTCACGTCGTCGTCGTGATTTGCAACGACTCGCAAATACGAAATCACGTCTTTGATTTCTTTTCGTTGAAAAAAACTCGTGCCACCGCTCATTGTATACGGTACATTTTCCGAAAGAAACGCCTCTTCGATTGCGCGACTTTGCGAATTTGAACGCATCAAAACGCAAAAATCCGAGTATTTTCGTTTTTCCAAAAGCGAAATCGATAAAATCGCTTCGATTATAAAATCCGCCTCCGCCGCTTCGTTTTCTGGAAAATAAACTTCAATCGGTTTTCCACTTTCGCCTTCGCTCCAAAGTTTTTTTGCCTTTCGATTTGTATTGTGTCCAATAACACCGTTTGCGGCACTTAAAATTGTCCCCGTCGAACGATAATTTTGTTCAAGTTTGATTTCTTGAACGTTCGGAAAATCCTTTTCAAAATTCACGATGTTTTGATAATCCGCGCCACGCCAAGAATAAATCGACTGGTCGTCGTCGCCAACAACCGCCACGTTTTTGTCGGCGATTAAACGCATAAAATCGTATTGTTGTCTACTTGTATCTTGAAATTCGTCCACTAAAATGTATTGGTATCGGTCGCGATATTTTTGCAAAACGTCGGGATTTTCTTTAAAAAGCCGAATTGGCAGTGTGATTAAATCGTCAAAATCCACTGCATTAAAAAGAAGCAAACCTTCTTGATAGCCGTCGTATAGTTGTTTGTAAATCGCCGTTTCTTCCGTCCAATCGCGCCGATTTGTTTTTATGTCGCTGATAATCTGCCCGATTTGGTAAAAATCCAACGCAGATTCAGAATAATGAAGTTCGCGAGCAGTTTCTTTAATCAGTGCGTTTCTGTCGGTTTCGTCGTAAATCGAAAAATTTTCTCGCCAACCGAGTTTTGAAATTTCCTGCCTTAAAATTTTCACCCCAAAAGCGTGAAAAGTCGAAACGGTCAAATTTTGCAATTTTTTTCCCGTCATCGACTTAATTCGCTCTTCCATTTCCTTTGCCGCTTTATTTGTAAACGTGAGCGCGAGAATCTGACTTTGCGGAATTCCGCGATTTAGCATATTCGCGATTCTGTACGTTATAACGCGAGTTTTTCCGCTTCCAGCACCCGCAATAATCAAAAGTGCGCCTTCCGTTGTCATCACCGCTCTGTATTGTTGCGGATTCAATTCGTTTTTCAAGTTTGAAAAATCCATAATTCGATTCTATCGAAAAAAACGATTTGAGTTGCTCAATTTTTTTGGATATTCTAAAATTATTGTTATTACTTTTAAAATTTGCTTCGGCACTTGCATTGACGGCGTTCGTTGGTTGTAACGAAAAGAAAAATGGCGGAACTGCACAGGGCGAGCAGAAAGCAGAACCGAAAAAAATGGTGCTTCGCTATTCAGAACTTCACCCGCAAGATTATCCGACGACACAAGCGGCGTACAAATTTGCAGAAATGGTGGAAGAAAAAACTGGTGGAAGAATCCACATCGAGGTTTATCACGGCGGTCAGTTAGGAGACGAAAAATCTGTCGTTGAACAGGTTCAGTTTGGAGCGATTGATTTTACCCGCGTGAGCGTTACGGTTTTGAGTGAATTTGAAAAATCGCTTAACATCTTGTCGCTTCCGTATTTGTACAAAGATGCAGACCAAATGTGGAGAGTTTTGGACGGAGAAATTGGAGACAAATTCTTATCTAAACTTGAGCCGAGCAATTTTGTTGGACTTTCTTGGTTCGACGGTGGTTCAAGAAATTTTTACACACACGACAAAGTTACAAAACTCGAAGACTTGAAAGGCAAAAAAATTCGCGTTCAAGAATCGCAGTTGATGATGGAAATGGTGGCTGCCCTTGGAGCGAGTGCAACTCCAATGCCTTATGGCGAAATTTACTCAGGATTGCAGACAGGAATCATCGACGGAGCGGAAAACAACTTTCCGTCTTATGAATCGGCTTCGCACTACGAAGTTGCAAAAAATTTCGTGCTTGACGAGCATACAAGAACTCCAGAAGTTCAGTTTATGTCAAAAGTAACTTGGGACAAATTGAGTGCAGATGATCAAAAAATCATTATGGAATGTGCAAAAGAAAGTGCCAAGGTTGAGCGCGAATTGTGGGCGGCAAAAGAAAAGGCTTCAGAGGACAAAGTTGTGGCTGCGGGCGTTAGCGTAAATACATTGGAAGACGGCGAAAAGGAAAAATTCCAGGCGGCAATGACTCCAATTTACGCAAAATTCGGGGCGGGCTACGAAGATTTGATTAAACAAATTCAAGAAAAATAATTTTTGAAAATTAGACCTGGTGAGGAAATCGGTCATTTCCTCACAGGTCAGTCAGTTTTCTCAGGCTGAAGCCTTGCGAAAACTGGTGAATTCAAAGTTGATGATTCGGAAACTGAAGTTTC
>CAJOEO010000103.1 GCA_905233535.1 uncultured Treponema sp.
CACCAGGACTATTATTTTTGAGAAAAAAATGACACAAACGGAAAAACGGCGGTTTTTAATCGAATAGCTTTTGAACGAAAATCAGGAATTTTCTTCTATTAAATTCCCGCAAAACGAGGCGGAGCAGAAACGGCTTTTGCGCTCGCTTTTTAATGTGCGCCCTGCCGTTCCTGCAAGCGAGGAATTTTTGCGCGTTCAAGACGAATATTTGAAAACAGAAAACGAAAGCCGCGGAATTACGGACATTGCGGATTTAACGCCGATTTTCGGCAATCTTTATTTGTGGAGAGGCGACATTACGACTCTCAAAGTCGGCGCAATCGTGAACGCGGCAAACAGCGCGATGACTGGCTGTTATGTTCCGTGCCACGCCTGCATTGACAACTGCATTCACACTTTTTCGGGCGTTCAGCTCCGCGCATTTTGCGACGCGATTATCAAAAAGCAGGGACACGAGGAAAAAACGGGCGGCGCAAAAATCACGCCGTCGTTCAATTTGCCGTGCGATTTTGTGATTCACACTGTCGGTCCGATAATTTCTGGCACGCTTCGCGAAAGCGACTGCAAACTGCTGGAATCTTGCTATAAAAACTGCCTCGACATTGCCGAAAAAAACGGCGTTAAATCGATTGCGTTTTGCTGTATTTCCACGGGCGTTTTTCGTTTTCCTGCAAAAAATGCCGCGCAAATCGCGGTTTCTGCGGTTCAAAAATGGCAAAATCAAACGAAAAGCGCGATGAAAATTGTGTTCAATGTTTTCAGCGAAAAAGACGAGGCGATTTACAAAGCGATTTTTAAGGAGATTTTATGACTTTTGACGAAAAAATCCAAACGCTCAAAGACGCGATTTTGAACGCGGACGCGATAATCATCGGCGCGGGTGCGGGGCTTTCTGCGGCGGCGGGCTTTACATATTCAGGCGAGCGTTTTGAAAAATATTTTTCTGACTTTAGAAAAAAATACGGTTTTTCTGATATGTATTCTGGCGGATTTTACCCATACAAAAGATTAGAAGAATTTTGGGCATTTTGGAGCAGAAATGTTTTTGTGAACCGCTATTTGAATCCGCCCAAAAAAGTTTACGAAGATTTGTATTCGATTGTGTCGCAAAAAGATTATTTTGTGCTTACAACGAATGTTGACCATTGTTTTCAGAAAGCTCTCTTCAGCAAAAATCGGCTTTTTTATACGCAGGGCGACTACGGGCTTTTTCAGTGCAGCGAGCCGTGCCATCAAAAAACTTACGACAACGAAGAGCAGATTCTAAAAATGCTTCGTGCGCAGGGAATCGATGTCGATTTGAAAGACGATTTGAAAATCGAAAATGCAAAAATGACGATTCCTACGGGTATGAATCTTCGCTGCGATGATACATTCGTTGAGGACGACGGCTGGCACGCGGCGGCGGAACGCTACGGCGATTTTTTGGAAACGCGGAAAGCGCGCAAAAACGGCAAGGTTTTGTTTTTGGAATTGGGTGTCGGCGCGAACACGCCTGGAATCATAAAATATCCGTTTTGGCAGATGACAGCGCAGAACAAAAACGCGATTTACGCCTGTTTGAACGCGGGCGAAGCCGCCGCTCCGCAAGAAATCGAGGCAAAATCGATTTTGATAAACGCCGACATCGCCGTGATTTTGGAAAAATTGAAGGATTTTTAAGCAGGATTTTCAAAAAATGGAAGAAAAACAAAGTGGTTTCGACTTCGCTCAACCACCGTTCTTTAGTTCGGGCATTGAGGCTCTCGAAATGCCCGCGTGATTTTTTAACGAGCGATTTTTTTTGAGCCAAGAGTCCACGTTTTTTTTCGGCTTCGGTGCGTTTGTTTTGCGCGGTCGTGCTTAAAAAAAATGCGGAATCATCGTTTTATATGATTCCGCGTTTTTTCTAGTAATTATATGATACTATGCCGTAAAATCTACCGGGCATTCTTGTATTTATGTATTTTTCTTTGATTTCTGTCTCCGCTTCGATTCCTGTGAACGCATAGCGATTTAGAAGACTGGAATCGGCTTTGACTTCTGCATCGTCAAAAAATTCGGCGAACGCGCGGACGCTTTTCCAATTTTCCGTTCGTTTGTAAATCGTTTTAATGATTCCGTTGCAAACGCCCGCAACATATTCCGCCTCGTTTGCGCGGTTCGGGTCAAGCGGCCAATATTTTCGCGTACATTCGTAAAGGCTTTCCCGCCCCTTTACCCTAATTCCGCTAGAAAACTGTCTGTATGTTCTATTTATGCAGACAAAAACAATTTTTTCCATTTGATTTCCTCCCTACATTGAATCGCGCAGTGCTTTTAATTGAAGCGCAAGTTTATAAGAGAAATCCGTAACGCCCTGCGCATAGCGATTCACCGAAAGACAGCCGTAATAATTTCCGTTTCTGTCCATAAGATACGGAGCATTATGTGAGTACTTGTTGAACGGACTATATTGCGAATAATCAGAGCCGTAGTTTCCGTATTTGTTGAATATTGAATTTGAGCTGTACTTAGAGCCATAAGTTCCGTATTCATTATAGACGGAATTCGTCGCGTATTTATTTTCAAAAGTTCCCAAAAATGTTCCGTCATCTGCCACAATCTTTAGTTCGCTCAAAGAAACTGCAAAAAGGCTGCCTGCCAACAGCGGCAAAAGTAAAAACAAAATCAGTTTTTTCTTCATAAAATTTCCTCCGTGATTTGTTAATATTTTGCATTCCAATCAGTAACAAGAAGTCCATTTTTATCCTTAAAATTCCCGCAGATTATCACTATAAAATCGATTAACGCCCATATACAACCTGCAAAACCAAGCATAATAAACAATGTACCCGTGGTAAACAGCAACAAATCTAATAAAAGCTGTAAAATTCCCGTTCCAACTTTTCCTACATAAAATCTATGAATTCCAAACGCTCCAAGAAAAAATGCCAATAAAGCAGCAATCGTTCGACTTTTTGGCGATATATTTTTACTTTTTGAGTTTGAAGAATTAAGGTTCACAATTTCAAAAGAAACCGATTCTCCGCAATTTGGACAAAATTTCGTGCCAGTTTCGATTTCCTTTCCGCAATTTTTGCAAAACATTTGTTTTCCTCCGCCTTTTTTAGAGAGTCATTCAGAAATTCAAAATGACGCTCTTTTTGCGCGATTAGAACTTGTACATTGCGCCAACTCTGAACGAATAACTGAATGTTCCCAAAACGCCCGCGCCAAACTCGGCAAGCGCGCTCAAACTGTCAGTGAACTCGTAGCGCGCGCCCATAAGCATATTTATTCTAAACCCAACAACCGTGCTGTCAAACGATTCTTTCTTTGTTTCCAATGTTCCGTTAGGATAGGTTCTAATTGTATAGTCCCAACTTACCATTTGAATAGGAACGGAAAATCCCAAGCCCGCATACGGAACGAATTTCTGCAAAAACGAAGATTCGCTGTTTTCAAAATGCCAGTTAAAAATTCCCATAAGTCCAGGATTTATAACGGTGGTGCTTGAATCAAACGCGGCATCAGAGCCGAACGCAATTCCAACGGACGCTTCCGCCGCAATGTCGAACGGCTTGTCTTCAAAAATCGGAAGCACATAGCCGAACGCGGGAGCGATTTCAAAGCCGCTGTAAAGCAATGTTTCTTTAATTTTTGTAGAAGCAACATCGAATTCCACTTCCGCGCCGCCGTGCGTGTAGCCAAGCGAAAGTTTTGCGTACATCGAACTGTCATTTCCGCCAGATTTCCCGTCGGCAAAAATGCCCGCAATTCCAAAAACCATCGCCGCCGCCAAACAAATCATCTTTTTCATAAAGACGCTCCTTTTTTTAGAATCATATTTACTGTACAGAAAAAAACTATTTATACAATACTCGATTCCGTTTTGTTGATAAAACTATCGCACGAATCAAAAATCTTGCGGTCAACTTTCGGGCGACTTTTTTTTCTTTTGCCGATTCTTCGTAATCTTTTAGAAACGATTTTCCAGTCTGCTCAAAAACTTTTTTGTCGATTTCAAAAATGTCGTAATTCAAATGTTCTATAAAATCCTTGATGATTTGGTCGGTTTTGTCTTTTTTTTCAAAAAAATATCCCGCGCTTTCCAAAAGCTGCTCCGCCTGCACAAGATTAAGTTTCATTCCGATAATAAGTTGAAGAACAGTTCTTTTTTGAGGGTGATAAGTTTCGCCTTTTGAGCGGATTTTTGAAAACTGCTGCTTGCTCATTCCGCAACGCTTGTAAACATTTGAGATACTTGCAAGTCCTTTTAGCGAATAATTTGAAAGGAAAAATTCGAACTTTTCTGAAAAAGATGATTTTCCGTCAAATCGTGCTGGCGTAATGCACACATTCAAATTGGCGTTGTTTTCCTGCAAAAGTTTTACAGCGTCCAATGAATTTGCAAAAATCGCAAGAACAAGTGCGGACATTCCGTTTTTGCTTGTTTTGTTCACATCGGCTCCGTGCGAAATCAAAATCCGCATAATTTCCGTTTCATTCAGCGCGGCGGCAATCATCAGCGGTGGCATTCCGTTTAAGTCGGTGGCGGCGTTTACATCGGCTCCGTGTTCCACCAAAAATCTGACGATTTCTTTGTTTTTCTTAATAATCGCAAAACTCAGCGGCGTAAAATTATTCAAATTTGAAAAATCCAGATTTTTCGCAACAGCGGCGATTTCCAAATTCATAATCTCGCAAAGATAAACGATGAAAGGCGTTCCCTGCCCGTTTTTGTTCGGCGAAAAATAATTCAAAACATTCTCATTGTGGCTGACCGTGAGCGACCAGCGCGCGTTTTTTTCAATCATTTTCTGCCTAACTTGATTTGAAAGCGCGGGATTGTAGCGATAATCGTTTGCGCGCGGAAGCCTACACCCCAATTTTTTAAGCGCACTTTCGAGAACTTTTGTGTCGCTTGTCATCAAATACTCGTAAACTTTGCCGTTTAATTTGATTTTTTCCGTAAAAGATTCTTGAAAACTGTCCATAGCAAAAGAGAATATCACAGCGGTTTATTTTTTCGGTCGCCAAAAAGGCGACTTTTGTTTTTGCGGAAAAATGGTATATTTTTTTGTATGAAAAATGATTTTTTTCAAAAAAGCCTTTTCGACGAATTTGACGAAATCCCAAAAAACGAAAAAATCGCGCCGATTTTTGACGATAAAACAATTTCAAAATTCAAATCGTATAATCTTCAAAATTATGTTTCTGATATTGAAAATCGCGGAATAAAATACACTTGGACGCATATTTGCGAATATGTTTTGACTTTTGGAGAAAACGAGGATTTTTTGAACATAAAAAATTTCGGCGAAATGTACGAAATCGCGCTTGCTATTCAAGATAAAATTCAAAAAAAGAAAAACGGACAATATTACACGCCAGAAGATGTCGCGCTTTTAATGAGCGAATGGTTTGATTCGCTTGACGGCGAAAATATTTGCGATGTGGCGTGCGGAACTGGAAAACTGATTCTTACTTTTTTGGATTTTGCGGGAAAAGACAAGGCAAAAAATATTCTTGAAAACGGACAACTTTATTTGTACGACATTGACGAAATCGCTTTGAATATTTGCAAAACTTCGATTCTTTTGAAATATGGAAAAAATTTTAGCGAAAAAATCCATTGTTTCGCGTTCGATTTTCTGTCTTCAAAAATAAAATTGCCACAAAACTGCAAAGTAATTTCAAATCCACCTTACACGACAATTCAGCAGGCGGGCAAAGATTGGAAAGAAACGGAAGTTTTAGCAGATTCCCGCGAATTATACTCGTGTTTTATGGAAAAAATCATACAAAATAGTATATCGTCAGTGATTATTACGCCGTACAGTTTTATTTCTGGGGCAAAATTTTATTCGCTCAGAAAAATTTTAAATCAAAAAACAGGCGAAATTTATTCTTTTGACAATGTTCCTGGAAACATTTTTTGCGGCAGAAAACACGGCATTTTCAACACAAACACAAGCAATTCGGTTCGTGCAACAATTTCCGTTATTCGCTCCGATTCTTCCGACGGATTTAAACTCACTCCGCTGATTCGATTTAAATCTGTAGAACGAAAAGAACTTTTGCAATGCAAAGTTTTGGAATCGTTTTTACCTTCAACTATGCAGAAAATTTCAAAAAATGCTCCCGCGTTTTACAAATGTTTTAAGGAATTACAGCCATTATATGATGTTTTAATACAAAAATCGAACAATCACACGCTAGGAGAACTTGTTTCTAATACAGGAGCATACACGCTTTCG
>CAJOEO010000104.1 GCA_905233535.1 uncultured Treponema sp.
ATAAATCCCACGGGAAAAAAGAAAGTTAAGGCGGCGTTGCAGGCGCACGATATGAATTTCGTGCTTTCGGAAGCGGAGGCGCAAATCGAGGCGGGCGCGCAGATTCTTGATGTGAATGTGGGCTTGCCTGGAATCGACGAGGCGCAGACGATGGTTGACGCGGTAAAGACGATTCAAGCGGCGTTCAATGTGCCGCTCCAACTAGATTCAAGCGAGGCGGGCGTTTTGGAAAAGGGGCTTCGCTATTACAACGGAAAGCCGCTCGTGAACAGCGTGAACGGAAAGCGCGAAGTGATGGATAAAGTTCTGCCGCTTGTGGCGCATTACGGCGGGGCGGTGGTCGCGCTTTGCATCGACGAGGACGGAATCGCGCCAACTGCGGAAGGTCGCGTTGCGGTTGCAAAAAAAATCATCGCCGAGGCGCGAAAATACGCGATTCCCGTGCGCGACATCGTAATCGACACGCTCACGCTGACGGTTTCCAGCCAGCAAAAAGAGGCGTTGGAAACTTGCCGCGCAATCGAAATTCTCAAAAACGAATACGGCTCGCAAGGCTTGCAGTTTATTTTGGGCGTTTCAAATTATGACAGCGTTGTATTCTGGTCTTACGGCGTGCATAATAAATCCGCTTTCCGACGCGATGATGGAAACTTATCGCGCGTATCGTGCTTTGGCGGGATTCGACGAAAATTGCCTGGATTTTATTGAAAAATACAACGGAACTTCCGCACCGTCTTCCGTTCCGCTTGCGAGTGCGGCGCAAAAAGAAGCGAAGACGGTTTCGCTTGGCGAAACTGCGCTTTCGCAAGATTTATCGGAGGACGAAAAATCGCTAATCGACACGATTTGCAAAGGATTCAAGGATTTGTCGCCACAAATCACGCAGAAACTATTGGACGGCGGAAAATCGCCAGTGGAAATCATCGACCGCTGTATTGTTCCCGCGCTCGACATCGTGGGCAAGGAATTTGAAATCGGGCGGAAATTTTTGCCGCAGCTTCTTCTTGCCGCGGACACGGTTTCGTCATCGTTTGCGGTAATTAAATCGCACCTTGAAAAATCG
This sequence comes from uncultured Treponema sp., assembly GCA_905233535.1. Taxonomy (GTDB): domain Bacteria; phylum Spirochaetota; class Spirochaetia; order Treponematales; family Treponemataceae; genus Treponema_D. The sequence goes on from CAJOEO010000104.1 coordinate 1,064, forward strand.
GGCGTAAAGGCGGAGGAAAAAGGAAAAATCGTGATTGCGACGGTTTTCGGCGACATTCACGACATCGGAAAAAATATCGTAAAGGCGATGCTTGAAAATTATGGGTACACGGTAATCGATTTGGGGAAAAATGTCCCCGCGCAGACGATTGTGAAAACCGTAATCGACGAGAAAATTCGGCTGGTGGGGCTTTCCGCGCTGATGACGACGACCGTGGCGAGCATGGAAGAAACAATCAGGCTTTTGCGCGAAGAAACGGCGAAAATCGGGCGCGATGTAAAAATAATTGCGGGTGGCGCGGTTTTGACCGCGGATTATGCCGCAAAAATCGGCGCGGATTATTTTGGCAAAGACGCAATGGCAAGCGTCGCCGTGGCAAAAGAAGTCTTCGGAAAGTAAGGCGTTTTTTCTTTGAAAATTTGCTACAATTTGCGGAAATGAACGAGTTTTCCAATATAAGATTCATTGATTTATTTGCTGGAATCGGCGGATTTCGGCTTGGTTTTGAAAAATTGGGCTGCAAATGCGTTTTCAGTTCTGAAATCAATGAATCGTGCAGAAAAATCTACAAAATGAATTACGGCGATGAGCCTTTTGGAGATATAACAAAAATCGATGCGAGATTTATTCCAGATTTTGACATTCTTTGCGCGGGGTTTCCTTGTCAGCCGTTTTCTATTTGCGGAAAAAAACGAGGATTTGAAGACACACGCGGAACTTTGTTTTTTGACATTTGCAGAATCATAAAAGAAAAATCGCCGTCCGTTGTTTTTTTGGAAAATGTAAAACATTTGATTCATCACGACGGCGGAAAAACTTTTAAAACGATAATCGATTCGCTTGAGAATTTAGGATACAACATTTCTTATAAAATCCTTAATTCAAAAGATTTTGGCGTGGCTCAAAGCCGCGAACGAATAATCATAATCGGAACAAAAACGGGATTTTTTGATTTTGACAAATTGCAAAAATCAAAACCCGTTTACATAAAAGATATTCTCGATAAAAACGATTCTTTGACAGCAGAAAAATTTGAGTTTTTGAAAAAAGACGAGTATACATTGATAGAAAAATATTTGGTTCAAAAACAAGAAAGCGGGCTTATTTTTGTGGGCTACAGAAACAAAGGAACATGGAAAACTGGAGTTCGTCCGCATACGGAACATCTTTCCCGCGTTCACAGGCAACCGAATCGCATTTATTCGATAAACGGAACGCACCCAACGATTCCGTCGCAAGAAACAAGCGGAAGATTTTGGATTTATGATGAAGAAAACGATTTTGTGCGGAAACTCACGCTAAACGAATGTTACAAACTTATGGGATTTCCTGAAACATTCAAGCGTGATACAAACAGAGCAAATGCGTATAAACAACTTGGAAATTCTGTAGTTATCCCTATGATATATGAAATTGCACATTCTATTTTGGAGCAAGGATTTTTTGGTGGAAAAAATGGAAAATTCAATGCAGAAAGAGAATTTGGAAGAACTGATTTTGAAAGCCAAAGAGAATTCGATTTTGGAGCGTGATTCGATTCCTGAAAATATTTTGGAAAATGTCAAAAAAATTGCAGAAAATTGTCAGAAGAAAAAAGGCGTTTATACAGTTCTTGTAACATTGCTTTATTATAAAACATTGAATCCGAATCAAGATATACGACTTCATCAAGAAAGATTTGAAGGCGGTTTCAGCGGACGAGGTTTTGACTCAAAATTCGTTACGCCCGTTTTGAAAAAATGCGGACTTCCAGCGATGGCGGAAAGCGGCTGGCTTACAAGAAGCCTTGAACAGCCGTATCCTTACGATTTTAAATATAACGGTGCGATTGGCTTTCTGAAAATGCCGTTTTTGGAAACGCTTGATTTTGTTCAAAAAAATGAAAATTGCGCAAAGAATCTTTTGATTTTTCTTTTGAAGAATGTAATTTCAGTTTCTCAATCGAGCATTGTAAAAATAAATCCAATAAAAGACGCTGAAAAATTAACAATCGAAAAAATAGTTGAAGCATTGTCAAAACATTTTCTTTTTCAATATGGAACGCACGGCGGCGCAAAATTGCCTGTTTTGGCGTTTTATGCGTTGTATTCAAATCTTATACAAGAATTAAAACGCTATGAAAATTGTACGCTTGCGCCACTTTCAAGTTTAACTGCGAGCGACAAAAATAACGAAACTCCAGGCGACATAGAAATCTTCAAAAATGGAAATGTATTTGAATCAATCGAAATAAAATTAAACAAAAAAATCGATTCTCAAATTCTTAGAATTGCCCGCGACAAAATCTACAAATGGAATCCGAATCGTTATTACATTTTGTCTGTTCTTGGAATTGAATCGGCAGAAAAATGCGAAATCGAAAAAATCGTTTCGGAAGTTTCAAAAAATCACGGATGCCAAATTATAATCAACGGTTTAATTCCTTCGATAAGATATTATCTTAGACTTGTTGAAAATTTAGCAGAATTTGTTGAATATTATTCTCATCTGGTAGAAATCGATTGCGAACTTCAAAAAGCACACAAAGAAAAATGGAATGAACTTTTATCAGAATTAGAGTAAATGCGTAAGGAAAAATCAAATATGGAAGAAAAAGAACGTGAAAAAATCATTGTAAAAACTAGCGTGATTGGAATTGTGGCGAACGTTCTGCTCGCGCTTGTAAAAGCGATTGTTGGGATTTTTTCACATTCGATTGCGATTATTCTTGACGCGGTGAACAATTTGAGCGACGCGCTTTCGTCCGTGATTACGATTGTCGGCGCGAAATTCGCGTCAAAGCCTGCAAACAAAAAACACCCATTTGGACATGGACGTTCAGAATATTTGTCCGCGCTTGTAATTTCTGTGATTATTCTTTACGCGGGAATTACATCGTTTGTGGAAAGCGTCAAAAAAATCCTCGAACCGCAAACGCCTGACTACGCGCCACTTTCGCTCATTTTTGTTGGAATCGCCGTCGTCGTAAAAATCGCGCTTGGACTTTTTGTAAAATCGCGTGGAAAAAAATCCGATTCCGACGCGCTTATTGCAAGCGGACAAGACGCGCTAATGGATTCAATCGTTTCAGCGTCCACGCTCGTTGCCGCCCTCGTTTTTGTTTTTGCCCACATTTCTCTTGAATCGTATCTTGGCGTTTTGATTTCGATTCTAATAATAAAATCGGGCTTGGAATCTTTGGGCGAAACAGTCGGAAAAATCCTCGGAGAACGAGCGAACGCAGAATTTTCGCACGCCATAAAACGAACAGTTCGCGAATCCGACCCAGAAATTCGCGGCGTTTTTGACCTTTTCATAAACGATTTTGGACCTGCAAAACACGTTGCGTCCGTTCACATCGAAGTTCCAGATTCTTGGACAGCGAACAAAATCGATTCCGTTACGCGAAAAATCAGCGCAAACGTTTTTGAAAAACACCACGTCGCAATGGCAGCCGTAGGAATTTACAGCGCGAACACCGCTTCAGAAGAATCCGCAAACGTTCGTGCAAAAATCTCCGAAGTTTTACGAACGTGTGAAGGAATTTTACAAATTCACGGATTTTTCTTGGACGAAAAAACAAAAACCGTGCGATTCGACCTTGTTGTTTCGTTTGACGTGCCGAATCTTCATCAAGCGTTCGATTCCGCAGTCAACGCGGTACAAAACGCGCTACCCGAATACACAATTCAAGCGCAACTCGACACGGACATTTCGGACTAAAACGTCATTTTTTCTCCGCTTCCGCGACAAACGCGAGCGCGAGCGTTACGCCGTTTTTTGCCGTTTTTTGCACAAAAATCGTTTCTTTGTCGCCGCCCGCCGCTTTTGCCGCCGCCCGTTCGCACACGTTTCCAACGCCCACATTTTGCAAAACGAACGCCGATTCACAAAAATCGCCCAAAACATTTTGCAAATCGCGCGCGCAAAACGTCAAAAAAGGCGCGTTGATTTTTTGCGCAAAATCCAAAATCGCCTTTTCGTCCGCCTTTTTGTCAACGCTCGCCAAAAAACGCACACTTTTTTCGCGGATTTTGTTTTCGCGCAAAACGTCGTGCGCAAAATCCGCCAAAACCTCGCACGCCACGCCACGCTTGCAACCAATTCCGACGCAAACATTTTTCCGAACGATTTTTAGAGCGTCAGATTTTTGAATTTCGTTTTCCACAAAATCGTTTGAATCGAATTTTGAATCCAAAATCAAAAGTTCCGCAAAAGACGGATTTTTTTGCAAAACGAACCGTTCGGGATTTTCGTAAAAAAAACTTTGGATTTCTGAAAGATTTTCAAGCGACGACTGAACAAAAACAAAAATCGAATTTTTTTCGAGCATTTTTGCAGAAATCTTTTTGATTTTTTGCGGATTTTCAATCGAAAAATCGTTTTTTTC
>CAJOEO010000105.1:0-3702 GCA_905233535.1 uncultured Treponema sp.
AAAGAAGTTGTTTTATCATTTCAAAGCGTTTATTTCTGCTTTGTATTTCATTAATCATAAAACTTTTCTTCTTCCAGCATACCTTTCGTAACACCACCCATTTTTTTTGATGTCGAACGAAAATTCAAATCGAATCGCGTTTTTGAACAATTTGGACGGCAAACATTTTTTGAAATTCTGCGTGCGGATTCTGTCAAGAAAAACGAGTTCCGTGTGGATTTGATTGAGCGTAATATTTTCCACCACACGAATGTATACAAGGTCGCGACTGATTCCTTTTTCGTCCGCCACGTCCGCGTTGATTTCGTCCCAATGTTCGTAGCGGAATTTTTCGATTTCGCTGTCGCTTGGCGGAATCGAAACTTCCTTTTTCAAATTAAAATCGAAGAGAATTTTTGCGGGCGGGGAAGGAAGTCGGCTTGGCGAAAAATCGAGCAGAAATCCCGAAATCTCGCCACCGCACGACGAAAAAAGCCGTTTGTCGCGCATACCGCACCGCTCCCATTTTCCGTGGACGGGACAAAGAACGGCTCGATTTTCGCGGTTAAACAAAACGAGCATGGCGTTTTCGGGCGAATTTTGTGTATACTTGTATTCCCCTGAATGAATCCTATAAAAAAAATGCTCTCGGATTTTGTGCGGGATTTCCGCCGTTTGAATCTTTTTGCGCCTGCCGAAAATTGAAAACGCGCCCATATTTTCCTCCAAACTGCTTTTTAGAAAATATAGACGAAAAATCGCATTTGTAAAAACGTCGCAGAAAAGCACGCCCATTTTGCGAATGGCGAAATGTCCGCGCGCGCTTGTATTTGTACGCAGATGAGAATATTCAGTTTTTTACACAATAAACTGATTTATTTGTTGACTTATTTCATTTATGGAATCTTTCATTCTTTCGGATACATTTGAAAGTTCAGAACTTGCAGAATTGATTTTTTCCGCGCCAATCGCCATTTCGTCTATATTTGTGCGCATTGTGCTTGTAGAATCCTGCAATAATTGAACTTCCTCAAGAATTGATTTTGAATTTTCCGCCATTTCCGCCGCCGAACTGCGTACATCATGCGCACTCGAATTCATCGCGTGAAGAACATCGATAACCTGCTTGCTGCCTTCATTCTGCTCTTCCATTGCATCGGTGATTTGCCTTACAAGAACATCAGTTTTTGAAATCTCCGCAGACACTGCGCTGAATGCTTCAATAGATTCTTCCGAAACAGAAACGACTTCCACAATCGATTTCTGAATCTCTTGAAGTTGATAGCCGATTGTTGCAGATTGCGTACTTGAAGTTTCCGACAGTTTTCGGATTTCGTCGGCAACAACTGCAAATCCTTTGCCTGCATCGCCTGCGTGCGCCGCTTCGATTGCGGCGTTCATCGCCAAAAGATTCGTCTGCTCTGCAATCGCGCTGATTGCCGCGTTTGCTTCTTGAAGCATCGCCGACTGCTGCTCAATGTTCATGATTTTCTCGTTCACAGCAGACTGCTTCTGCGAGCCTGTCTGCGTCTGTTCTTCGAGCGTTTTGAACGAACTCGACATTTTTTCAACGAAAATGTTTACGCTTGCAATGTTTCCAATCATCTGCTCGACAGCCGCGCTTGCTTCGCTCACGCCCGAATTCTGCTTCAAAATCAAGTCTTTGAGATTTTCGATATTCGAAGCGATTTGCCGCACTGCTCCTGCTGTTTCCTCAACGCCCGCGCTTTGATTTGAAATTTGAGAATGTACATTTTCTATGTTCGCGATAATCTGCATTATCGAACTTGCAGTATCCTGCGCAGAAACTTCCATATCTTTTCCGACGGAATTGAGTTTTGCCTCTGACTGCTTTACCGAGCCGATAATTTCCTGCAATTTTTCGGAAAACAGATTGAAATTCTTTGCAAGCAGAGAGATTTCATTTTTGCCGAAAACGGGAATTCTCATTGTAAGATTTGCATTTCCCTGAGAAATCTCTTCCATTGCTTTGGAAACGGTTTTTAATTGCCCGAACATATTCTGGGTAAATAAATAAACAAGCAAAATTCCTAAAAAAGCGCAGACTAAACCTATAATCGAAATCCGAATTGTCTGATTGTTTATTGCTTTCATTGCCGCGCTGATAGAAAAATCGCAGCCAATGAAACCTACAATTTGTCCGTTGCTGGTTACGATTGCCTGATATGTACTTACCTGTTGTCCCCATTCGCTTAAATCTGTGATTCCAGAGCTTGCAACGCCTGCATTTTTCATAACTTCAAACGGGGCTTTTCCGTAATGCTCGATGTCTTCTTCATCTCCAAGCGCAGAAAAATTTTCTTTGTCGCTCGGGTCGCAGCTTCCGTCTATAACATATTTGAAAGTATTGCCTCTTACGGGAGCCATTGTATAAAGATAATCGCAGCCTGCCGTTTCTTTGACAGCCAAAAGAGCAAGCCGCGTTTTTTCGTAATACGGGTCGGATTCGGAAGGATTTTTTAAGAATTCTGCAAATTTATCTGCATCGATTACTTCCAGTGCTTTTGCACAGACGGGATACCCTTGATTTGAAGCGATTGTTTCTCCTGCATTTCTAATTCCTCTGCTTGAAAAAAATGTGATAATCCCGACTGAAAACAAAATGAAAACACCAAAAAACGCTATAAAACGAACTTTTAAAGAATGCAACATTCAAAACCTCCGCTGCTGAATCTGGGAAAATAACCCTTTTATCTTGTTGTATAGCAGTAAAAAAAAACCGTATTTTTTAGTATACTTTTAATTATACAATAAATTTCTTGAAAGAGTATTAAAAAACTGTATTTTTCAGCATGCTTTTAATTAAATTTCTTGAATATGTAAAAGGTAGAATTTCAAATTTTGAATTCGCATTTAAAATACGTCATTTTAATAGGATTCCGAGGAAATTTGTGTCTTAGAATCTTCAGCAAATACATATTTTCATTTTTCTGCTATGATTTTTGGACACAAATCAAGATTCCAAAGGAAAAATAATGGCTAAGACATTTGACGACAAGAAAATCATTTCGTATTATTACGGCGCAAAAATCGGCGTTATCGGCGAAAACGGCGCAGGTAAATCATCGCTTTTCAAGATTTTTGCAGGTATCGACACCGATTATACGGGCGAAACAAAGCTCCTCCCCGGCTACACAATGGGCTATCTTGAGCAAGAGCCACAGCTTGAAGCGGGTAAAACCGTTATGGAAATCGTAAAAGAGGGCGTGAAGCCGATTACCGATTTACTTGCAGAGTTTGACAAAGTGAACGAGGCGTTCGGCGACGTGGACGCTGATTTTGATAAACTGTGCGCGCGTCAGGCCGAGTTGCAGGAAAAACTCGACGCGGCGGACGCGTGGAACTTGGACGCAAACCTTGAGCTTGCAATGGACGCACTCCGCTGTCCGCCAGCCGACCAAGTTGTAGATGTGCTTTCTGGAGGAGAACGCCGCCGCGTTGCGCTCTGCCGTCTTTTGTTGCAGCAGCCCGACATCTTGCTCCTCGACGAGCCGACAAACCACCTCGATGCAGAAACAGTCGCATGGCTTGAGCGTCATCTCAAGGATTACAAAGGCACAATTATCGCCATCACTCACGACCGCTACTTTTTGGACAATGTTGCGGGCTGGATTTTGGAGATGGACAGAGGCGAGGGCTATCCGTTCAAGGGCAACTATAGCGAGTGGCTTGAGGCGAAGCAGAAGCGTCTTGCGCTTGAAG
>CAJOEO010000105.1:3842-8744 GCA_905233535.1 uncultured Treponema sp.
CGAAGCAAAGCAGAAGCGTCTTGCTCTCGAAGAAAAGCAGGCTTCAGTCCGCCAGCGCGAAATGCAAGAAGAGCTTGAGTGGATTCACGCAGGCGCGAAGGGCAGACAGGCGAAGCACAAGGAGCATATCACAAAATATGAGGCGTTGCTTGCCGAAGAGTCGAGCCGCATAAAGCTCAAGGACACGCAGATTTCTATTCCCGCAGGTCCTCGCTTGGGCAATTTGGTCATCAACGCTGAGAAACTCACGAAGAGTTTTGGCGACAAATTGCTGTTTGAGAACCTCGATTTCTCTATTCCTGCAGGCGCGGTCGTCGGCATTGTCGGACCGAACGGCGCGGGTAAAACGACGCTGTTCAAGATGATTGCCGAAGCTGCGGGGCAGGGTACAGGCGAAAAGCCCGATTCTGGCACAATCAAAATCGGCAAAACGGTTAAGCTCGTGTATGTTGACCAGATGCGCGAGAAACTCGACCCAAACAAGACGGTGTATGAAATGCTTTCGGGCGGTGCAGACCTCGTGAAGCTCGGTGCGGTGGACGAAAAAGGTCGCCCCGTGAATGGCGCGCTTCGCGAAATCAATGCACACGCATATTGCTCGTGGTTCAACTTCAACGGACCTGAACAGAACAAGAAAATCAGCGTGCTTTCGGGCGGCGAAAAGAATAGATTGAATATGGGAATGATGTTCAAAGAGGCGGGCAACGTCTTGCTTCTCGACGAGCCGACGAACGACCTCGACATCACGACGACGCGCAGTCTTGAAGAGGCGATTAACGGCTTTGCAGGCGTTGTGTTGGTTGTCAGCCACGACCGCTATTTCCTCGACCGTATCTGCACGCACATTTTAGCATTCGAGAATAACAGCGAAGTCAAGTTCTTCGAGGGCAACTGGAGCGAATACGTCGAGTGGAAGAAGAAGGTGCTCGGCATCGACAGCGAAATCCCACACAAGACCGTCTACCGCAAGCTCACAAGATAACAATGACCAAGAAAAAAGGCGTTCTGCTTGTGCTTTTGGCTTTTGCCGCGCTGTTTATGCTTGCTCGGCTTTTTCCGTTCGGGCTGGATATTCCCTTTCATTCGCTGATGTGGAAAAAATATCTCCCGAACGCGAAAATTCGGCGGAGTATGACGGCGCGGCTTATCGAAAAACTTGAGGCAGAACGACCTTCTGCACAGGAAATCAAAGCCGCACTTGGTGAGCCGTGGGGCGAAAGCGACGGAGAATATGAGTATTTTATTTCAGCGGACGCTTTGATTGGGCTGGATTACACTTCGCTGGTGATACGCTTTGACGAAAGCGGGCGTTTTTTGTCTGCAACCGTTATGCACTGCGATTAAATACACCTTTTTTTACGTGCCGTTAGTTTCAAATAACTAATCTTTTTTTACTCTTTCGGCGAAATAAAACTAAGGAAAAAAAATGAAATACAGACGAAAAGAAACGGTTGATGCTATACAATGGACTGGGAAAAACAGCACAGAAATCAAGGCGTTTGCGTTACAGTTTGCGATGTTCGACTACGCAGACACCGACGGCGACGGCAAAATCGACGCAATTCTAAAAATCAAAACGAGCGAAAAAATCGTTCCTGCACAAATTGGCGATTACATTGTTCGCGGCAAAAAAGGCGATTTTCTGCTTGCTCGCAAAGAAGATTTTGAGCGCGATTGGGAAAAAACAGAGTGAATTTCTTAAAAAAAAACGAGCCGTCAAAAGTCGAAAAAACTTTAGACGGCTCGAAAACTTGAGGTCGTTTGTTTATGCAGAAAGAAGATTTTTCACTTCTGCCAATGCGTCGTCGGAGGGTGCAAGTTGCGCCTTCATTGAGCCGACAAGAGTCGCACCCGCGCCAGTGATTCTCTCGCCCCAATCAGAAAGAAACTGACCGTCGCCCCAATCGTAAGAGCCGAAAATCCCGATTTTCTTTCCAGAAATCTGACCTTCGATTCCGCTAAAAAACGATTCCATGGAATCTTCCAACTGCTCCGCGCCCATTGCGGGGCTTCCAAGAAGAATCAAATCCGCGCCCAAAACTTCGCCAGCGTCCGCGCTGTCCGCGGTGGAAAAATAAGCGTCCGCGCCAGCGGCTTCTTTTAAAGCGTTCGCCAAACTTTCAGTGTTTCCAGTTGTGGAAGCGTAAACAATCGCGACTTTTGCCATAATCAAACTCCTTTCTGAATGTATTTTTTTATGGACGACGGAACGGAAAAACCCTCGCCGACCAATTTTCTACACGTTTCGCTACAAGATTTATAAAGATTCATTCGACGTTGCGCTTCTTCGCGATTCGCGTAAACTTTCCAAAATCCCGAAAACTCGCAAACTTCGCGACGTTCAAATCCCAAAACGTCCGCAAGCGGATACCCCAAAAAAAGCCCAACTTCGTGAGGAAAATCCGCGCAAAACAAAAGTCTGTGCAGAAGTTCCGCCAAAATCGCAGAAAAACCTTTTTCCGTGGGATACCCCTTTTTTGAAAGATACGCACGATTTTCGCCGTCTTCAAGCACGTGCAAAAGAAGATTTCTGTCGAACACAAAAAACAAAATCCGCCCGTCGTCTTTTTTTAGCGGAACAAAATATCGTCCGTTCTGCGAAAATTCGCGTCGCCACTTCATAAAATCATTTTTGCCCGAACGAAAACACTCGTCGCTCATTGAAAAAAGCGAAGCAGGCTTTATTCCGCACAACGCGGGCGCACTACATTTAACAATCGTTTCGTCAAAACTCATAACGCCCTCCCAAATAAAAAAAACGACGGAAGCAAAATCAATGAAACAGTCAAAAAATCAATCTTGCTTCCGCCATTTAGAGCCTAAGGAGAACCGCTCCTCAAGCGTTTCAGAGGTACTAGTTAGCAACGTCTAACTGATTGTTAGCATATACTAACTAAAGTTTTGTGTCAACAACTTTTTTTGAAAAAAGAGAATTTATTGATTTCATTAAAATTCTGCACTATATTTAATTTATGGAAGGTTTCCATTAACCTGCGGTTTAAATCCGTAAAGAGATGAAGATTAATGAAAGGCTGCCGATTTTTGCAGACTCAAAACGGAATGTTGCCGGAAAAATCCGCGGAATCCGTGGAATCCTCGTTATCGCAAGACGGCGGCGGATTTTCGTCGGACTGTATCTGCGAACATTCTTCTTTGTCAAAGACGATTTTTCCGTTTTCGCTGTGTCCTTCTGCTATCCATTCATTGCACTCGCCGCAAGCCGCGAACGAAAAACGCCATCCGTCGCGAGCGAGTTTTTCGTAAACGCGGATAGGCTCGCCCCAAGCAGTGTCAAAGGAAATCGAATTTAGGTCTTCGCGAATAGCAAAATTCATCGCTTCCCATTTTACGCCCCATTTGTCGCAGTGCCATGCGTACCAGTTGAACCAGGCTTTTTCGTCGTTTTGGATTCTGTATCCTTCTTTTGTCATTCCCGTTTCGTCAAGAAGATACTCTTTTGGACATTCATCTTTTGTTTCAGGCTCAGGAATGATGTTTGAAAACAAAAACACGGTGTTTGATTCCGCCTTGCAGAATTTTTCCACAAAACGCTTGAAATCCTGCTTTTCGGGAAATGTTACAGAATTGAAAACCCAGTTCGGCATTGACTTCTCCTCAAATCAAATTTGAATAATTCTAATCGCATAATTCCAAAACGGCAAAACAAAATCGAAAATTGTCATTTCGATATTTTTCTTTTGAGGATTTCTTTGCCGAATGTTCAAAAAATCCTGTCGATTCCTATTTTGAAAATCGCTAGAATATTTTTATGGCAGGATTTTTTGATTGGTACGACACGGCAGTTGTCGGCGGCGGACACGCTGGAATCGAAGCGGCGTTGGCTTCGGCGCGAATGGGCTTGAAAACGGTTTTGATTACGCAGTCTGTCGATTCGATTGCAAGAATGAGCTGCAATCCGTCAATCGGCGGAATCGCCAAAGGAAACATCGTGCGCGAAATCGACGCGCTCGGCGGCGAAATGGCAAAAATCATCGATGCATCGATGATTCAATTCAGAATGTTGAACAAATCGCGCGGTCCTGCCGTTCAGTCGCCGAGAAGCCAGGCGGACAAGATTCTCTACGCGCAGATTGCAAGAAAAACGCTCGAAGAAGAGCCGAACATTTCTACTTTGATGGACACTGCGACGGCGATTTTGACGAGCGAAAGTGACGAGGCTCTTCCTCCTGATTCTTCGTCAAAGCAGGAAGGCGAAATTCCTGGCGAAAAAAAGGGCGAAGCGCGTTCGAATATGCGGCGCAAAGTTATAGGCGTTCTTACGGAACGCGGGCGCGTGATTCCCGTGCGGTCCGTGGTTTTGACGACTGGCACTTTTTTGGGCGGGCGCATTTTTATCGGCGAATTCGATTCTCCGTGCGGGAGGCTCGGCGAAAAAGGCGCGTTCGGGCTTACGCAGTCTTTGCAGCATTTGGGTTTCACGACGGGCAGGCTCAAAACGGGAACGCCTCCGCGGATTCTTAAAAAAAGCGTGGATTTTTCGCTTTTTGAAGAGCAAGCGGGCGACGACGACGTGATTCCGTTCAGTTTTTCAAACGAAAAAATCGACCGTCCGTTCGTTCCCTGCCATGTAGTTTACACGAACGAGGAAACGCACAAAATCATTCGCGAAAATATTTCGCGCTCGCCGCTTTTTTCTGGAAAAATCAGCGGAACAGGTCCGCGCTACTGCCCTTCAATCGAAGACAAAGTTATGCGTTTTGCAGAACGAGAGCGTCATCAGCTTTTCGTTGAGCCTGAAAGTCTTTTCACGGACGAAATCTATCTGAACGGGCTTTCTTCTTCGCTTCCCGAAGAAGTGCAAGACGCTTTTTTGCGCACGATTCCAGGCTTTGCGAATTGCAGAGTTTCCCGCCCAGGCTACGCGGTGGAATACGATTATGT
>CAJOEO010000106.1 GCA_905233535.1 uncultured Treponema sp.
CATTAGCGCCATAGTCCCCGAACCAACGCAAATCACACGAATCGAAATGATTTCCCGCGAACCGTTCAACGAAATCAAAAGAAAATGCTCTTGCTGGCTTATCGCGTAAGACTGCAAATACGGCAAAACGTCTTTCGGCTCGTTCACCACAGATTGCGGTTTTCGATTCATGCGGTAACCAAATTCAAGCGCGGCGGCAATCGCCAACGCCTTATTCTGCCCAACTCCTTGTATTTTTATAAGTTCTTCAACGAGATTTTCGCGGTTGCAAGACAAAACCGTGTCCACAATATCGCGAGCAATCGCACGCACAGAACGATTTTTCGCGCCGCTCCCCAAAATCAACATCACAAGTTCCTCTTCGCTCGGATACGAAAGCCCGTTTTTCATCGTCAATTCACGGATAATCGGTCGTCTATTTTTTTTGTTCGCATTTTCCATAACAATTTTGAATTTCCGCAAAATGTCAAAAATCAGCAAAAACTACTTAATTTTATATGGTATAATTTTTGCAAGGAGCGAAAATGAATTATTCGTTTTCAGGACACGCTTTCAGACGTATGGCAGAAAGAGGTTTTTCTCCAGATATTATAAAAAACGTTATAGAAAATGGTTGTGTAATAAAAGAATATCCTGATGATAAACCATATCCTAGTCGTTTAATATTAGGATTTTATGAAAATCGTCCAATTCATATTGTTTGTACATATAATCAATATGATAAAACAGAATATATCATTACTGTATATGAACCTGATACAGAGTTGTGGACAGAAGATTTTAAATCAAGGAGGAAAAAATGAATTGTCCAATTTGTAAATTTGGCGAAATGAAAAATGGACATTCGCTTGTTGTATTGACTCGAAAAAATGCCACTGTGATTTTTCGCAATGTTCCTGCAAAGGTTTGCGACGACTGCGGGGAATATTATCTTGACGAAGAAATTGCAAAAAAAGTATACACTCGTGCGCAAGCGTGCTTTTCAACAGGGCAGGAAGTCGCAATAATCGAATGGCAACAAAAAATTTCTGCGTAAATCTAAAAATGTAATAAGTTGAATGTTGAGCGAACGAAATCGAAACCTCAAATTTTTATAATTTCTTTTCAATCGATTTTGACTTCGTTCAACGACCGTTTATTAATTTGTGGATTTTTAAAAACTTCTTCTTCTGAAATTGTGGCGATTTCTTCGTAAAATTCATTTTCTTTTGGCGAAGTCTTTTTAATCACGTTTTCTTCAATAACTTCTTCGGGAAAAGCGATTTCCGTAAAAACGGCTTTATCGGGCGGGTTTTCCGCAACGTTTTCTTCGGGAATTTCGATTTTTGTTAAAATAGGCTCGTCAGCGATTTCCGCAACGCTTTCTTCTGGAATTTCTTTTTGACTTTCATGTTTCCAAGCGTCGCTTTCAAGTTTTGTCAAAAATGCGTCGAGTTTGTGTGCGTATTCTGGGTCGGTCGCCCAATTTCCAGTAAGACCAAAAATATCTTCCACGAATTTTGTTTTATGAACCCAATTATATCGCGGGTCAACGAGCGGGCGATTTAACGAAACGTCTTCCGTTGTGGCATACGCTTGCAAATGCTGAATGTGCGCACGAACGCCCAACTGTTCCGTTTCAAAACGTTCGCCGCGGTGTTCCGTGTCCATTGAACCAAGCCCACAAAAATTATTCATGTCCGCCGTAACCAAATTTCCGTAGCGCAAAAATCCAGTTTCGTGGCACATTTGAACAAACGCCACGTCCGAGTTAATTCCTTCTGCAAGAGATTCTTCTATATAATACTTTGCTAAACGCGCGACTTTTTGCGAATCCGCATTTGGATTATTCGCCATGAAAAATCCGTATAGTTCATTCCAAGATTTAATTCCTTGCGCAAGAATCAATCTTGAACATTTTTGCTGTTCGATTTTTGGCGACCAACACGAAAAAAACGCGGAAACTGCAAAAAAAAGAACAGTGGCTAAAACTCGGTTCAAAAAACTCATAAAAAAATACTATCTTATTTTCAGAAAAAAAGAAATCTTTAGTTTTTTTTCTATTTTTTTTAATTTTTTTTGTTAAAGATTTTTAATAACAGAATTTTTAGATTCCTGTTTAATTTTCTCCAAAATCTCAAAATTTTTGTTGCAAAATTTTTTTTATGATTTAGAATCTTTTTTATACGGAAGTGTTACAAAAAACCGTTGGTTTTACGCTTCCTATCACAAAACAGGAGTTTTCTATGAAGAGAATCGTGAGTACGGTGCTTGCTGGGGCGACGCTTGTCGGCTCTGCATTAGCGGCCGATATAAGTTTCTCGTACACCGGTAGCAATTTCTTCAAATCTAGTGGGGGAAGCTTGAAGTACGACAATGATGCTCGTACTGATTGTATGGCTCTTACAATTAAAAATGATATTTGCGGAGTTGTGCTGGATTTTGACATTTCAAAGGGCGAACTGAAAGAGGACGCATATTACGGCTGGCTGAATTTTGGACTTCCAATGGGAAAGTTAAAAATCACAGCGGGTTCTTGGAGTGAAAGACGGGCAAATCGCGTAAACAAAGACGCAGGAAAACTTAAAGACGAAGATTTTGAACTTAACAAATTGGGTGTTATAAACGGCACAACTGGCAAAGACAGCAACAATGTAACAAGCGGCAATCTTTCCATGCTTGCCGAGTATGACTACGACGAGGGGCTGCCTGGAAATATCATAGTAAGAGCGGGATTGACAAAAAGTTCGTGGAATCCCGATGTAACACCTGCAAGTACAAAAACAAATTCACAAGATGTTGCTGACAGCGGACACATAATGAATTCAGGCTTTGCATTTGAAGCCGCGTACCACGATGAGAATCTTCTTGATTTCACTTTTACTTTTAAGAGTTTAACAAAACACAACAACAGTTTTGCCGCTTTCATCAGTCCTGGAGAAAAATTAGTGGAAGGACTTGATTTGACATTCGGCTATACGATTGCCGCAGTGCAAGCATACGATTCCACTGCGAAAGATTGGGATAAATGGGGCTGGGAGTGGGGCTTTGACCTGCGCGCCCGCTACGAAGTCAGCGAAAAACTTTCGTTTACCACGATGCACAATCTTTCAAGCGGATTCAATGACAAAAACAATGTTGACGGCGACACAAACACTTGGGTGCTTTGGAATATGGTCAACGGAACATACAAAATTGCGGACAATTTGAATGCAGGTTTGACGCTTCAGAGCGTAATCGACGGATTTGACAAAAATCACAGTTGCAGCGGAGCAAAACTCATCGCTTCTCCGTATCTTGCTGTTCAAGCAACGGAGCGTGTCAGTGTTACAACATCTGTTCGCGCGACTTGGACAGATGTAAATCCAAAGTCCGATGCAGACGCAACGCTAGATGTTACGATTCCAGTCATCTTTGCGTTCAGTTTCTAACTTCGTTAGCCGCAATCTTTTAGGATTCACTGGAGGAACAAATGAAAAAAATAATCAGCGCACTCGCAATCGGGTCGGTGGCGGCTGGAGTTGCGTTTGCAGATATGAAAGTAAGCCTGAATTACAGAAACGGCGTTGAATTGTTCAAGTATGTCAACAAAGGCTATGATGGTCGTTCTACAGACGATTATGGCAATATTTACATTGATTCTGGCTACGACAACAACGGTTCGACTACAAACTGGTTCAATTTGACAGGCTGGAACGCCGGCAAAGACAATTTGGGGCTTACGGCAAGCGGCGACATTTTTACAATAAAAACCACGCTTCAGCCGACAACGGGCGGAAACAACAACATCGTAATGCATGTTCTTGATTTTGGCGCAAAGTACGGCGATTTTTATGCGAACGCAGGCTGGAACGGCGACGGAGCGATGAATTTCCGCGCAAAAAAAGACGCAGATAACGGAAACGAAGAAGGAAAAGTTTTTGAAACATTCAAACTCGGCTCTGCATTTACGGGTTCTGATGCAATCTGCGTAAACAACCAGTTGAGTTTTGGAACGGGACGCAACTTCTTTGCTCTTGCCGGCTACAATCTTAACCTTGACAAATTAGCAGGCGTAAAAGGTCTTTCCGTAAAAGTTCAGGGAACTTTGATTTCCGACAGAACTTGGGATTCGCAGACGGCAACGAATTCAGGCGTACCAGGCTGGGCAGTTTTTGTTATGCCTAAAATGAACAAAATCTTTGAAGCGGAACTTTTTGCGAAAGGCATTTGGAAAGACGCAACAAAAGAGCAGGAAACGATTGCAGGCTTGTACGCAAAGCCGCTCGTCGTTCCAATGCTTGCAGACAGCACAGTCGGTGGCTCGGTTGTTTTCCTTAATGGAAAATTGCAGGAATACAACTTTGATGTCCGCGCATACATCAAAGTAAATGCCGATTTGACGATTACATCGTTTAACAAGTTTGCAAAACTCTGCACAAGCAGCGACACTCCTTATGAAAAAGTTGACGGCGCGGCAGTCGGTGCGCTTGCTGGCTTGACAGGATTCAAATCGTCGCAAGTTTTGTGGAATATGCTTGCCGCTCGCTATAAGGTGAACGAACTTGTTCCATTTGGGACGAAACAGCGAAGACGGCACGCAGATTTTCGTTCACCCGCACGCTCAGATTTTTGCTTTAAGTGGAGCAAGCGTTACAGCGGGCGTTTTGGTGGGCTTCGGCGGAATCGGAGCGAACGAAATGGCAAACAAGGATATGGACATTCTTGTGAATATTCCGATTTTGTTCCGCGTGAAAATGTAAGGTTGAAAAGTTGTTCAGAAAAATCGAATTCTTGAACAACTTTCAGGTTTCGCTCTGCAAAAACAGGGCGAAAGTTCACTTTGAATAACAAGGAAAAGAAAATGAAAAAATCATTATTCAAGAAAATCGCAGGATTACTTGCTTTGGGCGCGCTTGCGTTTGCGGCGTGCAGTGTCGGCGACGGCGATGATTCTTACGAACCCGAAACACCTACGACTGCAAAGTCGTTTGCATCGACAAGCGTGTATGATGGAGCCATTTGGGATTTTTCAAAGGTAAAAACAGATGGAAAAATTGGTACGACAACGATCTCTGCCGATGAAACCATGATTACAGGGGAAATATCTCCAAGCACGGCGGGAAGTGACGGAACAAAGCTTGTCGCTACAAATTTCAAAGGCAAGGCTGGAAGCAAAACAGGTATTGCACTGGGGTCAACTACATTTGATTCAGATTGGTTGCAATCATCTGCTGCCACAGCAAGTCTTTCAGCCCTTGACAAAGGCTATAGCCTCACACTCACCCTTGCGACTACTTCCGACATATATCTTTTGGGTGCGGGAAGTGGAAGTGCAGAGGCAAAGCGATATATCGCAATCTACAAAGACAATACACCTTGCGTTTTTAAAGACAATTTGCAAAGCAATAAGGCTGTTGAATTCCAAATTCAATCTGCACCTGCAGGAGATTATACAATCTATATCAATGGTGCGTGTATAATAAAACTCGACCTGTCTAAAGAGCATACATTTACAGCACCAGCAAGCGTTGCATCAGTTGCTTATGACAGTACAGGGCTCACAAAATCGGCTACATATATTACCGATACAAACCCTGAAGGCTACTATAAAGAACTCAAAATCTTTGAATCTTTTACACCAAAACTTAACGGCACAGACACAGCTGGGGCTACTGAAGATGTGACCTCCGCTGCAACATGGGCTGTTCAAAGTGGTGACGAAAGAGTTGTCAGCATCGACTCTGGAGAAGTGACTGCAAAATATGCAGGAACCGCAGTTGTTCGTGGTCGTGTTGGTCGTTATCTAGCAGATTACGCAGTTGTTGCAACTGGTTCTGCCAAATTTGCTCTTGATTCTGTCGAAGAGAGTAAAAAAACCTTTGAAGCGGTAACAGGTTCTTTGTCGCTTAAAGCAAAGACAGTTGACAACTCAACTGATATTTCTGAAATGGTGACATGGACGAGTTCTGACAAAGAGGTTGCAACTGTCAGTAGTAGCGGAAAAGTTGTTGGCGTAAAAGCAGGCACAGCAACAATTACAGCTACAATCAAAGATGGTGCTGGAACTGAATTCAAAGACAGTATTGATGTAACAATTACAGCATGCAACAAAGTCATTGCTACAATTTTTGATACAGAAAGCGAAGATTTCCCAAAGGCTAGCACAATTCTCAATCTTTCTCAGCAAAACACTCTTGATGAACTTGTCAAAAACACAACAAGCGTTGCAAATGCAGGTTCTACAGGTCTTACATCTGACTGTTTCTCTGTTGCGCCACCGACAGTGCTTTCAACATGGGTTATTAGCAAAGTTTATTCAAATCTTGGCGCTACCGACTACCCTGGAATTATGTATGAACCTACAACTTCCGCTGCAGATACTAAAATTGCTGAGGAGTCTTCCCTTTTTGCGATAACAGTTACTGTTACCCCTCCAGAAGGAAAAACAGTATCTTTGACAGGCGTTTCTGCCGCAATCCGCACAAATAGTGCGAAGCACACATTGGTTGTAAAGTCTGGCGATACTACACTTGCTACGAGCGATGCCGTAAAAGACAACAGAAACTTCACAGAAACTTTCGACTCCCCAGTCGAAATAAACGAAAAAACATCTGTGACATTCTATGTCAATGTGTCAGAGAATAAAGCGGAGAAAAAACTCTCTATAGGAAACATCAAGTTGTACTTTGCGACAGCTGAATAAGTCCTTGACCTCACGCCGCAAGGCATAGGCTCAATCCACACCGCCCCTCGGAGCAATCTGATGGGGCGTTTTTGTTTTGTGGGGAAAAACAAAAATATGGTATAGTAGAAGCAAGGAGACGGCTATGGCAGAAACTTTGCGCAAATATTCACTCGAAGAACTTTCCAAGGGAATGAGGGTTTTTAAGGAACAGCTTTCAGATATTCTCGACACATGGATTATCTTGTACCGCCCGAAGAATGAGCAAATGCAGGAAGATGGAATCATCGGCTTTATCGGCAAAGAGCCAAATGAAGAATCCGACCGCCTGTATTCGCCGAACAATGTCATTATTCCTGTGTACAACGACAGCATAGAGCAAGAAGAAGATATTTTCTATGACGAGTAGTTTTTGCAAAATCGTACTGAGCGCAAAAAATGAATTCAGGACGACCGCTGATTTTGAGCTGAACGGTTTGACTTTTCATACTGTTGATGTGAAGATTGATACAGGCTGTCCGCATACATCGTTTCCCGTTTTGAAACTCGGTATTTCTGATGAAGTTGCATATCGAATGAAAGAAAAAGACTGCGCGGACGATTCTGTGCAGAAAACAATTTCTTTTGGCGTGAACGATTCCAAGCAAAAACGGGACGAGGACAAAAAGAAGTTCAAATCGCACAGATTTATGGAACTGAACAGCATTTCTTTTCGACATACGGCACAAGGATTTACGCTCGGTGGCTTGTTGCTCGGAGATTTTGTCGTTTCGGTCAGTTACGACAGAACGGGCAATATCCTCATCGGTATGGACATTCTGAAAAATCTTAACATTCATATCGGCACAAACGCAGAAGGAAAAACCGTGCTTTTAGCGATAAAGCAACAAGAGGAAACGGAAGAATTCCGCATGGAATTAGCAAAATTGTTCAATGTGCAAAAATTTGGCTGAAAGTTGAACTTTTCCCGTTGCCCCTTTGGAGTAATCTGAAAGGGCTTTTTTTGCGATAAACGAAGTTCTAACATAATTTCACGGTGCGGTTATTTTTCGTTTGCCGAACACAAAATGCTAAAATCCGTTTTCTAAAAATTCCTTTTTCTTCAATTTTTTTAAATTCCCGCCTGAAAATTCGCGAAAGCGACCGTTTTTTTTCACACTATACAAAGAAAAGAAAACCTCGTCAAAAAGTTATGACAAAAAACCGTTGGTTTTACGCTTCCAATCACAAAACAGGAGTTTTCTATGAAGAAAAGAATGATTGCCGCTGTTTCTGTTGCGGCTCTTGCGGCGGCGTTCGCTAATGCAGATGTAAGCGTCAAGCTAAATTCCCGCACACGCCCAAGTCTTTTTAAGTACACAAAGGACGCGCAGGACAATTCTACAATCACGGTAACGGATATGACTGGCGCAGGTTCGGCATCGGATACGCTTTCTGTAAACGCAAAAGGCGAAAACGCTTCCGTAAATGTTGACCTTGCGATAAACAATGGAACAAACACAATCGCGCCCGATACAAAATACTGGGCAACTCTCACATTCGGCAATTTTAACCTGTCCGCTGGAAAATTCGAAAGCATCTTCACAAAACGATACAACACGACACTCGTAGAAGAAGGCTTAACAGACCAAAGTTGGCTCAAACACTGGGGCTTGGGTACAAACCTTGTTACAGGCTTCACGAAAGCGGTTCAAACCACAGAAGCATACTCTGAAGCAAGTGTTGCTCTTGATGCTGACGGAAAAACCACAAAAGACTACTATAAAAAAAATACCGACAATACTTATACGAAAATTGCAAAAGGCACACAAATGTCTGGCAGCGATTTTGGTAGCAATGCAACGGGTTCAACAGCAACAGGGGCGGTTCAATATTACGAAAAAAAGACCGTTGCTTTGAAAGAAACTGGTGTAAGCGTAGACAAAGACGGAAAGTTGGCAGCAGAATACTATGGTTCTGATGGAAGTGTTTACAAAAAAGGTTCTGCTTACGATTCTTCTTTGACATACTACGCAGCGGGAGCAGGTTCTGCGGCTTCAATAAAAACAGTCGGAACAGGCACAGATTTAACAAAAGCTCCGTTTGGCTGGCTTGTTGATGTGAACAATCTTTCAGCGGTCGGTTCTACTCGCGTTCTTTCGGCTATTGCGGATTACACGATTGAAGATGTTGCGGACGGCAAATTGGTTTTGAAGGCTGGTATCTTTGATTCGCCTTTCCGCTACAACTCAAACGATGATGCTGACAGCATTCAGAACTTCAAAGCGGGATATTCTCTCGATATTGGTTTAGCGCGCGAAGACCTTACATTTGAAGCAGTTGCCCGTATGTTTGCAACAAACCGCTATGCGTTCGGTGCGTATTTTGCTGGCTTGACGCTCATTCCTGATTCAACGATTGCGGCTGGTGTTACTTACGGTTTGCAACTTGAAGATTCAGATTTTAAGACTTCGGGCGGAACGGCAGAACTTTACGAACTTGACCCAGGCAAAGCGGTTGCTACATTGCGAGCAAATGCTTTGGCGGCAGATTTGCGCTTCATCAACAACTCGGTTAAAAATTTGCAGTTGGTTGCACAAATGAAGTTCAGTATGTTGAACGGCGATGCAGTCGGCGACCAAACAATCATCGGCTTGAACTTTGCGGGACAAGTTGGCTACACAGTTAATGATATGATTGACGCGGCATTTGATGTTGCGTTCAAATCTGGAGATTTGTCGAACAAACTCAGCGCAGACCTCGGAACAATGTCAA
>CAJOEO010000107.1 GCA_905233535.1 uncultured Treponema sp.
CGTTTATAATCGCAAAATCTGGCAGACCTGGACCTGTTTTAATCGACATTCCAAAAGACGTTACGGCAAAAGAATGTGAATTCGATCCGCTTTCAAAAAACGACGACGGTTCTTCAACTCTCGTTCAAAAGAACGCAAATTTTAAGCGCGTTATGAACGTTGGAATTCCAAGCGACGAAGAAATCAAAAACGCGGCAAAAATCATCAATAATTCGCTTCGCCCGATTATTTACGCGGGCGGTGGCGTAAAAATTTCTGGCGCGGAAGCGGAACTTTTTGAACTTGCACAAAAAGCGCAGATTCCTGTTTCTGAAAGCCTTATGGGGCGCGACGTTTTTCCTGCCGACAATCCGCTTTGCACTTGGATGGTCGGAATGCACGGCACGCGGGCGAGCAACATGGCGGTAACGCAAAGCGACCTCGTTCTCGCGCTCGGTTCGCGTTTTTCTGACCGCGTGATTGGAGACCCTGCAAAATTTGCCGAAAACGCGACCGTTTTTCACGTTGACATTGACGCTGCCGAAGTGAACAAAAATATTCGCGCGGACGGTTGTCTTGTTGGCGACATCAAATCGATTCTAAAACGACTTCTTCCGCTAATCGAAAAAAAAGAACGCGGCGAATGGCTTTCAAAAATCGACGAATGGAAAAAAGAACTTCCAAAAAGTTATTTTGTGGAAAAATCGGATTCGATTAATCCAAAATTCATGCTCGAAACCGTCCACAAAATCGCGGGCGACGATGCTTTTATTACGACGGAAGTTGGACAGCACCAAATGTGGACGGCGCAATTTTATCCTTTTAAAACGCCACGAACTTTTGTTACGTCGGGGGGACTTGGCACGATGGGATTCGGTACGGGCGCGGCGATGGGAATTCAAATTGCAAATCCAGCGCGGCGCGTGGTTCACATTGCGGGCGACGGAAGTTTCCGCATGAATTGCAACGAACTCTGCACGATTGCACGCTACAATCTTCCAATCGTAATCGTTCTTGTGAATAACGGCACGCTTGGAAACGTGCGTGTTTGGCAAAAACTTTTTTACGAAAGCAGATTCAGCCATACGACGCTCGATTTTGGTCCAGATTGGAAAAAACTTGCGGACGCTTACGGCGTTGGCTACGTTTTGGCAAAAAACAACGCGGAATTCGAAGAGGCGTTCAAAAAAGCGTTTGACGCAAACGCCCCGTTCATCGTGGACGCAAAAATCGACATCGACGAAATGATTTTGCCAATGGCGATTCCTGGAAAACCAATCGACGAACAGCGCATGGAATAGACAAAACGTTTCGATTCGTCCAATCGCATTAAAAAAAATCGACGATTGGGCGAAAAACGTTTTTATTTTGTGGGGAATAAATGACAAAAGTAGAAATCTATAATTCTGATTATACGAAATTGAATCACGCATATATTCAAATATTCGATTCGTATAAAAAACTAGTGCAAGCGAACGACGCGGACGAAGAAGTTGTAACGGTTTTGGCGCAAATCTTAACCGTTTTAAATCCAACGCTCGACAGAATCAAATCTGAAATGACCGTTCAAACGCGGTTCAAAGAAGATTCTTCAAAAAAAGAAGAAGTCGAAACGGAAACGCAAAACGGCGGAAAAATCTTTCACCCAAAATTTGGCGAGTGATTTTTTTCGACGAAAAATCTTTTAATCAACGGAAAAACAAGTATAATTTTTTTATGGAACAACACGGAACAATTACAAAAGACAATCACGCCGCGCTCTGGCACGGGCGTTTTAAGGACGGACCTGACGCAAAGGCAGTTGAATTTGAAACGTCGATTCATGTAGACGAACGTATGGCGTTGGACGACATTGCGGGTTCTCTTGCGCACGCAAAAATGCTTTGCGAGCAGGGCATAATTTCGGCGGAAGAGGGCGAGGCGATTAAAAATGGACTTTCTTCCATAGAAAGCGATTTAAAATCGGGCGCGCTAAAAATCGATTATTCAGCGGAGGATATTCATTCTTTTGTGGAAGCGACGCTCACTGACAGAATCGGAGACGCGGGGCGCAAACTGCACACAGGACGAAGCCGAAACGACCAAATCGCGCTCGACGAACGACTTTATCTTAGACGAGTAATTCCCGATTTGCAAAAAGAAATCGCTTCTCTCATAAAAACGCTTGCATCAATCGCTGAAAATCATACTACGTCTCTTTTGACGGGGTACACGCATTTGCAACACGCCCAACCTGGAACGCTTGCCGAACATTTGTGCGCTTGGGGCTTTATGCTTTCTCGCGATTTGGAGCGACTTTCCGATTCGCTTAAACGCATTTCGCTTTCGCCGCTTGGTTCTGGCGCGCTTATGGGCAGTTCGCTACCACTAGACAGAATGTCGGTTGCAAAAACGTTGGGATTTTCTGGCGCAACGCAAAATTCGCTTGACAGCGTTTCTGACCGCGATTTTTGCATAGAATTTACGTCGGATTTTGCGATTTTGCAAAGTCATCTTTCGAGAATGTGCGAAGAAATCGTTTTGTGGGCGACGACGGAATTCGGTTTTGTGGATTTGAGCGAAAAATGGAGTACGGGTTCGTCGATTATGCCACAAAAAAAGAATCCCGATTTTGCCGAGTTGATTCGCGGGCGCACGGGACGAGTTTACGGCGACCTCATAAATTTACTTGTCATGGTAAAAGGTTTACCTCTCGCTTACGACCGCGATATGCAAGAAGACAAAGCCCCGCTTTTTGACGCGCTCGACACGATTCGTTCAAACATCAGCGTTTTTGAATCGATGATTTCCACGGCAAAATGGAATCTAAAGAAAATGGAAGAAAGTTGTGCGGGCGGTTTTGCAAACGCCACCGACGTTGCCGATTATCTTGTTTTGAAAGGCATTCCGTTTAGAACGGCACACGCGCTTTCTGCCGCCTGCGTCCGTCTTGCAATCGACAGCAACAAAAATGCAATCGAAGAACTTTCGCTTGAAGAACTCAAAAATATCTCGCCGCTTTTTGAAAACGACATTTTTGAAAGAATTACGCCTCGCGCTTGCATGGAAGCGCGAAAAACTTTGGGCGGTCCTTCTCCAAATCGAGTTTTGGAACAGATTTCCGAATTGAAAAAAATTGCAAATAAATTTTGAATTTTTTGCAAAAAAAAAGATTTCGCTTTTCCTTTAGGACAGAAAAATGCTAAATACCGATTTCTCTAATGCCGAAAATAAAAGCATGAATACGTTTACTCGCTCAGTTGATTTTTTGCAACGCGCAATGAGTGTCAATTCTCTTCGGTTTCAAGTAACGGCGAATAACGTCGCAAACGCGGGCGTGCCGAATTACAAACGACAAGAAGTGAATTTTGAAAGTGAACTTCGTCGCGCACTTGAAAGTGAAAAAAATCCGTCGCCGTTGAACCTTGCGACAAGCGACGAACGCCATATTCAGTTGAATGAACCGTATGATTGGCGCGAAGTTGAACCGCGTCGCGTTACGGATTGGACTTCGACTGCAAACGCGAATGGAAATAACGTTGACGTTGAAAAAGAAGCAATGGACGTTTTGAGAATTCAAGAATCGTACCGCTTGCTTTCTCAACTGACGAATTTTCAATTCAATCAAGTTAAGACGGCGATGAAAAAGTAGGTCGATTTTTAATCGGAGCGTAAAAAATGGGAATGTTTACTTCAATAAATATTGCGGCAACAGGAATGAGCGTCGAGCGACTTCGCACAGACGTGATTTCTAACAATATTGCCAACGCCACGACAACACGAACGCCAGAAGGTGGGGCGTTCAAAAAGTCGATGGTTATAATTGAACCCGTTGCGTCTGAACACCCGCAATGGAGAAATCCTTATGTTCCAAGTTCGCTTGATAATGGAGCGGGGCGGGGCGTTCGCGTTCGCGAAATCGTAAAAGATACGACGCAAGGAAGAATGGTTTACGACCCAACAAATCCAGACGCGATTCAAAGTGGTCCGAATAAAGGCTACGTTGAAATGCCAAACGTGAACATCGTAAACGAAATGGTCGATTTGATTTCGGCATCGCGGGCGTATGAGGCAAACTCTACGGTTGTGCAAGGCGCAAAGGAAATGTTTAATTCCGCGCTAGAAATCGGTCGTGGCTAAAAATAAAAGGAGACGGAAATGAACGTTACGAACTTTGGAACTTTAAATCCTTCGCAAATGCTTAGAACGCAAGCAGGACACGCTGGAAGCGCGAAGTTGATTTCTGAACAGAACGCGCAGAGCGGTGAAGTTCCGAAAAAAATGAGCGCGTTTGAGGAATATCTTGTTGGCGCGATGAATACTGTAAATGAACAGCAACTTGATGTGAACAGGCTTGGCGAGCAGTTCGTAACAAATCCTGATTCCGTGAACATTGAGGAAGTTTCGATTGCAATGTCAAAAGCGCAGATGTCGTTGTCGCTTGCGCAAACCGTAATCGACCGTGTCGTTACTGGTTGGAATGAACTATCTACAAATAGATAGCGTTGTCAGTTTTGTAATGTAAAAAAATGAATTGTTCGTTCTCGGGAGGGCAAGATGAACGAATGGCTTAAAAAGAACGCCGCAAAATCTAAAGAATTTTGGTCTAAATCGACCTTAGTACAAAAACTCATTTTACTCGCCGTTGTTGTCGGCATAATCGTTTTGGTTGTTGTTATGGCGAAGACGACTAGCAAACAAACGGGAGTTCCCGTTTATAGCGTGGCGATTTCAGACCAGCAAAAACGCGATGATATTCAGTTTAAGTTGGACGAAGCTCAAATCGAAAACAGCGTTGACGCGCTTGGACGAATTCTCGTTGCGGACAAAAGTACGGCTCGCAGAGCGCGAAATATAATCGAAGAAGCGGGACTCACTCCGAACGGACTTGACCC
>CAJOEO010000108.1 GCA_905233535.1 uncultured Treponema sp.
GGCGACCCGTATGAATGGGGCGAAAAAATCATTCGTCATTACGAAAAGTTGGGAATCGACCCAAAAACAAAAACTCTTCTTTTTTCTGATAGTTTGGATTTTGAAAGGGCGACGCGACTTTACGATGAATTTCGTTCAAAATGTCGCGTTGCGTTTGGAATCGGTACGTTTATTTCAAACGACACGGACGAAAACGCGCTGAACATCGTTATGAAAGTCGTAAAATGCAACGCGCAAGACGTGGCAAAAATCAGCGACGTGGAAGGCAAAGGAATGTGCCGAAATGCCGCCTACGTAGATTATCTTTGTCGTTGCATAAAGTGGCGCATGGAAAACGAAATCGGGCATACGCAGTTGCGTTGATTTTGAACTCGGACGAATCTGTCCGAGTTTTTTTGTGGCGATTCAACAATCGCAAAAAATTTTATTCGTATAATGAATGTAATTTTCTGTACAACGTGTTCGCCGTTTCTTTTTGCTTGTCGTCTAGCGTTGCTTCGTCCGCCAGCGATTCAAGCGACGAAAGACTTTCTGCCAACGCTGTCGCAAATCCGCGTCCAACTTTTAGCCAATATTTTCCGCGTCCGTCAGAAATTTTGCTTTCTTTTTTGGGCTTCGTCGATTTTACAAGCCTAAACACGACCGAAAGCGAATCCAAAAGCGCGTTTTTTTCGTCTTCGTTTGAAATGTTAAAACTTGGTTTTCCGCTGACTGCCTTTTTCGCAAGTGGACGCAAATCTATCGTTTTGGCGACTTTGAAAATCATTTGCGCCTTTTCGTTGACCATCGCAACGTCGTTGCCGATTTTTAGAAGCGCGTGCGTGTTTGCAATTTTGTCGATTTTCGATTTGTCTGTTTCGTTCAAAAGTGCGCGTTGAAGTTGAACCGAATCAAATGCGAGAAGTTTTTGCTTTCCTTTGCCGACTTTCTCGGCATCGAACGTTTCTCCGCCAAATGAAACAGAAGATTCGTTCTTTTTTTTCTTTTCTTCATTTTGTTTCGCCTTGCGCTCTTCTTCTTTTGCTTTTTTTTCGGAACGAACCGATTGAAGTTTTTGTTCGAGGTCGGGCGAAATTCGATTCAAAAGCGACTTTGTAAGCGGCGAAACGCTAGACGCAAACGTGCGCGACGTTTTTACGATTTCGCCTGCAACAATGTAAAGCGGGTCGGTTTTGAACATCGACGAACCTGGGTGAATCGAAATGTGGTCTTCGGTGAGGCTTCTGTAATGCTCGCGTTTTTCGCGAATACACACAAATTGAATCATTCCGCTTGCGATGCAACAAAGATAATCGTCAAAACTTCCTCCTCCTGTAATCGGAATTCCAAGATTTCCAACTTCTTCTTCAAGTTGCTTTTTTATGTTCGCAATTTCTGCCATGACTTTTTCGTCGAGATAATGGTCTTCGCAAAATTTGGCGGGATTTTTTTGATTTTCGTAAGTTCTAAAAAGTTTGACGTAACTCACAAAATCGCCTTGCAAATCCCTAAACGCATGATGCGCTTTTCGTGCGTCCATTTCTTCGCCAGGCGGAAGAATAAACGGGGAATGAGTACTCATAAATCCCGCGGCAATCAAAACTTCGTCGAGAACAGATGGATAGTGCATAATGCTTTCAACCAACATTCTGCTGACGCGCGGTTCAAGTGGAAATTCCGTCATCATTTTTCCAACGCTCGAAAGCGTGTGGTCGTTTTCAAGTGCGCCCAAAAGATTCAACGTTTCAACCGCGCCTTTGATTCCAAAATTTCCAGGCGGCGAAATAAAATCGAATTGGTCAAATTCCGTGATTCCAAGTTCCGCCATTCGCAGAACAACTTCCGAAAGGTCGGTTCGATAAATCTCTTCGGTCGTAAATTCTTCGCGTTCTTCAAAATCTTCGCGCGGATAAAGTCGATAGCACGTTCCAGGACCTGTGCGCCCAGCGCGTCCACGTCGCTGATTGCAACTTGCGCGGCTGACTGACGTTTCAATCAAACTCGACGTGAATGTGCGCGGGCTGTAAAAGTTGAGTTTTGCAAGCCCAGAATCGATTACCGTGGAAATTCCGTCTATCGTTACCGACGTTTCCGCGATGTTTGTTGAAACAACGACTTTTGTTTTTCCGTCTGGGGCGGTTTCAAAAACTCGTTCTTGTTCTTCTTTTGGAAGTCTTCCGTATAGCGGAATTAAATAAAGTTTTTCGCGTTCGCTCGATTTTGAAAGACGAGAGACGCAATCTTTTATGATTTTTTCGCCAGGAAGAAAAATCAAAATGTCGCCTTTTTCGTTGTTTGAAACGACTCTTTCGACGGTTTCTTCGATTTTTGAAAGGAGAATTTCTTGTCCCGTTTGCGTAACGGTCGTCGCCTTGAATTCGGGCGGGTCATAAATCATCGTAACTGGAAAAGTTTGCGTTTCTATCGTTACGACTGGCGCGCCTCCAAAATAATCGCTGAATTTTTGTGCGTTCATCGTTGCACTTGAAACAACTACTTTGAATTCTGGACGCGCTTTAAGAACGCGCTTCAAAAGTCCAAGCACAAAGTCAATGTTCAAACTGCGTTCGTGCGCCTCGTCAACCATCATCACCGAATAATTTGAAAGCCACGGGTCGAGTTTCATTTCTTGAAGAAGAATCCCGTCGGTCATAATTTTGATTTTCGTCGAAGCGTTCGTTTTGTCGTCAAAACGCATTTTGTAACCGACTAGCCCTGGATATTCTGTTCCAAGTTGTCGCGAAATAAATTCAGAAACGCTCATTGCGGCAATTCTTCTAGGTTGCGTTACTGCTATAACGCCATGTTCTGAATAGCCCGCTTCATGTAAAATCACAGGAATTTGTGTAGTTTTTCCACTGCCAGTTGGACTTTGTACGATAACAACCTGATTTTTACTTAAAGAATCTAGGATTTTTTCTTTTTGCGCATAAACTGGCAGATTTTTGTAGTCTATAGCCATAGTTTTTCCTTATTTTGTATGATTTTTAGAGAATTCTGTATTGAGATTCGGTAAATATTCCTCCATGATTTTTTTTCTTGCAGAAAGATAATCGCGCCATTTTAGATTTTCCGCCACGTCAAGCGATTTTATCAAATCGTCGTTCAAAAAACGCAAAACGTAGCGTCCGTCGCTCGCAATCATCGTTGTAATCAATTTTGCCTCGTTGTTTGTAAGGCGAATTCCGTTTTTATCCCGTTCAAATTCCGCACGAACAAAAATCCCTTCGCCTGTGTAATCGCGCATTGTTTTTGGGCGATTAAATTGCGGGTCGCGCCTTTGTCCAGAAATCGTGTTGCCGTTTGCGTACATCAAAAGCGCGGTTTTGCCGTTCGCGTCGATTTCTTCCCAAGATTTTGCAACGTGCGGGTGATTTCCCCAAACCACGTCCGCGCCACATTCGGTGGCAAGTTCGCGAAAAAAACGTTTGTGGTCGTCAGTGATTTCCAAAACGTATTCTGGTTCGTCCGTGTGAACAGAAATTACAAAAATGTCGTGTTCGTTTTCGTCGTTCAATTTTTTTAGAGCGGTTTTGAGTTCCTGTCGCTTGTTTTTTGTAGAGGGGTAGTAGTCGATATAAGACGCAAAATCTGGACGATTTAAAATCTCCGTAATCGCAACAAAAAGGATTTTCCAAGTTTGTTCGTCTTTTTTTATTTCCACAATTTTGTGCGTTATATTTCCGTTCGATTTTTCGCGAAGCCCCGCCGCCCAAACGCCTTTTCGATTTGCAAAAAAATTTCGCGTGGAAGAAATGCCCTCTAATCCCTGGTCGTTTGTGTGGTTGTTTGCAAGCGAAAAAACTCGAAAACCCGCGTTAATCGCTTGTTCAACGTAATCGGTGTGCATATTAAAAGTGGGGTACGCCTGCCATTTTCGACCGTCCATAACGGGGGCTTCAACGTTTGCAAAGGCAACGTCCGCGTTTTTTATGTACGAAGAAACGTGCGTCCAAATGCGGTCAAAACGTCCGCCCCCAAAATTTTCCTCGTGCGCCATAATATCGCCAGCAAACAAAAGCGAAATCGTTTCGACTTTTTGAATTTCTTCCGTTTCTTCTTGCGGTTGTGGATTTTGTGGCGTTTCGTCTTTTGGATTTTCTTGATTTGGAGGATTTTCGATTTCGGGTTTAGTTTCTTCCGTTTCGTTTTTTGGATTTTCTTGATTTGGAGAATTTTCAGATTTTGGTTGAGTTTTTTCCGTTTCGTTTTCAGAAATTTCTGTTAAATCCGATTTTTCCGACTCGATGGAATTTTTTGTGGAATTTGTAGCACACGCAACAAAAAAAATCGACAAGAAAATCACAAAAAATCGTTTTGACGGAAAAAACATGGGGAAATTATAGCAGAAAAATTCTCGATTTGGAATTCGACACGCAAATTGCTATTCTAAAAGTGTAAGATAAATGGAGGAATAATGTTTAATTCGATTTTTGGAAAATTAACGGCAAAATATCCGCAGCGAATTTTTTTGGAAAACAGCGGAATTGAATGGGATTTGGTCGTGCCAGATTCTTCGATTGAATCGTTACCGAACGTTGGCGAGAGCGTGCGCGTTTTTGTGTGGCTTTCTCATTCTGAAAACGCGATGACGCTTTACGGTTTTGCAAGCAAAGAAGACCGCGCACTTTTTTTTGATTTGAACAAAGTTGATGGCGTTGGACCAAAAAGCGCGGTAAAAATTATGAGTTCGATTTCGCGGTCGGCGTTGGTTCGTGCGTTGGACGGTGGCGACCTTTCGACGCTTGAAAAAATCCCAGGACTTGGAAAGAAAACAGCGCAAAAAATGCTTCTCGCGCTAAAAGGAAAACTCGCCCTTGATGACGATTCAAAAAATCCGCAAAAAAAATGTGGCGAATTTTCTGACGTTTTGGACGCACTTTGTAGCATGGGCTACGACAAAAAACAGGCGGAAAACGCATTGGAAAAAGTCTTGTCTACATTAATGGAAGAAAAATCTTTTTTGGAAAGTTCTAAAAAGCAAAAAGAAGATACGCTTTTTCGTCGCGTGATTTCAGAATTAGCGGTTTGAAAAAAATTCGATTGCGAAATGTTAAGTCGAATCTTGATTTTGCCGATTCAATATGTATACGGCGCGAATCGCCGTGGGAGAAAACATGGATATCAATACGACGATGGGCGCAGCCGAAACGCTAAAAGTGCAGAACGAAGTTGATACGTTCAACAAGTCGATTTTGGTTAATGGTCGTCAGCCTAGCCACGAGTTGGGAAAAGATGATTTTTTGAAACTTTTGATGGCGCAGATGACAAATCAAGACCCCACGAACCCGCTGGACAATACCGAGTTCATCTCGCAGATGGCGCAATTTTCCTCGCTTGAACAAATGACGAATATGAGTCAGAATTTGGAACGACTTTCGCACTGTTGAAATCGACCTTGGAGATTCAACGACGACTGGTGTTGTTGAGGCAACGATGCGTGGTTCGCGCCCGCAAGTTAAAGTCAACGGAATGTTTTACGATATGGATAAAATCATCTCCGTTTACTGCAACTAAACAATTTGTTCGGCAAAAATTAGGAGAAAGAGGTTAGCAATATGATGAGGTCACTTTATTCTGGTGTTTCGGGTCTTCAGAACCACCAGACTCGTATGGACGTAATAGGAAATAATATTTCTAACGTAAATACCACAGGTTTTAAACGTGGTCGTGTTAATTTTCAAGACATGATAAGTCAGCAACTTTCTGGTTCTGCTCGCCCAACCGAAGAGAAAGGCGGTGTGAATCCAAAGGAAGTTGGCTTGGGTATGACGATTGCGACGATTGATACGGTTTTCACACAAGGAAACCTTCAATCTACAGGAGTTTCCACGGATGTTGCGATTCAAGGTAACGGATTCTTTTTGGAGAAAAACGGAGAGAAAAGTTACTATACGCGCGCTGGTGCGTTTGGGCTTGACCGAGATGGCACATTGGTAAATCCTGCGAACGGATACAAAGTCCAAGGTTGGATGGCGCGTGAAGTTGACGGCGAGATGATTCTTCAAACTTCTGCTTCCACTGAAGATTTGGTGATTCCTGTTGGTTCAAAGGATGCGGCAAAAGCAACGCAAAATGTTAATTTTGCTTGTAACTTGAACAAAAATACACCGATTAT
>CAJOEO010000109.1:0-4002 GCA_905233535.1 uncultured Treponema sp.
CTGCGTAAATTGCGTGTCCGCCATCGCCACCTTTTCCGCCTGGGTCTCCTGGATTTCCATTTTCACCATTCCCTGAATATGAATTTGGTCCGTCTATTTTAGCTCCTTGGTCTCCAGGCTTTCCGTCTTTTCCATTATTTCCTTTTGAGCCGTTGCCACCTTTGATTTCTACATCGGCATTGCCTTCTATCACAACTTTTGAAGCCTTTATTCCAGTCGAACCGTTTCCGCCGTTTCTGCCTGCTGTGTAATCGTTCCAGCCGTCCGCTTTGTTTATTACGAGTTTTGTGCCGTTTATCGTAACAGTGCCGCCTGATTTTACCGCGATTGAGCCTTCGTAATAATTTGCGTTTCTAACTTGATTCGGTGTCAATGTGATGTTGCCGCCGTTTGTTGATTCAAATGTAAGGTCTTTTTTGCAATCAATCAGAGAAATCGGATTGTACGCGGAAGACGAAATGCTGTTGTTTCCTCTGCACTCAATTGTAGTTTCAACGGGCAGATACAAAACTGGCGAATTGTCCGACGATTCGATAGCAAAGTTTTCGAAAATAATTTTTGCTTTTGAGTTTGAAGCCCAAGTATCGTCAAGCGCTTGATTCTGCTGCCGTCGCTGTCGTTTATTGGCGGAACAGTCAGAACGCCGCTGTAGCTTCGCTTTGTGAAGTCGTATGTCAGAGTTCCGTTTTCCGCGCTGTACGAGCCGCTGTAAAAATTGTTGATTTTGTCCAAAAGCTCTTGGTATTTCTCTTTGCAGGCTTTTTCCTAGTAGTTGTTCAGAATCTGTTTCTGCTCGGAATAAGAATCGGGCAGAAAATCCCAAATGCAGTAAAGCGAGTTCTTCGGAAAATCAATCAGAACATAATTCGATTCGTCAAGGCTTGAAGCCCAGTTTTTGTACGCGCTGTATTCGCTTCTGAAGTCGTCGAAGTCGCTGAAGTCGGCGAGGTTTGTGGTCTTTCCGCCGATTGCCCGCGCCTTGAACATTGTCGCGCTTTTTCTTGAGTCCGCGCTTTTTGAATTCTTGAGGCTGCCGCTGAATCCGATTTCGAAGAACGACTTTGCCTTGACGGAAGCCTCAATGCTGCCGTACCAGCTTTCGATTTCGTAGGATTTGTGCGAGATGTTGCAGAATGTCGCCTCGAACGCCGCGCCGTAGTACGCCGCCATGATTACATGCGTTCCCCAGTTTTCGATGAATGTTTTGGCGGTTTCCTCGCTTGTTACATTGTATGCGTCTCTTTTGAATCTGTCTGAAAGGATGCTTGTGTAGTAGTCGGAATCCGAAGCGTAGTTCGGAAGCTCGAGGCTTTTTCCCACAATGTTGTGGTGCATTTTGACGAAAACTGCCTCGGTGTCTTCCTTGCTCACGGCTTCGTATCCTGCACCCACGCCGAAACCGAGTCCGATTCCGTTCGCCAGAATTTTCGCCGCAAGTCCGTCCAGCCCGGCTTTTGCGCTTACATCAAGATTCCATGCATCATAGAATTCCTCGAAAGACCTGTCGAATGTGTACTCCGCCTCCTGATTTCTTATCTGCTCCTCGTAAAGACCGCGGCTTGCAAGCGCGTTTTCGTCAAAAATCGAGCCGACTCCTGTTTTTCGCTCATAGAGGCTTTCCGCATTGATGAGGTCGATTGTTCTTCCGAGTCCGTTTTTTTCTATATTTACATCGTTGAATCCCGTATGGATTTTTGTAGTGTTTTGCGAATCGCGTTCATTGCTGTTGTCGCCTACTTCCGCGCAAGAAACAATCGCAAATGCAATGAAGATTGCCGGAAAAAATGCAAAAATCTTTTTCATAGATAAACTCCTTTTGCCATTTTGAATTGATGTGTCGATACAAATTTGAATTTGCCAGCGGAATCTATGACTGTTTCAAAAATTCTCTTTCCTCCTTGGCTCTCGCCTTGAAAAAACAAAAGGTCTGCGTGAAAACAAATGCTTTTCAAGCAGACCTACTTTGAGAAAAGAAAAATGTATTATGGAAATTTGCGGAAAATCCGCAGAAACAAGAGAATTAACTATAAATTTGACTGGTGGGGGGGGGTAAAAATACCCTTCATATTCTTCAAAATCATATCACTAGACTAGCATAAATTTGCGTTTTTTAAAAGCCGTTCTTTGTTTTTTGCCCCTTTTTTTATTTTGGCGGATTTTTTTCGTATTCAACCAAAAAATCGTGGACGGGCGAAAACCAATTTTCAGAATTTTCGCTTTCAGAAAGAAATTTTTGAAAAATCTCTTCCATATAATTGCGCACATTTTCTGCCAAATCGTTTGGAATCTCGTTTTTTTGAAACATATCCGCGATGAATTTTTTTGCGTCCGAAACAGAAAAAATGTCGGGGAAATTTTTTACTACAAGAAAAATCGCGGCGGGAATGCAGTTCACGCTGTGTTGCTTCACAAAAAGCACGGTTTCCGTAATTTCAACCGCGCCTTCGTAGATTTCCGTTTGCCAACGGCGGATTTCGTCTTGCGTAAAACCTTCTTTTTGAAAAACGTCGCGGTAAAATCCAAACGCCATCGTCATCGTGGCGACGTGCAAACTCGGCACGCACAAAAAATGCGGGTCAAGCGCGTGGATTTGCCGAAACTCGCGCATTTCGTTGTAGTCGGGGCGGTCGGTTGTGGTCAATCTAAAATGGTAAATTTTCGCTCCACATTCGTAAAGTTTGCGGAATCGGCGCATCCAATCCCGCGTAAGTTTTCCAGCGCGCCACCAGCCACAACGTTGAACGAGCATATTCAGTGGGCGAACCCAAAGATTTATGAAATCAAGATAAATCGAAACTTTTTGTGGCATAAACGGAATTTTTTTGTCGAGCGGGTGGTCAACGTGAACGACGGGAATGTGCAGAATCTTGAACTTTTCAAAAAACTGCACGAAAAAAAATTCACGAATAATCACGGCAAAACAACGAAAATTCGTGAAAACCGTGCGCGGGTGAAACAGCACAAAAACGTAAGACAAAAGCGGATTAAAACTTTTTAACGTTCGATTTGAAAGTTTTTCGATTCTTTTTTGGATTTTGTTCACGATTCGATTGTATCGAATTGAAAAATAAAAATCCCGCAAAAAATCGAAGAGAAAAAATTTCACTTTGCGGCAAACTTCTGCTAGAATCTTTTGAAAATCAGCGGAAAAATCGATTCTGCAAAAACAAAAAAACGAAAAATCGGAGGAAAAAATGGAAAACAGCGTTTTGGATTGCGGCGGAAATCCTTTTCCCGTGTTCGCGCTTGGAAAAATCGAGAGCGTTTTTGAAGAAGACGGAGCGCGCCCGCGCGGAAGCGTTTTTCATCTTTGCGTCGCGGCGGATTCTCCAAAACCGTGCGCGGGGCAGTTTTATCTTTTGCGCGCGCGGAAGTCGGCGCACTTTTTGGCGCGTCCGATTTCCGTTTTCTGCGCGGAAACTTTGGATTCAAAAAAATCAAGAATCGAATTTCTGATTCTGAAAAAAGGAAGTGGCACGATTGAACTTTCAAATCTGAAAATCGGCGACGAAATCGAGCTTTTAGGACCGCTCGGAAATTCGTTCCCGCTTCCGTCAGAAAACGAGCGCGTTGCGATTGTGGGCGGCGGAATCGGCGTTGCGCCTGTGGCGGGCTTCGCTTTGAATCTGCCCGAAAAATCCTACGATTTTTTTGCGGCGTTCAAAAGCGGCTCTTACGGACTTGAAAAAATCCGTCCGAAAAATCTTTTTATTACAACCGACGACGGCTCTGTCGGCACGCACGGAATGATTAGCGCGGAACTTACCGAATCGAAAATCCGCGACTACGATGTTGTCTACGCTTGCGGACCTTTGCCGATGCTCGCCTACATTCAAAAAATCTGCGCGGCATCTGGCGTAAAATCATGGCTTTCTATGGAAAATCGAATGGCGTGCGGACTTGGCGCGTGTTTAGGCTGCACTATTCAAACGACAATCGGAAACAAGCGCGTTTGCTCCGATGGACCTGTTTTTGACGGCTCGATTCTTAAATTTTCTCCGC
>CAJOEO010000109.1:4031-8811 GCA_905233535.1 uncultured Treponema sp.
TCGCGGCGAGTGGCACTTTTGGCTACGGCACGGAATATTCCACCGTTTTTGATGTGGAAAAACTCGGCGGAATCTGCTCTAAAGGCTTGACGCTTGAAGAAAAGGCGGGAAACGGCGGCGTTCGGCTTTCGGAAACTCCTTCGGGGCTTATCAATTCAATCGGGCTTGAAAATCCTGGAATCGAACATTTTATTTCGCACCAACTTCCCGTTATGCTTTCGCTAAAACCTGTTACGATTGCGAATCTTTCGGGTTCGAGCGTGGAAGGCTATGTTCGCGGCGCGGAACTTTTGGATAAAACCGATGTCAAAATGATTGAACTCAATATTTCTTGCCCGAATGTGAAGGCGGGCGGAATGGCGTTCGGACTTGACGCGGAAGCGGCGGCGGGCGTTACGAAAGCGGTTCGCGCGGCAACAAAAAAGCCGCTTATGGTAAAACTTTCGCCGAATGCGCCGTATCCGATTGAAATCGCGCTTGCGGTAAAAGACGCGGGCGCGGACGCGATTTCGCTTGTGAACACATTTCAGGCGGCGGCGATTGACATTGAAACTGGAAAGCCGCTTTTTGACAACATTCGCGCGGGATTGTGCGGACCTGCAATAAAGCCGCTCGCGCTTAGAATCGTTTACGATGTTGTTCAGGCGATGAACTGCCTTCCCGAAAACGAGAGGATTCCCGTGGTTGGAATCGGCGGAATTGCGACTTGGCAAGACGCGGCGGAGTTTATTTTGGCGGGAGCGTCGGCGGTGGAAGTTGGCGCGGCAACATTTTCGCACCCGAACGCGATGCTTGAAATCATCGACGGACTTCGCTCTTATATGGAGCGCAAAGGATTCCGCACAATCGCGGATTTTTGCGGACTAGCGCAAGTTTGATTTTTTGCAGATTGTCATTGGCGGACTCGTTTCGGAATCCAAAAATCGCTGATTCTGAAACGAGTTCAGTATGATAATTTTACAAATAGACTTTTCGTAACAGCACCAAGTCCTAAAAACTATGTAAAGCCCAATAATTATCTTCAATAGTAAGTTGAGCAGGCACTGTTTTCAACGCGTCTTTAAGTTCTTTCAAATTGTTTTTTGCAATCGGCAGTTTTTTTTGCGCTTCGTTTACAGCACTAGGATTGTAATTTGGATTAGGTTCGGTGTAATTCTCAATTACGTTTTGGTAGACGATTCTTTCTTTTTCTTCCCAATGACCAGGTACGCCTCCATCTGCGTGCCAAAAGCCATTAACCCATTGTCTTTCTGTAACTTTGTACGGAACTTGAACCCACCTTGATTTTAGTATAGTTGGAGAAGAACAATTTTCTATCGTCCATTCATAATTTTCTATTTGATTTTGTAAGTTGCCGTACTGTTCTAGTGCTTTTTTGTATTTGTCTTCATAAAGAGTAAAGATTGAAACATTGTATTCAAAATCTTTCAGTTTTTCGTTGTAGACAAAATATCTCGTTGCTATACCTATATTGCCATGTCTCAAAACATCTACAAATTCTCCGCTTTTTACATCGTTTTGCATATGTAGCACATAATTAAGGTACTCATCCTCGCCATTCTTTTCTATGGCATCAGAAATCTGGGCGGCAACAGAGCCTAATATACCTTCTTCTCTCGCTATTGCAAATTCTTCTTTTACCTTTTTAAAAATGGCAACGTTAAAATCACCAACAAAATCGTTCGGAACATTTTCCATAAAAAAGTCGGTATTTTTAAAATCATTTGGCTTTAGTTTTGACGGATTTTCCGCATATTTTACAATATCATCAGAAACGTACAGTTCGCCGAACGAAGTTGTTGCGCAACTTTCAAAAAACGCTGCAAAAACAAGAAGAACAAAAAAAACTATCCAATTTATCTTTTTCATAAAATCCTCCGCGCATTTTTACAAAAAAAGCAGGCTATGCCCGCTTTTTTGAACCGCTACAATTTTTTCTTGAAAGCTTCGATTAGCTTTTCAAGCCCTGGGTGATTTTGTTCAGTGTCCGCCAAATACTTCTCAAAAGCCGAAAGAGCGTTTTTCAATCCATCTTTTCCGTAATCGCAGAAGATTTTTTCAAAATAATATTTTGCGTCATCTTCTTTCATACACCTCGATATTTTTTTTCCTTCTCGCATAAAGAAAAAATCTTTGATGTAATCAGACGCAGAGCCGCCACTCATACCCGTGATTTTAGAAACAAATTCTGCACATTCGTCGATTTTTGTGCGTTCGGGATAAATTGCTTGTCCAATCGCATAGCATAACTTCATCATTTCTGGTTTGATTTCCATAGAATTCTCCTCAAGTTTTGAATTTTCTCTAACTATACAAAAAAAAAGCAAAGATACAATACGCCTAACATCAAACAAGTTCAAAAATTTGAGAATTGTTGCTAGCGTTTTTGAATATTAGACCTGTTCGGAAATCGGTCATTTCCTCACAGGTCAATCAGTTTTCTCAGGCTAAAGCCTTGCGAAAACTGGCTTCTTCAAAGTTGATGATTCGGAAACTGAAGTTTCCGAACATCTCTATTTTTTTAGAGGAAAAAAGAACGATAAAACCCGCACAAAATTTTAGACAAGTGCGCATACGTTCTTACTTTTGTTTGAAAAAATTCTGCAAATGATGTTTTACAGTCGCTTTTCGTGCGATGTAAAATTCTTTTCTATAATGACAAAAATCGCTAAAATGTCAGAATGAATATTTTGGTTGCATTGTGTGCCATTGGCGCGGAAAAAATCGTTGGAAATGAGTTGAAATTGCTCGGTTACGCTTTGGATAATTCGCAAAAATTGCCAGGGCGTGTATTTTTTTTAGGCGACGACGACGCGCTTTTTCGGGCGAATCTTTGTTTGCGTACGGCGGACCGCGTTTATTTGCAAATGGCGCATTTTCGCTCCGATGATTTTGATTCGCTTTTTGAGGGCGTGCGCGCTGTGGATTGGCAGGACGTTTTTTTCAAAAATTCAAAAATCGTTGTGGACAAAGTTCGTTCGCACAAATCGCGTTTGAATTCTGAACGAGCGATTCAATCTATCGTTCAAAAGGCGATTTACACAAAATTGAGCGAAGTTTGGGGAATTTCTACGCTTCCCGAAAGTGGCGAGCGGGCGGAAATTCGCGTTTATGTTGATTCTAACGACGTGCAGATTCTTCTTGATTTGAGCGGGCTTCCGCTCCACAAACGCGGCTATCGCACTGACGGTGGAATCGCGCCTTTGCGCGAAACTCTTGCGGCATCTCTTTTGCAAAATATGCTTTGGCGACGAAAAATCCCGCTCCACGACCCGTTTTGTGGTTCTGGCACGATTGCAATCGAAGCGACGCTTTACGCTTTTAACGTTGCACCAGGTTTTGGTCGGCGTTTTGCGGTGGAAAATTTGCCGATTTTCAACAAAGACCGCGCCGAAGAAATCAAAAAAATCGAGGCGGCAAAAATTCGCACTGACGTTGAATGTAGAATCACTGGAACTGACATCGATTCAAAGGCGGTTGCACGCGCAAAAATGAACGCCGAACACGCGCTTGTTATGGCGGGGCGGGCGTTGCAAAAAATCGGCGTGTCTGCGCATTTGGCTCGTCCCGATTTTGACGTTTGCGATTTTAAAGATTTGGAAAGTCCGTTCGATTTTGGTTTTCTTCTTACGAATCCGCCTTACGGCGAGCGACTTGGAACGGACGACGAGGCGCAAAAACTTTACAGTCAAATGCACTCGCTTTTTGTGGATTTTCCAAATTGGAAAATAGGCGTGATTACCCCGAACGAGCATTTTCAAGAATGTATCGGACGATTTTCGCACACAAAAAAATCGATTCGTGCGGGAAATTTGAACACGATTTTTTATTTGTACGACGGAACAGAAAAAGACGCAAAGAAAAAAAGAATCATCGAGGACGAATTCTAATGGCGATTCTTGTTGAACACGACAAACGCAAACACGAGATTCTTGAAAAATCGCTGGAACTTTTTTGTCGCGAAGGATTTGACGATGTTACTTTTCAAAAAATCGCGGACGCTTGCGGAATCACGCGGACAACGCTTTACGTTTATTTTAAGAACAAACAAGAAATTCTTGTGTGGAGCATAAAACAACTCACGCAGAACATCGAATCGCGCCTTGTGGAAATCATCAACGACGAATCGCTCGGCGCGGACGAATGTTTGCGGCGCGTTATGGCGTGGATTTTGGGCGAATGTGGAAATTATCACAGGCTTTTCAAAGTTCTTCTGCCGTATCTTCTTTCAATCGAAAAAAGCGGAATCGACCCAGGCGAGCGCGTGCGCAGGCGCGTAATCCGCATAAAGCACATTTTGAGCGGCGTTATAATTCGCGGGCAGAACGACGGCGTTTTCAAAAAAGTGCCGATTAGCACGCTAAACGATTTGCTTTACAGCGCGGTAGAAACGGCGATGTTCAGAATTTCCGTTTTGAACAAAAACAGCACGGACGATTTAGTTCAAATGGTGAATCTTGCAATCGACGGCGTTTTGACAAAATAGCGTCTGCGATTCGCGACAATCGTTTCAATATCGCTCGGCTTTCCGCTCGGTATAATCGGCGAACAATTCGAGGCATTTTTCTCTTTCAAATTCCTGCGAAAAGTTTTCGCCTTTACTTTCAAATTCCCTGTAGAATTCATCGTCGCGGAAACCGATTTCTGCAGTGTCGCTTACCCTGCACCCATAAAAAATCTTTCTAATGTTCGCCCAAAGAATCGCGCCCAAACACATCGGGCAAGGCTCGGCGGTGGTGTACAGTTCGCAGCCAGAAAGATTGTGCGTTTTTAAGGCTGC
>CAJOEO010000110.1:0-3985 GCA_905233535.1 uncultured Treponema sp.
TCGTATCGTATTTATGCGGTTTCGCAGAAAGCGGCAAAAGAAGGCAAAATTCCTGCTATTGCAAAACTTCTTGAGTGGATGTCTTCTGATGAGGGATACTACCTTCTCGGTTGGGGCGAAGAGGGAAAGAACTACGTGAAAGATGCTAACGGAGTTCCTGTTGCGGACGGACTTCCTGACCCAAATATGGCGTATACGAGTTCTGCAGCACAGCCTCTTACACAACTTCGCAATATGGTTTACTACAATTCTGACATTGAGTTGGCTTCTCGCTATCCAACATATAAAACTGAAGTTTCTGGAAAAGAAATCAACGGTCTTGAGATTCTTCGCACAATGCAGTCAAAACCGTGGACTGCTTGCATTGGACAGGACAAAATGCCACAGCCAGGTGCAGACCTTGACCGTTTCTACCAGCAGAGTATCATCGAGTTCTTCACTGGAAAACGTGAGTTGACTCGAGAGAATTGGGCAGCATTCCTTGAAGATTTCAACACCAAACTTGGTGGCAAGGAATGGGAAAACAGCGGAATTGAAACTGCTAAGGCAAATCGCTACATTAAGTAGTTCTTTCCGATAATTAAAAGGCATTCGCTTTTGCGAGTGCCTTTTTTTTGTCTTTCTTGTATATTTGAACAATGAAAAACAAAATGAATAACGAATTGGCGGTCTGCGGATTTGAGGCGGTTCGTGCGCTTGCCAAGCAGCACCCTGAAAATATACGTCGATTTTATTACATCGATGAGCGAAAAAAATCGTTTGGTGATTTGTTTCGCGATTTGGCAAGTCGAAAAATTCCGTATAATTTGGTTTCGCCTGCCGAATTGGAAAAATTAAGCGGAACGGTTCATCATCAAGGCGTTGTCGCAATGATTTCTCAGCCGACTTTTTCGCATTTAACTGTTTCAATCGTTGACGGTTGGATTGAACGCAGAGAATCTGCATTGCTCCTTGATTGCGTTGGAAACGCAAACAACCTCGGCGCAATCGTGCGGAGCGCGGCTTTTTTTGGAATCAAAAACATTGTCATTCCGCAAAACGATTTGCAAACTTCGGTTACAACAAGTTCGTACCGCGTCGCGCAAGGCGGAATGGAATTTGTGGACATATTTACGATTCATTCGACTCAAAAATTTCTTTCTGCAATGAAAGGCAAAATGGTTCGATTTGGAACAGATTTGCGCGCCAGTTTATCCGTGGACAAAATCGCTTCGCTTTGTGGCAAAAAATCTGCAATCGTAGTTTTAGGAAACGAAGAAAACGGAATTTCCGACGAAGCGCGACAAAATTGCGACTATCTCGTTTTGATTCCGTCAAAAAACGGCAACTTGGAAAGTTTGAACGTCGCACAAGCGTCTTCTATTATTTTGTACGAGTTGAGTAAAAAATAAACGCCGTCCAAAGACGACGTTTTTCAAAATTACTCTGCAAAAAGCGGGGTTGAAAGGTAGCGGTCGCCCGAATCGGGAAGAAGAACCACAATCGTTTTTCCTTCCGCTTCGGGTCGCTTTGCAACTTGAAGCGCAGCCCACAAAGCCGCTCCCGACGAAATGCCCGTCAAAAATCCTTCCGTTTTACCGAGTTCTTTTCCCGTCGCGAACGCCGTTTCGTTTTCTACAGCGATGATTTCGTCGTAAATGCTAGTGTCGAGCGTGTCGGGAACAAATCCCGCGCCGATTCCCTGAATTTTGTGCGGACCTGGAACACCTTTAGAAAGAACAGGCGAAGTCGCAGGCTCTACTGCGATAACTTTTACGCTATCTTTCTTCGATTTCAAAAATTTTCCAACGCCAGACAACGTTCCGCCCGTTCCAACGCCAGCCACAAAAAAGTCCACGCTTCCGTCCGAGTCGTTCCAAATCTCAGGACCTGTCGTTTCAAAATGTGTTTTTGGATTCACTGGATTCACGAATTGTCCAGGAATAAAACTGTTCGGCGTGGATTTTGCCAACTCTTCCGCCTTTGCAATCGCGCCCTTCATTCCCTTTGAACCGTCCGTCAAGACAAGTTCCGCGCCGTAAGCCTTCAAAAGATTGCGTCGCTCAACGCTCATCGTTTCTGGCATCGTAAGAATAATGCGAATGCCGTAACTTGCCGCCACAGACGCAAGCCCGATTCCAGTATTTCCCGAAGTTGGCTCAATAATCACAGAATCCTTTGTGAGAACGCCAGTTTCAAGAGCGTCGTCAATCATCGCCTTTGCAATGCGGTCTTTAACGCTTCCCGCGGGATTAAAATATTCCAATTTCGCAAGAATTTTTGCCTTTAGACCGAGTTTTTGTTCAAGATTGGTTAATTCCAAAAGCGGAGTTTTTCCAATCAAATCAGTGATTTTTGTCGCAACATTCGCCATATCGTTCCTCCTAAAATCTATTTCCTATCGGATATGTATGAAATTAGAATAACGAAAGGCGTATTTTTTGTCAATAAATTTTCTCAAAATCCTACTGAAAAAATAGGAAATTAAATCATATACATATATCCGTCGTCTTCTGTGGTTCTATTCACCAAATCTTCGAGCGTTACGCCATTTAGATATTCGTCTATAACGCGCTTCAAACCTTCCCACAAAGCGAGCGTTTGGCAGTGCATTTTTTTTGAACAAAGATTTTCCGCACCTTCAAGGCACGCCACAGGCGCAAGGCTTCCCTCTGTGATTTCCAAAATCTCACCGACTTTATAATCTGCGGGCGGTTTTGAAAGTTTGTAGCCACCTTGCGGACCGCGAACGCTCGTCAAAAGCCCGAATTTGCTCAAAAGCGACGTAATTTGTTCAAGATATTTAATAGAAATGTCTTGGCGCGCAGAAACGTCCTTTAACGCGGT
Organism: uncultured Treponema sp.; assembly: GCA_905233535.1. Taxonomy (GTDB): domain Bacteria; phylum Spirochaetota; class Spirochaetia; order Treponematales; family Treponemataceae; genus Treponema_D. Next base: position 2,827 of record CAJOEO010000110.1, read on the forward strand.
AAACTCGCCATTGTCGTGTTGCGCCAAATCTATCATAAATCGTAGCGCGTACCGTCCCCGCGTCGAAATTTTCATTCTTCACTTTCCCCCGATTTTTAAGATGATATGAAGAATTGTATCATAAAAGAATTTATTAGTAAATAAGTAGGAAATTAGAAAAATATTTTCATCGCGATTTTCCAAAATATCTATATTATTTGCAAAAGTTCGTCTAAATCTTTACTCATTCTGTTCAAAATCTCGTCTTTAAGATAATCGCGGATTTTCTGTTTTTTATCTTTATTTTTCTGAATTTTTTTGGAATCTTCGGAATTCTGATTTTCCGAAAACAAATCCAAAACAGGCACATTCAGAGCGTCGGCAATGCGCTCAATCGTGGAAAGTTTTGGAATGTTTTTATACGTTTCCATAAGCCCGATGTAACTGGCGGAAGTTCCGCTAAAAACAGAAAGCCGCAGTTGCGAAATGCCTTTTTTCTGCCGTATCCGTCTGATATTGTCGATAACCATTTTTTCCAAAGGCGTTGGTTCGTTTTTCATACTATCAATTTTGATATTGTTTTTGCGATTGTTAGTTGTCTAAAAACAAGTTTTTAGACCTTGTGTTTGTGATATAAAAAATTATGTCGTTCATATCGATTTCTTTTGCGATTTTCTTTGTAATTTTTGCAGTTTTATATCATTTCGTTGCAGAATTTAAATATAAAGCCATTGTTTTTCAGCAGATTTTGCTTTTATCTGGAAGTTTTGTGTTTTATTCCTTTGCGAATTTGCGATTTTTACCGTTTTTATTGTATGAAATCATAGTTTCGTATTTTGGCGCAATATTCTGTAAAAACAAAATCGCGTTTTTTTCGTTTGTGATTTTGCTTTTTGCGCCGCTTTTGTTTTTCAAATATAGCGGAACGAATTTGATTTTTCCGCTTGGACTTTCGTTTTTCACTTTTCAAAGCGTCGGTTATGTCGCTGACTGCTATACAAAGAAAATCTCTGCTGAAAAAAATCTGCTTTTGGTTGCGTCGTTCGTCAGTTTTTTTCCAGTGATTTCATCAGGACCGATTCAGCGAGCGCAAAATTTTTTCCCGCAGATAAAATCTCTTCACAGATTCGACTACGAAAGTGCGACAGACGGAATGAAACTTTTTGCCTGGGGACTTTTC
>CAJOEO010000110.1:4084-8686 GCA_905233535.1 uncultured Treponema sp.
CGGGAAAAAACTTCGACAAGCCGTATTTGTCTACGTCTGTTGGAGAGTTTTGGAGAAAATGGCACATTTCACTTTCGTCGTGGCTTCGCGATTATGTCTACATTCCGCTTGGTGGCAGCCGCGTTTGCGTTCCGCGCGTTTACCTTAATTTGATGATTACTTTTTTGGCGAGCGGTCTTTGGCACGGTTCAGGCTGGCATTTTGTTTTTTGGGGATTTCTTCACGGCGGATATTTGTGCGCCGAGCGTTTCTTGAAAAATCGTCTTAAAACGAATTTTTCTGCTGGATTCAAAATCGTTTTTACATTTTGTCTCGTTTCGTTTGCGTGGATTTTTTTTCGCGCAGACGATTGTTTGCTTGCGCTCAAAATTGTCAAAAAAATCGTTTTTATTCCGCGCGAAATTCTGCAATTTTGGGATTTGAAGAATTTGCTAGGCACAAAAGAAGCGGTGCGTACTTTGTTTGCTTTATTGCACGAGGTTTGTGGAGGTTTTTTTGGAATGTTGAAAATTTTGTTTTTATTGTTCCTTTTGAATTTTTTTGAAATCTTAATGAAAAATAAAAATGGAATTTCCTTTATAAAACAAAAAACTTTGATTTTTAGGTGGAGTTCATATTACGCACTGATTTTTCTTATAATTTATTTTATGCAGACGAGTATGTATAGCAATTTTGTTTATAGTCAATTTTAGGAAAATTTAGATGAAACGTTTGATTTTTAAGAGTCTTTTCATTTTTTTATTTCTTTTTATTCTAAACATTTTATATATCCATACAAATTATTGGGAGGGCGAAAATAATGTAAAGAAATTTTTTGATATGCCGTACAATCTTGAACTAGTAAATGTAGGTTCAAGTCATGGTGTTTTTGATATAAAATATGATGTTGTACCAGAAATAAAAGCATGGAATCTTGCATTATCTGCTCAACCATATTTTTACGATTTACAGATTTTAAAGCATTATTCAAAACATTTTGCAAAAGACGCAATTATATTGATACCTATTTCGTATTTTGGAATAACGGGTCGTGAACAAAATTATGCAGATTTTAGAAGTCGTTATTATCGAATTTTGTCAAAACAAGAAATGGATTTTTGGTCATTAAACGAATATATTTTTTATAAATTTTTTCCGATTTTGATTGCAAAAGAGGATATTATAAAGATTTTTTGTGATAGTACAAAAGAAAAAATGTCCCCATATTATAATCGCTATGAATATTTAGATAATATAGAATTAAAAGAATATTGTATAAGAAAATATAAGAGTTGGATTTCAAAAGGTAAAGGAAAAAGTGGATTTTTGCAGAATATACAAGAAATTTCTGCGACAATCGATTTTTGTTATGAAAATAATTTTCGCCCTGTACTCATAAGTACGCCGATAACAGATATTTTGAACGAAATCTATGTGCAGGACGGGGATTTTTTTCCGACTTTTAAGCAATTTTCAGATGAATTGTGCAAAAAGTACCCTAATATTTGTTACTTTGATTATTCCCGCGACGAACGATTTTCTGCACAGCACGAACTTTTTGCTGACGGCGACCATTTGAATAATTTTGGCGCAGAAAAGTTTACAAAACAGTTGATTTCCGACTTGAAAGCGCGCAAGTTGTTGAAATAAACTGCATTTATGCAGACGATACAAGTGATTCACCCACTTTCGCCCGTGTGGAACAGCGAAAGCAGGCTTTTAATTCTCGGTACAATGCCCTCGCCAAAAAGCCGCGAGGCGCGTTTTTATTATATGCACCCGCAAAATCGATTTTGGCGCGTACTGGAAGGCGTGTTCGGCGAAGAGATCGGAAACACAATCGAAGAGAAAAAATCGTTTCTGCTCAAAAAAAATATCGCGCTATGGGACGTGCTTAAAAAATGCGACATCAGCGGCGCATCAGATGCTTCTATAAAAAACGCCACGGCAAACGATTTTTCCCCGCTTTTTGAAACCGCCGCCATTACACGCGTGGTCTGCACTGGAAAAACCGCGTTCACGCTGTGGCAAAAGCACTGCGCGCCGCTCTACGAAGCACAATTCGGCGTGGAGTCGATTTGTTTGCCGAGCACCAGCCCCGCAAATGCAAAATACTCGTTCGAAATGCTCATTGGTGCATACAAAACAGCTTTTCAAAAAATCGAAATTTGAATCGAAAAAAGGAAACTCAATGCGCACATTCAAATGCAAAAAAGCATACAAAATCACAATGATACTCTTTACCGTCGCCGCCTTTGTTTTCGCAATCACCACAGCAATCATCACATTCATTGCGCTCTACAAAGACGGCATACAAAACGCGGCTTTGGCGGCGGCGTTCGGCGTGTTTATGCTCCTCGTGCCAGCCGTGCTTGTGTGGTTTTGCGTCATTTCGTTTCATACAAAACTCGTGTTTTTCCCCGACCAATTTGTGTATCACACGCTCAAAAACGAAATCACCATAAAAGCCAAAAACGTGCGCTCGTTTTTTTACCGCCACGGTATTTTGACCATCTTTTTCGTTCGCGACACACTCGGCACGTTCTCCGAAAGCACAGAAACGGCAATCGCTCAAAAAAAAGATGAAATGCTCTACAAAATCCAAATCGGCGGTATGGGATTTATCCAAGGCGCAGAAGAAATCGTGCAGTGGTTCAGCGAAAATGTAGAAATCCGCGTGGACGGGCAGGCTCTCAGCGACCTCATCGAAATCGCCGTGAAATACGATTTCCCCAATCCGAACCGCGTCGGCGCAGTTTTGGAAAAAGCGCGCCATATCGCAGCCGCGCTGAACATCGCAGGCTCAATCATTGCGCTATGGGTTTGGGTGTTTCCCGTGCCGTATCGCTTTTGTGTTTTTCTCGCGCTTGCCGTACCGCTCATCGTGCCGCTTCTTTTGCGCTTTTCAAACGGATTTATCCGCTTCGACAGAAAGGGAAATTCGATTTATCCGTGCATTTGCCTTGCGTCCATTGCGTGCGCGCTCGGTCTTTCGTGGCGAATGCTCAACGACATTTCGATTGCGAATATTAGGCGATTTTTCCTTTACGGTGCGATTTTCTTTGTGCTGTATATGGCGTTTTTTCTTATCTGCCAAAAAGAATTTTCCGTGCGCCGACCGGGTGACTGGGGCAGTCTTTTTTTGTACAGCGTGTATTTATTCGCCTATTCGCTTGCCGCCGTGTGCGCGATAAATTGCGTCTTCGATGTTTCCGCCCCCGCAGACGGCGTGTATCGCGGCGTTCTTTTTCTGCCGTGGCATTGGGCAGAGTAAAATCCAAAAAAAACACGGCAAAAAGCCGTGTTCTCAATAGAGATGTTCGGAAACTGAAGTTTCCGAATCATCAACTTTGAAGAAGTCTGTTTTCGCAAGGCTTTAGCCTGAGAAAACTGACTGACCTGTGAGGAAATGACCGATTTCCTCACCAGGTCTAATATTCAAAATCGATTTTTATCGATTCATTTCGGACTGCTTACCTTTTGTATGGTGTCCTTTGATAATCGACGAAATCTCGTTGAAATCCGAAAGCGGCAAATCTCCGCGAATCGTGTTTTTTGTTGCGCAAGTCGCGTTTCCAAATTCCATCGCTTTCTGCGGGTCGCCGTATTTCAAAAGCCCAAACAAAACGCCAGAGCAGTATGCGTCGCCACTTCCGATTCTGTCAACTACATCTATATCTTTATACGGTTCTTCTGTATAGAATTTATCTTCCGCCTTTGAATAAATCAGCGAAGTAAACGAATGAATTTTCGGGCTGATGACTTCGCGCATCGACGAGGCGATGAATTTTATGTTCGGGAATTCTTTGCAGAACTCGCGGTGCATTTCTTCGAGCGTGCCTGTTTTTTGGAACATTCGGCGGCAGCTTTCTTCGGAAATAAAAAGAATGTCGATGAACGGCAGAATCGAGCGAATCGTCGTCCGCGCCGTTTCCTCGTCCCAAAGATTCGCGCGGTAATTCACATCAAACGCGATTTCCGCTCCCGCTTCCTTGAATCGCTTAATGAGTTCGATTGCCAAATTCCGCGTGTTTTCGCTTAGCGCAAGCGTGATTCCAGAAGTGTAGAACATTCGCGTTTTTCCGTAGATGTCCGACGGAATCTCATCGATTTTGATTTTCGTAATCGATGAATGTCGCCTGTCGTACACAACAGTCGGTTTTCGCGGATACGCGCCGTTTTCGTAGTAATAAATTCCGAGCCTAGCGTCTGGCGAATCGTCGTAGATTATAAAATCGTCCGAAACAGACGAAAAACGGATTCGGTTTTTGACGAAAGTTCCAAGTTCATTTTTTGGAAGGCGCGTGATGATTCCAGAGCGAAGCCCCAAAAGCGAAACGCCCGAAGCTACATTCAATTCCGCGCCGCCAGCGTGCTTTTCAAAAACATCGCTTCTGAAAATTCGCCCGTTTGCAGGCGGCGAAAGCCGAAGCATCGTTTCTCCAAAAGTTATCAAATCGAATTTTTTGTGTTCCATAAAATCTCCGTGAAAAATGTTCTTTTCATTTTAACTTTCATTTTTTGTATTCTCAAGCATTTTTTAGAGCCATTTACCGCGCCCGCACTATCTCCACGAAATGCTCGCAATCCGCTATAATTTTTTTATGCAGGAAGAGGACGATA
>CAJOEO010000111.1 GCA_905233535.1 uncultured Treponema sp.
GCAGATTATTCGCTAAAAATTGCACAACTTGCGGGCAAATCCGAAAAAGAATGTGGCGACATTTATTTTGCCGCGCTTCTACACGACGTTGGAAAAATCGGAATTCCCGACAGAATCATAAATAAAAAGGAACGCCTTACAAAAGACGAGGAAGAAGAAGTCAAAATTCACCCATTGATTGGAAAACAGATTTTGTCAAATATAAGTCAATCTGAATCGATTAGAATTGGCGCGACTTATCACCACGAACGATACGACGGAAAAGGATACCCCGAGGGACTTTCTGGAAAAGACATTCCAGAAATTGCACGAATTATTGCCGTCGCCGATTCTTACGACGCGATGACTTCAAGGCGAAGTTACCGCGCCCCGCTTGCGCAAAAAGTCGCTCGCGCAGAAATCGAAAAAGGAATCGGCACGCAGTTCGACCCCGATTTTGCACGAATCATGCTTCAACTAATCGACGACGACGTTGACTATAAAATGCAAGAACGCCGCTCAGCGCATTGACCTCCCCTCCCTGTCGTCGCGCATTTTATAGCGAATCTTTTAGGATTTTCAACAAATCGTCTTCGTGCAAAGCAACCCAAGCGTTTTCTAGTCCTTCGTTTACGGCAATGTGGTGCGCCATTTCGCCAAGTCGCGATTCGTCGATTCCAACGTCTTTTAAATGCATCGGAATTCCAATCGATTCAAAAAATTTGTACGTCGCATCGAGTGCTTTGTTCGCAATTTCAAATTTTTCAAGTTTTGGGTCGATTCCAAACACGTTTACGCCGTATTTTACAAATCGGTCTACTGTTTTTTCGCTTAAAATATACTTAAACCATCTCGGCGTTATGATTGCCAATCCCTCGCCGTGCGTAATGTCGTAAAACGCGCTGAGTGCGTGTTCGATTGCGTGACACGGCCAACCAGACGCACTATTTCCAAGCGACAAAATGCTATTAGCAATGCTATAAACTTCTTGCGCATGGGATTGCCCGCAGAGCAAGTTGCGCAGGGAGTCGGCTTGCCGCTCGAGGAAGTTATGAAATTACTCTAGCGGCAAGTTCTGCCAATGCGATTACAGAGCGTTTATTGCGCTATCAAGCCAAGTATAGCGTTTAGAACACCAAGACTTCAGATAGTCGATTTCGCTTTGATATGTGGTTCTGCTTTCATATCCATCAGCATTCGGCCAGACATAAGTGCCTAATATTTGCCATTTTGTGAAATTTGCGTTTGCAGAAACTTCTATATCATCTGCCATTGATTGTATTTGACTGACTACAGACGAATATACTTCAGATTTCTTTTCGTTCCACCTTGATTTTACCGCAGAAACAAAGGAGGAATCTTCAAACATTCGGGAAATCCATGCTGCCCTTTTTATCCAAAAGCCGTCTGTTTTGTCGCAGTCATTATAATTGACATTTCCGCAAGAAATATCAAAATCCCAATTTGGTCCCAAATGTAATTTTGAATCTGTAGGATTGTAATACATATAAACCGAAGAAAAGAAAATTGCGTCGTTATTCTTGCAAAACTCGTTTGTAAGATACCAGTCTATAATAGAAGATTCGTCAATATATTTTCGCCAGCCACTTTCGCTGTTCGCAAAATCATCGCCATACAAAACATCTTCTGCATTTTGTACGATTTCTTTAACTTTTTCTTGAATATCTGTAGAAACTTCGTCGGGGTCTTTTAATACAAAAGGCACATTTTTAGAAGTCTTAAAAGCAAAATCGCCGTCAAGCCGAGAATCTACTTCTAGAACAAAGCCGCCGTCGCTCAAATCTTTGTTTCCATCACTGTTTGTATCAGTAATTTTGTTGGTTTTGCCTGCGCTAAGGTATTCTTCAACGTCAGCAATATCTTGAATATCTATGCGCCCTGTACCGATTCCAATTTTTTCAGAAAGCGTATAAGTTCCAATATATTCGCCATTAAATACGAAATCTATGCAAACAAAATGGGGATTCCATTCCGCATTAAAAATATCATTTCCTAAATAAGAGGCATATTTATTGCGAATCAATGATTTATCGCTATAGTTTGCGATTAAACACCATTTTTTTGATTTTTCTAATCCGAAAAGACTCTGCTTTTTATCGAATTTGATATTATAGCCCTTTTTAGGCTGACTCCAACTTGAATTTCCTCGTCCTTTTATTTTGAATTCGTTTTTTTCTCCGCAGAAAAAATCGTCGTTCCATTCAATTATGCGAATCGAGCCTTTTGAATAATTTTCTTTGGAAATTTCTTCCGTTTTACATTCCGTTTCCAAAAAAACGGTTGGAAGATTCGTGCTTGCAACTTTGAAGTCGTAGATTTTAGAAACCGCTCCAGTGGATTTGTCCGCGGCTCTCAAAAAATAATGATAAATGCCTTCTTTGTCGTAATTCGGCGTTGTAAAAACCGCCTGATTCGCTCCCAAAACCGCCTTGTCTTCGCCGTTTTCTCTCTCAAACCACTGCAAGTCACAATCCGAAAACTCCCCTCCACCGATTTTTATCCGCGAATTCGGCGGACAAATGTACATCTCCTGCACGCTCTGCGTAAAATCCAGCACGATTTCATCTCGAATCTGGTTTTCTTCCTCAACAACGCACCCTGAAAATACCCCCCCCCGTACATAAGACGAGTAAAAATCGCAAAAGACCGTTTTTCATCTTCGCTCCTTTTTTTAAATTCACCGCGAAATCATATCAAATAAATCTGCAAAAATGGAAGATTTGTCATTATGAACTCGTTTCAGAAGCTGCGCTGGAGCGTAGCCGAAACCGCATTTTATATTCTGAAACAAATTCTGTAATGGCGAGTTGTTTGTTCGTTTCGGCTTCGCTCAATAGACCTGTTCGGAAATCGGTCATTTCCTCACAGGTCAGTCAGTTTTCTCAAGGCTAAAGCCTTGCGAAAACTGACTTCTTCAAAGTTGATGATTCGGAAACTGAAGTTTCCGAACATCTCTAATAAACGGATTTTTTGTCATTCCGACAAAAATCAGACTTTAAAACCCGAAACGAGCGAAACCACAGAACCTGCAGAATCCGAGGCTTTGTTGCCCGCCTCGCCCGCACTTTCAGACAAAATGCGCATTTCTTTCATGCTTCGCGCAATTTCCTTTGAACGCGAGTGCGTTTCGTCGGCAATTCTTTTTAGCCCGCCAATTTCCGTGAACATTCGACGACTTTCGGTTTTCATTTTTCCAGAAGCGTCCGTGATTGCCTGCGTTGTGTCGTTGAGCGTTTCCATCGTGCTAAGAATCGTTTTTACGCCACTCGTTTCGTCTTCCATTTCGTTTTTTACGCCACGCATCAAAGAATCAACGTGAGAAATTCGCTGACCGACGGAATCGAACGCCGCACTGGATTTTTGCGAAGAATCCACGATGTCTTGAATTGCCGCAGAAATTCCTTCCAAAAGTTCGCGAATCGCGCCAGATTGCGTCGCGCTCGTTTCGGCAAGCGTGCGGATTTCGTCGGCAACCACGGAAAATCCTTTACCCAAATCGCCCGCGTGCGCCGCCTCAATCGCCGCGTTCATCGCAAGAAGATTCGTCTGCTCCGCAATCGCGCTAATCGCCGCGTTCGCCTCGGTAAGATTTTGCGACTGAAGCGCGATTCCCGCGATTTTTTCGCCAACCTCAGTTTGAATGTGAACGCCCTCCTGCGCCTGCCCAACAAGCGCGCCAAATTCGTCGGAAATTTGCCCGACCGTGCGCCCCACCGCTTTAATATTTGAAGAAATCTTTTCGATGCTCGCCGAAGACTGACTAATTGCAGAAACCTGCGAGTTGATTCGCTCGTCAAGATTTTTAATTTGCCCTTCAACAGTTTCAACGCTGTCAGAAACAAGCAGGATTTTTTGCGTCTGCGCGCTAATCTGCTCATCGATTCCGCCTATTTCGTCCGTTTCCGATTCGATGTTATCTATAAGCCCGACGAGTTTTTCGCCAAGTTCCGCGCCAACGTCCGACAAAACAATCATTTCTTTCTGCAAACGAGCAACGATATTCGCCAAATTTTCAATTACGCTGTTGAAAGATGCAGAAAGTTCGTCAAGCTCGGTTTTTCCCTTGACAGGAAGCCTCTGCGTTAAATCCGCGCTTCCCTGCGCAATCTGCTTCATCGAAAGAGAAACGCGGTTTATCGCGCCGAAAAGCGTTTTTGAAAAAAGCAAAACCGCAGTGCAGGCAATCAAAACGATTATAATTCCAACGACAAGCAGTTTTAAGATTTCTCCGCGAATCAAGTCCACAACAAAATCGATGTCAAAGTCAAAGCAAACAAGCCCGACAGTTTTTCCAGAACGATTCTTGATAGCCTTATAAAAACTCACCTGATAGCCGTATTCGTCATAAGTCAGCCCCGAAGTCGATTCTCCGCCAGAATCCCAAGCCGCTCGCAAAACTTTATCGCCGCCGCCGCCCCAGTCGGAAATGTCTTCTTCTTCGCCAAGAGCAGAAAACTCTTTGGAATCCATTGAATTTCCGTCTACGATATACCGCCAAGTTGCTCCGCGCGCGGGAACCATCGTGTACAAATATTCGCAACCGACCGATTTTTTTAGTTCAAAAAGCGAAAGCCGCAATTCTTCGTAAT
>CAJOEO010000112.1 GCA_905233535.1 uncultured Treponema sp.
CATTCGCAGAAAGTTGAGAATCTGAAACAAGCAAGAATCGAACTTGAGCCTTATCTCGACTCACAAGAACAGTCTTCACATCAGACGAGATTCCCGAATACTTGTCAGCAGGAATTTCAAACATCGTAAGGAAAACGCCTTTTTCTGCAAGCGAAATAAAATCCGCAGGCACAACCGTTCCCCACTTTGAAAATCGCTCAAGTTCGGTCGAATCATTTGTAATTCTGTCAAAACAAGCTTTTTTTTCGTCGGCAAGTGCAAGCACACTTTTTGCAATTTCAACTGCACGTTCTCGACTTATCTTGACTTGTTCTGGACGTTCATTTTTGGAAAACTTCTGCTCCCCCAAGATACCAAGTGCTTTTTCAACACGAGAATTCTGCTCACGACACATGGCAAGTTCGTCGCCACTTCCTTGAACGTCCTCAACGTGAAGAAGCCCAAGTTTTCTAAGCGCACGAAGAGCATCTTTCCGTTCGTTTTTTAGAACGACTACAGAAACCTTTTTCATTGGGACTATCATTCTTCAGCCCCCTTTTCCATTTTTTCCAAAGAAGCAGCCGCATTTCTTGCGTCGATTTTCTTCTTTGAAATCTTAGAACGGACAACTTCACTAACTTGTTGGTCGCCAAGATAAACAGAAATCTTCTTTATATTGCTTTTTGCTTCTGGAATCTTTACTTTTTCAAAAAGATTCACGCGCTGAGTCGTTGTTCTCAACTCTTGCGATAAAAGCCGAACCTGCTCGTCTAAAACGTCCGCTTCCAAATCAAGCGAAAGAGCCTTTTCCATTCTATCTGCCGCAAGGTCAATCCACAAAGGTGTAGAATACAAATCGTAATCACCACGACTGAATTCTGCTCCCTCGTAAATAGGAATTGTAACCCCTGCAATATTTCCAATTCCTTTCCGAATGTTGCGGACTGTAACCATATCTGGCTTGAACGCATCCGCCTCACCGAACACACCAATCCATACTTGGAATTCCTTTTCAAGCGCAACACGCTGCGCCCGAACTTCCTTCGCCTTTGCATCGATGGTTCTGATTTCGGACTGGAGTTGCTGCTTTTTGAGCGTAAGCGTCGGAAGATAACGCTGATACATTTTCAACGCATCTTTTTGTGCTTTCTGCTCGTTTTTAGTCAGCTTAATTTTAGCCATTCAGAACTTTCCTCTGTTATTTTTCCTGAAAACTACTTTTTAGGCCAAAACTCTTCGATAAGTTCGGACTTGATACCAGTTTCGGTTCGGTCAAAACAATCTGAAAGAATCTTCCAACCCAAATCAAGCGCACCTTCAAGCGAGATATTAACGGACAAATCCATCATCTCTTTCTCGAACAATTCGCCATACTTGAGAAGTTTCTCGTCCCATTTGCTCATCATGAAGCCCATTGACTTCTTTTCAAGAGTATCCTTGTAAGAAGAATACAAACGAATCATAGCGTCCATGAGCGCGCGGTGGTCTTTTCGGGTTTTTCCGTTGACGTTCTGCTTCAATCGAGAAAGTGAACCAAACGGCTCGATTCGCCCACCTTTTAGGTAATACTGACCTTCTGTGATGTATCCTGTGTTATCAGGAACTGGGTGCGTAACATCATCACCAGGCATCGTCGTAACTGCAAGAACCGTAACAGAACCCGCACTATCGAAATCAACTGCCTTTTCGTAACGAGCCGCAAGTTGCGAATACAAATCACCTGGATAACCACGGTTTGAAGGAACTTGCTCCTGTGTAATAGCGATTTCCTTCATCGCGTCCGCATAAGAAGTCATGTCTGTAAGCAGAACAAGAACGTCCTTATTCTGCAAAGCAAACTGCTCTGCAACCGCAAGCGACATATCAGGAATTTTCATACATTCAACCGTCGGGTCGGCGGCAGTGTGAACAAACATGACTGTTTTGCTCAAACTTCCGCCTTCTTCAAGAGTCTTCTTAAAGTAAAGGAAGTCGTCGTACTTCAATCCCATGCCACCAAGAACGATTACGTCTGCTTCTGCCTGCATAGCAATACGAGCAAGCAACTGGTTGTACGGCTCACCTGAAATCGAGAAAATCGGTAATTTCTGCGAAACAACCAATGTATTGAACATATCAATCATTGGAATGTTTGTACGCATCATTCGTTCCGCAAGAATTCGTTTTGACGGATTTACAGAAGGTCCGCCAATCGGTTTTAGATTTTCCGTCAAAGCAGTTCCGTTATCGCGAGGCATTCCTGAGCCATTGAAAATACGACCAAGCAAATTATCGCTAAACGAAATCTGCATATCATGTCCGAGGAATCGGATTTGGTCGCCAGTTGAAACACCTCGACCACCAGCAAAGACCTGCAACGACACCAAATCGCCATCGATTTTGTTTACTTCGGCAAGCGATTTTCCAAAGCGCGTCGTGATTTCTGCAAGTTCGTTGTACTTTACACCCTCGGCGCGAACCGTAATAACGCTTCCCGTTATGGATTCAATCCTGCTGTATACTTTGTTCATTTATTCTCCGTCCTCCACTTACGCCTTGAGCAGGTTTTCCGCCTCGGCGGTCAAACGCCCAGACTTCGACGCATAGAGGTCGTCGATTTCCTTTTCAATTTTCTTGAAATTCTCGCTTTCATACTTTGAATAGTTCCAGTCGATGAATTTCTGTCGAAGTTGATTGAAATAAGTTCGAGCCTCTTCCTTTTCTTTTAGGTCAAAATCCGAACCTAGAACACGAATGAGTTTGTCAAGGTCGTATCGTTGTCGCTCAACAGTTGCGTTTGCGTCAACTGCATCGAACGAGTTTTGCTGGAAGTAAACCGCGTCGAGCATTTCTTCTTTCAAATAGACGAGATAATCCTCAATCGAAGTACCTTCTTCGCCAACGACCTTCATCATCGAACCGACATCAACACCTTTGCGCATGATTGCAAAGCAGTAATTCACCTTGTCGCTCGATATGATTCCCTTGTATTTCGACCAAGACTGAATCGGGTCGATTGCAGGATACTTACGAGCATCGGAACGCGCACGCGAAAGACCGTGGAACGCACCAACAACTTTTAGAGTTGCCTGTGTAACAGGCTCTTCAAAGTTACCGCCAGCAGGAGAAACCGTACCACCAATCGTAACCGAACCTGTCGTTCCATCAGGAAGTCGAACTTGTCCAGCACGCTCGTAGAACGCCGCGATATAAGATTCCATGTACGCAGGGAACGCTTCTTCTCCAGGAATCTCCTCCAAACGACCAGACATTTCACGAAGTGCCTGCGCCCAACGCGAAGTAGAATCTGCAAGAAGAAGAACATTCAAGCCCATCTGTCTGTAATATTCTGCCAATGTAACAGATGTATAAACAGACGCTTCTCGGGAAGCAACAGGCATTGAAGATGTATTACAAATGATAATCGTTCGTTCCATAAGCGATTTTCCCGTTTTCGGGTCTTTCAACTCAGGGAATTCCGTCAATGTTTCAACAACCTCACCAGCGCGTTCACCACACGCCGCAATGATTACGATGTCTACGTCTGCATATTTTGAAGTTGTGTGCTGCAAAACCGTTTTTCCAGCACCGAACGGACCTGGTATACAGTAAGTTCCGCCACGCGCAACAGGGAAGAACGTGTCAATAAGACGAACTTTCGTAACCATTGTTTCCGTTGGAGCAAGTCGCTCTGAATAACAAGTAACCGCTCGTTTTACAGGCCAACGGAACGAAAGGGAAACATTAACGTCGTTTCCTTTTTCGTCTGTAAGAACCGCAATCGTATCTTTAAGCGTGTACTTTCCTTTGCTTACAACGGATTTTACCGTATACGAGCCAAGCAAATAGAACGGCACAAAAATTTTATGAACGAACGGTCCTTCAGGAACTGTTCCAACGTACTCGCCCGCTTTTACGACATCGCCAACTTTTGCAGTCGGTGTGAACTCCCACTCTTTTTCACGGTCGAGCGGGTCGACATAAATACCTCTTTCAAGAAACCAACCAGCCTTTTCTGCAAGCAACGGGAGCGGATTCTGCAATCCGTCGTAAACTTGCCCCAAAAGTCCAGGTCCTAACTCTGCGGAAAGCAAATCGCCTGTGAACTCTACTTCGTCCCCAGACTTTATGCCTCTCGTCATTTCATAAACCTGAAGTTGAGCGACGTTTCCGCGGATACGGATTACCTCGCTTTTTAGGCTAGAACCTTCAACTTTCACATAGGCGACCTCGTTCATGGATATAGTTCCGTCAAATTCGACGGAAACCATGTTTCCATTAACACCGACCACCTTTCCTTTTGTATCCGTCATTTACTTTCTCCTGAACCCTCAGCTTTTAGTATGCTATCGTAGATTTTATGGTAGGATTCCATTCCTGTTTCCGCATTAAACTTTTTCATACGAACTGCACGATCCGCGACACTGCGCGCCATTTTCTGCAAAGTTTCTTCACGTTTGGCACGATAATTTTCAACGTCCAAAATAAATCTGATTTTATTTTCCGAATTTCCGTTTGCGGCAAGATTCGTCAAATATTGCAATGCGTCAATGGTCTGACCGTGTTTGCCGATAACGACGCCGCTTTCTTCACCCGATAAATCCAAAACAATGT
>CAJOEO010000113.1 GCA_905233535.1 uncultured Treponema sp.
GCATTCCAAAAATCGGCACGAATGCGTTTGCAAGCAAATCGCCGTCGTAAACCGCGCCGCCTGGACTTTCGGGTCGTTCCGAAAGATAAAGCGTCGCTTCTTTTTGCGTTGGATTTTCGCCGTCCGCGTCAAAAATGTATTTTATGCGCACAATCGAATTCGCACGGCTTTTCATCAAAATATTCTGAAAATCCTCAAGCGAATTCACGCTTTGTCCAGCGGCTTCTACGATTGCGTCTCCAGCGCGCAAACCCGCGCGAAACGCACTTCCGCCTGGCAAAACGTACTGAACCAAAAGTCCAGAGTCTTTTCCAAACGGTTTCCAAGTTCTGCCAAACGCAGCGGTCCATGGGTGACTTACTTTTCCGCCCGCAAAAAGCGCGGGAAGAAGTGCCTTCAAATATTCGACTGGAATCGCAAAATTCAAGCCTTCGTATTGTTGAATTCCCGCAAAAACAATCGCTTGAACGTTTCCGTCGGAATCGATGCACGGTCCGCCAGAATTTCCGCTGTTCACTGCCGCGTCGATTTGCATTACAGAACCAAGCGTAAAAAGTTTTCTGTCGGTCGCACTAACGATTCCGCTCGTCAGCGTTCGCTCCAATCCAACGGGCGAGCCAATCGCGTAGATTTTGTCGCCCGCGTCAAGATTTTCGCTCGAACCCAAATTAAAAACGAACGGTGCGTCAACTTCCGCTTTTAAAAGTGCCAAATCCATAACGCTGTCCCAACCCACAACTTTTGCGGGTAGTCGCGTGTCGGAATCTTCGGCGAGTTTTACAAAAAGACGCGAATATTCTTTGTTTTTTGGGTCAACGAGGTCTTCTATGACGTGATGATTCGTAACGATAAATCCGTCCGCGGAAATAAAAAATCCCGAACCAATTACCCTATCGGCGTATCCAAGTCCGTGTTCGATTCTGATTCCTTTGTCAACCCAAACGGTAACCGTCCCCGAAATAAACGACGAAACTTTGCGTTGCTCGATTTTTTGCCGAGAAAGTCCAGGCACGATTTCGACGCTTTTTTTTAAAAGTTCGTCGCCGTTCATGGAAAGCGAATCGATTTGCGCAAAATTTGCCGCCGAAAGTGAATTCCAAAGTCGATTTGCGTCAAACCAATTTTCTTTTGAAACCGCTTCTTCAAATTCTGTTTTTACTGCAAAAAAACATTCGTCTAAAGTTTTTTCGTCGTTTAGCAAACTCGCACGCCATAACGCTTCGACGTTTCGTTTTTCTTCCAACATCAAATTGATTCTGTGGATTTCTTCCAAACGAACGTCCTCCGCAGAATAATCTGGCATGGAAAAAACTTCGTTTTCTGGCGAAGACGAACACGAAATCAAGGCAAAAACAAAAGAGAAAAAAATCAAAAAACGCTTCATTTATTTTTTGTCATCTGCGAACTTGGAATTTGCTCTGCAAAAATCTGCTCTCCAATTTTTACCGCATGAAAACGCGCCCCGCCGATTTCCACGGATTTTGAAAATCCTTGCTCAACGCCGTCAAACGCATTAAAAATGTCGCTTTCAAATTCCACGTCTTCGCGATTTCCAATCCAATACAAATTCGGGAACGCCTGCCCGCGGAAGATTTTGAGTTTTACGCTTTCAGAACGATGATTTTCAGTTGACGGAAGCGAAAGAACCACGTTCATCGGCACACCGTTTTCGCTCGTAACGGAAACAACTCCGTTCGTTCCTGGCTGATGAAATTCCGCCACTTCAACAATCGGATTTTTGTCCTTTTTGCGCGGTTTTCGCGTGTAACGAACGTCCCAATTTCCGTCGGAATCTGTGTCCCACGACGCGATTTTTCCAAATCCTTCCGTATATTCTTCCATAAAATCTGGAATCGTGTCGCCGTCGCGGTCAAGTTGAATGAACTTTACAAAAAATCCCGTGTTTTTCGCGCCCGTTCCAAAAAGATTCGTTATGATTTGGATTTCGTCGGATTCTGTGATGTACATTTTTGAAAGGTCGTCGGTTACGCCGTATTGTTCAGTCGTTTCAAAAAGTCCGTCGCCGTCAGAATCCACGATTCGCACTGTCGGAATTCCGTCTTGAAATTGTGCGCGCGCGTAAACTTTGCCGTCCACGCTGTATTCCGCGCTTTGTGGCATTCCGTGAAGAACGCTCACTTCCACAACCGCGCCAGGTCGTTCTTTTGACGGCATTTTGTACGACGACGAGGCGATTAAAAGTTCTGTTCCAGAAACAGAGCGATTTCGAGATGGAATTAGCGGAACGAAAAATTCTACGCCGAGTTTTTCAAAAAGAGTCGGGTCCGCGCTGATTCCAAATGGCGACCAAGAAAGCGTTTCTGCAATTAGCGAAAACGAAAGCGATGAATTGTCGGCGATTTTTTTGTAAACTGCGCGTCGAACAAACGGCCACTCGCCATATTCAATGTCCAACAAAGGTTCGGTTATGTGAACGGCAAGCGGATTTCCAAAATCACATTCGGCAACCCAATCAAGAACGCCGTCTTGATTTCTGTCGAACGACATCGACTTTGGACGACCGCGGCTGTAATCAACAATCAAATTGTCGGAAAGGTCGCCGTCCGTGTCCGCGCAAATCACACCGTCAAACGCATTCAAATATTGTGCAAACGACTTTTTTGATTCTTCGCTTGGAAGGCACGACGCAAAAGATTCCAAAATCGAAAGTCTAAGTGGCTGAATTTTTGACGAAGCGTCCGCAAACGAGCAAAACATATCGAACGCGCTAGTTTCGTCCAAAATGCCGTCCATTAGTGCATGAATTGGATACAAAATGGATTCTTTGCCTTCCGCCGCAAAAGCGCGAAGTCGTCGATTTCGTTCTTCTTCGTTCGACAAAAACACAATCGAAAGCAATTTTAAATCGTCGCTAACGTCTTTGTAATGATTCATCATCGGGAAAAATGCGTCGGCAATTCGTTGGGGCGCAAGCGTCAAACGTCCTTCGCGTCGCATAATCGCGTATTCGTGATTGTAGAACAATTCGGCAAATCGAACATCGTCGGGATAAACTTTTCGCGCACTGTCAACTCTAGCGCGAGCCTTTTCCAAAGACGCGCTGTCGCCAAGCGAATAATAACTTTGAATGCGAATAAACTCTGCGTCCGCAGAATAAATGAGCGGTTTTGTATCCAAAACCGCAAGCGCGTCCTTAAATTGAAGCGTTCCAGCAAGTTGGTCTGCATACAAAACACGCGCATTGTCGCGGTTATAATCCACCCACTGCGAAAGTTTGCCGTCCAACGCTTTTACAATTAGTGGCAAAATTTCCGCGCGCTTTCCGCCTTGATTCGCTTTTGAAACCGCGCGAATGTACCATAAATCCGCAACAGAATCATCGTATGCAAGCCCTATTTGCGCTTCGCTATCCGCTTCCGCCCATTGTCTGTCGGCGGCGTGTTGTTTTGCAAGTTGAAGATAGCGTTTTGCAGTTCGACGATTTGCAGCCGAAGCCGAATCGCTAGAAAACGCTGTTGCACCAAGAATTAACGTGGTAAATAATGCAAGGATTTTTTTCATCGTGGTTTCTAGTTTACAACAAAAACCGCGAGGTGTCGCCCATTTTTTCCGCTGATTCGATTTTACACTTCAAACGCGATTCGATTTTTTTAATCGTCGGAAACGCAAAATTCTTTTAGAATCCAATTTTTGAAACCGAACGGAGAACCCAAAATCGCGACGATTTTTTGTGAAGGCAAAATTTCAACGAGCGGAATTGAATTTTTTTCGGTTTTCCAAGCGCAAAGAATTTTGGAAACTGAACGAAGTTTTCCGTCAGAAGATTCGATTTTGTCGCAATTTTGCAACGAACGAACGACGAACGGGGACGAAACGCGCAAAAGTTTTTTTCCGTTCGCGCTCAAAAATTCGTTTGCGTATTCAAAAAAAATGTCGCAAACGCAAAAATTGCAATCATTTTTTACGAGAACGGAAAATCCACTTTCAAAAATCTCGTCTTGATTTTTTTTTGCACAAACAAAATCTTTTTCGGCAGTCAAAAAAAAGTCGTCGTATTGCGAAGAAAAATTTTTTTCGTTTGGAAGAAGAACAAAATTTTTTAGGATTTTATGTGGAAATCTTCCAGAAAATTCGCATTTTTTTAGAAGCGCGTGCAGAACAAAAAGTTTTTGCGAATAAAAAAGCGAATCGAATTCGGCACGAGGAAAACGCGCTTCATTTTTTTCAAAAACGATTTTTTCTTCCAAAGGCGCGCAATTTTTTTGAACAAAATCTTCCGTCCAGGCAGATTTTTCCGCGCCAGAAAGAACCGCTTTTTTCCAACCTTCGATTTCGTTGTTCAAAATCGGAATCACGCGATTTCTAAGGCGATTTCTAAGATAATTCGTGTCAAAATTCGTGGAATCGGTAGAGGACGGCAAAACGCGCCACGCCGACGCGCAATTCCAGAAAGTTGCGAACTTCCTTGCAAAAATCGCATCAAAAGCGTTTCGATTTGGTCGTTTTGCGTGTGGGCAAGACACAAAAAATCAAGCGATTTTTCTTTCAAGAATTTTTCAAATTCCAAATAACGCAAAAAACGCGCCGCTTCTTCCGTGCCACCGCCACGAATTTTTGCAGTTTGTAAAACGATTCCTCTTTCGATTTCCGCGATTTTACAAAAAACACCTATTTTTTTGCAAAGTTCAAAAACAAAATCCGCGTCCGCTTTTGATTCTTCGCTTGGGCGAATGTTGTGGTTCACGGTTATGACAAAAATGTTTTTTTTCCCCAAGATTTCCACGAGCGAAACTAAAAGCGCAACGGAATCCGCTCCTCCAGAAACGGCAACGCCCACGCGCGAATTTTGTGAGATTCCACATTCTAAAAGTCCATTTTGAACAATCGACAAAAAATCGTCTTTCATAAAATCCTCAAAAAAAACGCCCCGCAAAAAACGGAGCGTTTTTTAATAAAAATCGAATTACTTTGAACGCGGTGGCGCAACAGTAACAAGCACCGATTCCGCAGGTGTCAAAAGCGTAACCGATTCAGGCAAGCCCAAATCTTTGACAGTGTAAAGGTCGCCGATGTTTACTTTTGAAACGTCCGCGATGACTCTAACTGGAAGGTCTTTTGGAAGCGCACGAACCTTGATTTCTGGAATGTGCTTAACCATAAAGCCGCCTTTTAGAACGCCAGCGGGTGTTCCCTGATACTGAACTTTGTACGAGCGAACGAGCGATTTTTTGTTAGAAACCGCAAAGAAATCCGCGCTAAGAACAGTGTCAGTCATAATGTCGTACTCAACATCTCTGATGAAAGCATCGCACTGTTTTCCACCAACATCGAGCGTGATAAGCGTTGTTTTTGTAATCGAACGCCAAACCTTGTTAAACTGAACCGAGTCCACGCTAATCGGGGTCGATTTTCCTTCTTCGTCGTAAACGACCGCTGGAATTTTTCCGCTAGCGCGCAAAATTTTTGCCGCTTTTTTCCCTTTTTCGCCGCGAACTTCGGCATTAACAACCAACTGTTCCATTTCCAGAACTCCTAAAAAATGATTTTTTGGAAAGACCTGCAAGGATTCACCCCATCGTTCATCACGCCAGAGCTTTCCATTTATTGGGAATGGGCGGAGTCGAACCGCCCGTTTTTTACCGTTTTCCCGATTTCTTATTCTTCCACCGACGAATCAAAATGTCCCGCGTTGTATTCTGCAAGGATTTTTTTCTGCAACGCAGTTCTAAAATCTGGATTTATTGGGTGAACCACGTCCTTATATTCACCTGACGACGTTTTTCTGCTAGGCATTGCAATAAAAAGACCAGAATTTCCTTCGATTATCTTTACGTTGTGAACAACAAAGCAATCGTCAAACGTAACTGTAACGTAGGCACGCAATTTGCTGCCGTCTGAAACCTTGCGAATACGCAATTCTGTAATTTCCATCTATCTATCCTCTTTTTTTTACGGAAAAATCGTTTCGACTTTCCGCAGATTCCCCTTTTTTATGCGCAGACACAATTCATTTTTTTTCGCACAATCTTCTCTGCCGCTTGCTCTGCTTCGTCCTTATTTTCAAAAATTCCAAAAACCGTAGAACCCGAACCACTCATGTCGCAAAAAATAGCGCCAAATTCTTTTAGAATTGAAATCGCTTGCGCAATTTCAAAATGTTGCGCCGTCAAAATTGGCGTAAAACTGTTTTTGAATCGCCACGTTTGAATCGGCGAATTGTATTCGTTTTCGTAAGACGAAAACGGCAAAAAATCCAAAGTTTCGCCCTTTTTGTCAAAATCCGAATACGCTTCTTTTGTGGAACTAAAAACTGGCGGAAAAACTAAAACAAAAAAAAGTTTCCGCATTTTTATTTCCGTAACGATTTCGCCACGACCGCTAACAAGCGCGCTCCCCTGCCCGCCACAAACGTTTAAAAAGAAAAACACGTCGCTTCCAACGCGAGAAGCAACAAAATCTGCAAGTGTTTTTTCCATTTTAAAATCGTAGAGTTCGCAAAGAGAACGCAAAACCACAGCAGAATCAGACGAACCGCCACCCAAACCGCCACCAGACGGAATGTGTTTTTTGACTCGCACATTTACCGAGCGAGAAAATCCTGTAAAATCGCAAAACGCTTGGTAAGTTCGCAAAATCGTGTTATCAGCAGGAAGCGGCAAAGAACAATCAACAAAACAACGTCCACTTCCTTGTGCAAAATCGACTTCAAGTTCATCGCAAAAATCAACCGTTTGGAACAAACTTTCGATTTGGTGAAATTCCGCTCCCGCTTTTTTTGGCAAAACGCGCAAAGCCAAATTCACTTTTGCAAATGCCTTCTTTTGAATCGACATGACGGAAATATTACACGAACACCGAAGTCGAATCAAGTAATGAAAAAAATCAAACTGTGGAATTGACATGAAATCAACGCTCAAGTACATTTTTAGATATTTGAATAAGGAAGGTCTTTATGCTCAACAGGGACGATGTGCTGGCGTTCTCGTATGATGACGAGTACGACGAGAATTTTTCGGAAATCGACAAGGAACTTGCAGAAACCGAGGTTGAATCGACTTCGGACGCGCTCGACAAGATGGACGATGAAATGTACAACGAGATGTTCGACGACATGGGAGAAGATTCCATTGAAGCCGAGGCGATGGCGGTTCTAGCCGAAGAATCTGCCGCAAAAAAGACGTTGCAAAAAATCGACGAAGAAGAAGTTTTAGAAGACCTTTGATTTTTATAAAAAACGAGGAATAAAAAAAACGGTGGTCAATTTCAAAACCACCGTTTTTTGTTTGACAAGATTCGTTTTGAATCTGCAAAATCACAAAACGATTTCGCCTTCGTGCCAAAGTTTTTCTAGTTCGTAAAAATCACGCGCCACAGGACTCATCAAATGAACCACAACAGGTCCAATGTCAATTAAATTCCAATCGTTTCCGCTTGCGTTTTTTTGATGCGCAACGTGGATTTTCATGTCGTTTTCGCGAACGTAATCTTTGATTAGTTTTGCAAGTCCTTGTTGTTGCGTGCTACTTTGAACCGTTGCAATCACAAAAAAATCCGTCCAACTGTTTAATGCCGAAACGTCAATAACACGCACGTTTTCTGCCTTTCCGTCCGAAAGCAACTGAGCAATTTCAAGCGCGTTTTCGCGCAAAGTTTTTTCTTCCATAATTTCTCCTTTTTATCGAGCGCGAACGTAGCGACCGTCAAAATCTCTTCCAAGAATCAGCGTAAAATCAACATTCGCTTCGGATTCTGGATTGATTTCTGCTTCGATTATATTTGTGCAGTGAATAAAGTCGCCGAGATTTCGCGCAACGTCGTTGTTTCCAATGTGGTTTACAATTACCGTTTTTTCGTAATCTTGCGATGCGTTTGTCGTCGAAAGAACGTCGTACCCCGCGCTTTGCATCAAAACGGACGTGTTTCGCGCAAGTCCCGTAACGTTCGTACCGTTTTGGATTTCAAGAACGTAAACGCGACCAATGCTGGAATCTTCCGCGCTTGTAACAAGTGAGTTTGCCGCCTGCTTTACAACGTCTTTGATTAAATCGCCGTCGTAGAATGGGAACAAAAGCATTTTACCGTCAACGACGCGCCGCGAACCCGTAATCGCCTGCGGAATCAAACGCTCGGAATCCACTTGCGAGATTTCTGAAAACAGCCTGAACAAAGCATCGTCTTCCAAATTCGATTCAAACGTGCGTTTTACAACGTCAAACGACGACCTATTTTGGAAAATGCGTTTACTTCGACCGAGAGCGTTAAAAAACGCCACCATAACGTTTTGTCGCCGCTCCACAACGTCGTCTTCGCTGTCGTCGGGCTTTGAAAGCGTCAAATATGTGTTGATTTTATCGCCATCAAGGCTCACAATTCCACTCGGCAAAAGCCAGCGCGAACCGTCTTCGTTTTTTATATCAACGACTTCCGAAATAAAAACGCTCATTCCGCCAAGCAAATCCGTCAAAATGCCAAAATAATCAAGTTTAAAAACGACGTAAAACGGAATCGGTTGTCCTATAAGATTTTCGATTTCCGTTTTGTAAACTTCGATTCCTTTTTCAACATAAATCACGTCGATTCTGTCAACGCGGTCAAGGCTTCGATAAATTCCGCCAGTGTTTCCCAAAATGTTGATTAGCGCACCGCGTTTTGAAACGGGATAATAAATGAAAACGTCGGTGAACAAAACTTCGCCACGCCCTTCCATTACAAAAAGCGTATTTATAACGCTGTCGTTATTTTCAAGGCTTTCTTCAACAACGTCTTTGCGAAGCGACGCTAAAAGCCACACCGCTACGCCCACCAAAATCAACAAAATCAGAACAAGAAAAACAAATCCTTCTTGCCGCCTTGAACGATTGTTCATGTCCTTGTTGAATTCGCTTCGTTTCATTTTTATTCGATTCCTTAACGCGAGAGGGATTTTTCCCAAGCAATGGATTCTGGGGCTGCGACTT
>CAJOEO010000114.1 GCA_905233535.1 uncultured Treponema sp.
ACGTGAATTCAAATCCCCAAAATACCGTAATCGGTGATAGGGCGTTTGGTAGCGAGCCGAATGAAGTTGCAAAAATGGTTGGTGCGTTTCTTGACGGACTTCATTCTTCAAAAATAAAAGGTTGTATTAAGCATTTTCCTGGACATGGCGACACGAAAGACGACCCGCATAAAAGCTTCGTTTCCGTTGAAAAAACTTGGGACGAGTTGAACGAATGCGAGTTGATTCCGTTCAAGGAAAATTTTTCAAAAGCAGATTCCGTGATGATTGCGCACATTTCTTTGACTAATGTTACGTCGGACGGGTTACCAGCATCTCTTTCAAAAGAATTAATCGACAAACTTCGTGGCGAATTGGGATACGATGGGGTGGTTTTAACGGACGCGCTAAATATGGGAGCAATCAAAACGTATTACGATTCTGCATACGCGGCGATTCTTGCTTTTGAAGCAGGCAACGATATTTTGTTAATGCCACAAGATTTTGAAAAAGCCTATGACGGCGTTCTTTCGGCAGTAAAAAACGGACGAATTAGCGAAAAGCGTTTAAACGAAAGCGTTATGAGGATTCTAAAACTTAAAGGGTTTTAATTTAAAATCCAAAGAAGAGCGAACGAACAAAAATTGTAAAGCGCGTGGACGACGACGTTTGAAAAAAGCGAGCGACTTTTTATAATGCAAAGTCGTAGAGCGATTCCGCCAGCCACTGCGTTTGCAACGCCAAAAAATCCCAAGTAAAAATGTCCCGCAGAAAATAGTGCGAGCGGAACAACTTCTGCAAGGATTCTAAAAATCTTTTTTTTGCGTCCAATAATTTGCGAAATTTGTTCGGGCAGAAACAGTCGATAAACAAATTCTTCCGAAAACGCGGCGCACGGCGTTCCAACTGCAAAATTTATCCATTGAATTGCATTTTGAGGCGGAAGAATTTTTTGATTCGATTCGATTTTTAAGAAAAACGACAAAAATTCAAACGCGGCAGAAAATAAACAAAGCGTGCCAAAACAAATCGTTGAAAACGAAATGCAAAAAACGATTGGGGCGCGCTTTATTTTTTCTTGTAGTTCTTTCAAAGAATAAAATCGATACAACGAAAACGCAAAAACCGCAAGCAAAAAAACAGGAAAGGGGTATACCGCTTGGATTTCAGCGATTTTTGGTGGAGAAAAAAATTGCGTTTGTAGCGGAGGAATTATAAAAACCGCAAGAACGAGTGCGAAGACAATTATTTTTTTCATACAAAAAAACGCCCTTTCGGGCGTTTCGCGTTTTAATATTTGCTTTCGGCGTAGCCAATCCAGCCTTCGTTTTCGATTAACGCCTTTTCAAATCCTTCGAGTTTGAAAACATAACTCTTTGAAAAACTGCCCGCGATGAGCTTGACTTTCCAAGTGCCGTCTTCTTTTTTTTCAATTTTGCAGGTTGTTTCTTTGTCGCCGAACGAACGGAACATATCTTCGATGTCTTTTTTGGACATATCCAACGCCAAAAGTCCGCAGTTGTACATATTTTGACGGAAGATTCGCGCAAAATTCGGTGCAATCACGGTGTAGATTTCGTTCACTTCCAACGCCCATGGAGCGTGTTCGCGACTTGAGCCGCAGCCGAAATTTTCCCGCGTGATTATGACGCGCTTTCCAGGAATATCGCGCTTGGCATCGAATCCGTCCAACTTCAAATCTTCCAAAAGATACGGCTTCAACGCCTGTTTGGAAATTTCGGTCAGATACTTCGCTGGAATAATCTCGTCCGTGTTGATGTCCGAGCGGTCGAGAAAAAGAACTGGTCCGCCAAATGCTTTCATTTTAGACTCCTTTTTGTGTTTTTTTATCCTTTGTAAAGCATTGAATTTGTTATTGTTCCAGAAATCGCTGTGGCAGCCGCGCTTGCAGGACTCATCAAATGAACCATGCCGCCTTTGCCCATTCGTCCGTTGAAATTGCGATTTGTTGTGGACGCGCAAACTTCGCCTTCTGCCAAAACGCCGTTTGACATTCCGAGGCACGCTCCGCAAGTCGGATTCGTTACGCAAAATCCTGCGTCGAGGAAAATGTCTATCAAGCCTTCCTGAACTGCCATTTTGTAGATTTTCGGCGTGGCTGGGCTGACAATTCCGCGAACGCCGTCTGCAAGGTGATGTCCTTTTAGAACGCTTGCGGCAACGCGCAAATCGGAAATTCGTCCGTTTGTGCATGAACCAATGTAAACTTGGTCAACTTTTGTGCCTTTCATCTCGGAGATTTTTTTGATTTGGTCAGGCTTGTAATTTATCGTGCATACAGGCTCCAAATTTGACAAGTCTTCCGTGATGACTTTTTCGTATTTCGCGTCGTCGTCGTCTTTCCATTTTGAATAGTCGGCGAGCGCGGCTTCTTTTGATTCGTATTCGTCTTTGATGAATTCCCAAAGATAATCCACGGTTTTTGCGTCAGGAAAGCAGATTCCGCTTGTGCCGCCCGCTTCAACTGCCATATTGCAAAGCGTCATTCGCTCTTCCATTCCCATTTCGTCCACGACAGGACCTGTGAATTCCACAACGCAGTTTGTCGCGCCGTTCACGCCGATTTTTCCGATTAAATGAAGAATCACATCTTTCGCAAAAACGCCGTCTTTGAGTTTTCCATTCAAAATGAATTTTACGGTTTTCGGCTCTCTAAACGAGCAGACACCTTTCAAGATTCCGACTTCCAAATCCGTCGTGCCGACTCCTGCCGCAAACGCACCGAACGCGCCGTGCGTGCAAGTGTGGCTGTCGCCCATAATCACCGTAAATCCTGGGCGCACAAAGCCTTTTTCAGGAAAAATCGCGTGGCAAACGCCGTTCGAGCCGATGTCAAAAAAATCTTTAATGTTGTTGCGTCGCTCCCAGTCGCGAAGGATTTTTCCCTGATTTGCTGTTTTTGAATCTTTTGCTGGCGTAACATGGTCGATTACCGCTTTTATTTTTGTCGGGTCAAAAACACGGTCTTTGCCACGCTCCGCAAGGTCGTTGATTGCGACTGGAGTTGTGATTTCGTGGCAAAAAACTCGGTCGAGTTTTAGAACATAAGTTCCTGTAAACGGACTTTCGACCAAATGCGAGTCAAAAATCTTTTGTGCGATTGTTTTTCCCATTTTTTTCCTCTGAAATAAAAAAATATCTTTATTTAATTTACCACATTCCGCGCCTTTCCGTCCAAAAATGCGCGAATGTTTCCTGCGGCAATTTCAATTAAACGCGCGCGCGTCTCTTTTGCCGCCCACGCAATGTGTGGCGTGATTACGCAATTTTTCGCGCGGAGAAGCGGATTGTCCGCGTCCATTGGTTCGTGAACCAAAACGTCCGTCGCGTATCCTGCGATTTTTGAAGAATCCAACGCAAACCGAATCGCGTTTTCGTCAACCAAGCCACCGCGCGCCGTGTTTACTATATACGCTCCGTGTTTCATAAGCGAAATCGTTTTTTCGTTTACGATTTTTTCCGTTTCGTCCGTGAGCGGCGCGTTCAACGACAAAAAATCGCTACGCGAAAACAATTCTTCGAGGCTGACGCTTTCGATTTCTTCGCCTAAAAACGATTTTTCATTGTGAACTTTCGCAATTACGTTCATTCCAAACGCTTTTGCGATTTTTGCGACTTTCTGCCCGATATTTCCGAATCCAAAGATTCCGAGCGTCTTTCCACTCAATTCGTAAAGCGGTTCTTTCCAATAACAAAAATCAGGATTTTTTACCCAGCCCCCATTTTTTACGTCTTCGCAATGAATCGAAACGCGATTTGTCCAATTCAAAATGAACGCAAAAACGTGTTGAGCCACCGCGTCCGTGCTGTAGGACGGAATATTTGTTACGGTTACTCCGTGCGCTCTGCACGCTTTTGTGTCTACAACGTTATAGCCCGTCGCAAGAACGCCAATATAACGAAGATTCGGGCAAATCGAAAGAACGCTCTCGTCGATTTTTATTTTATTGAGAAGGATAATTTCCGAATTCCCGATTAAATTAGCAACAAGTTGTGGAGGAGTGCGGTCGAAAACCAAAAAATCGCCCAGAGACGAAATTGGACTCCAAGAAAGGTCTCCAGGATTTAATGCGTGTCCGTCCAAAACCGTAATTCTCATTTTAAATTCCGTTAGCCCAAAATACTAATGCCCGTACTTTCGATTGCTTTATTTATTGCGCCTTCATCTCCGTCAAATTCTACAAAAACTTGAGATTTATTCGGGTCTGCAACGCATTTTACAACTCCAGAAACCGCAGACACGGTCGCTTGAACTTTTGCCGCAGTGTCCGCATCGAACATTCCGTCAATGTATATTTTTTTTTCCATAAATTATCTCCATTTTTGAATGATAAAAGTAGTATACATCGGGAAAGCCGATAATTCAATAAAAATCTAAATCACTTCTAAAGATTAACTTAGATTTTGCCGACTAACGTTTTTCCAAGTTGTCCGCACGCGCCTCCGATTTCGCGTCCGCGTCGCGTGCGAAGTGTCGCGTTTACGCCCGCGTTGACCAATTTTTGCAAAAACGCTTGACATTCCATTGTCGTTGGTTCGCAAAATCCACGGAATCAGATTTGCATGAACGGAAAGTCCTTTTGCAAATTTTATGAAATTCCTTGCAGATTCTTCGCCCGTGTTCGTTTTTCCCAAAAGCGCGGCTTCGAGCGTAACTCGCTTCCCCGTTTTTTGAGAAAAATACTCGATTGCATTTCTCAATTCTGAAAGTGGATTTGTCAACGATACAGGCATAAGGTTTTCGCGAAGCGAAGCGTCGGCGGTTGTAAGCGACACTGCAAGTCGCACGGCAGGACCGTTGTCCGCAAGGTCGCGGATTCCCGACACGATTCCGCTCGTAGAAATCGTGATTCTTCGCGCAGAAAGCGCGCGTCCTTTTGAATTTGTCAAAATCGCAATCGCTTTTCGCACCGCGTCAAGATTCAAAAGTGGTTCGCCCATTCCCATAAAAACGATGTTGTCAAGTTTGCCAGAATGTTTTTCCAAAAATAAAAACTGCTCGACAATTTCGCCTGCCGTCAAATTCCGTGCAAACCCGAGTTTTCCTGTTTGACAAAACGCGCATTTCATTGCGCAACCGACTTGACTTGAAACGCAAGCGGTTTTTCTTCCGTCGCGGTCAGTCAAAAGCACGGTTTCCACGGCGCGAGAATCGCAAAGCGTGATTTGCAATTTTATCGTGCCGTCGCTGTCGGTTAAAACTTTTGAGATTTTTGAACTTCTGAGAGTTGCCTTTTTTTTCAAATTCTCTCTTAACTCTGACGGAAGATTTGTCATTTCATCAAAAGTTTCCGCGCCTTTTCCAATCCATTCAAAAATCTGCCTTGCTCGAAAAGAGGGCGAAAGCGCGAGTGTAGACGCAATTTCGTTTTCCAAAAGCCCTGCCAACGGGATTTTTGGTTCGTCGGCGGATTCACTCATTTTTCTTTCTCCAATTTTGCAAGCATTTCAGAAATCGCTTGACTTTTGACACCTTGTTTTAAGAACGAACGCAAAACGTCCACGCCTTTTTCTTTCTGCCCCATTCGAACAAAACAATCCGCAAGGTCAATATAAAGTCGAAAATTTTTTGGGTCGCCGTTTATGAGTTTACGCAATCTTTCAACGGCTTCGTCGTATTTTCCTTCACCTTTGCAAATTAGAGCAAGACCTAAAGCCGCGTATATGTCAAAGTCAATATCCATTGCTTTGTTATAATATTCTGTTGCGGTTTTATAATCTCCTGTATTGCGATACGCATCGCCTGCGCGTGTAAGAATGACTTTGTTTTTCGGGTCGATTTCAAGAATTCGATTCCAATATTCGATTGAACGAAATTGCTGATTCATGCCTCGGTAGCAGTCGGCAAGTCCAAAAAGCGCGTAAAAATTCTTAGGGTCGATTTCGAGAGCGCGCTTAAAATAATCCACGCCCTTGTCAAACGTGCGAAGTTTTCTGTGGCAGTTTCCGATACTCGTCAAAACGCGAATGTCCGCTTCGTCAGCGTGCTGTTCTAGCATTTGCGTCCAATAAAAAAGCGCGTCTTTGTATTCCTTAAAATCGTAATGCAAATGCCCCAAACCGATTAGCGCGTAAGCGTTATCGCTTTCCATGTCAAGAACACGCCTGTAAAGTTCTTTGGATTTTTTGAAATCATGCGTTTTTCTGTAAGCGTCTGCGACGCGCGTCAAAACGGTGATATTTCTATCGTCGTGAACAAGGTACTGCTCCCAAATTTCAATCGCTTTTTCGTATCGTCCCAACGCTTTGTAACAATCGGCAAGCCCAAAAAGCGCGTAATTGTTTCCAGGGTGAAACAAAAGACACTTTGAATAGTTGTCTATCGCTTCGGCGAATTTGCTTTGTTTTCGGGCGCAATCGCCAAGCCCCACAAGCGCGTAATTGTTGTTTTCTTCGATTTTTAGAATTTTTGAAAACGCCTCTTTTGAAGCGTCTATTCGATTTTCTTTCAAAAGTTGGTAACCTTGTTTTGAAAGTTCAGAGATTTCCGAATTTGATTTTCCGCCCGCAGAAAATCCTTCTGGTTGCGGAAGTTCGATTTCTGAAAAATAGATGTCGCTCAATTTTTTTGTACTCCTTATTCGATTTTTTAAATGTGATTTTTTTAGTCAATGAGAGCGGAAAGCAATTTTGAAATTTTTTCGTAAATCGCTTGTGATTTTTTTTGATTATGCGCAAGAACGTAATATTTCAGCGCAAGCAATTCCTGATTTTTGTTTTTGTACCAATCGCCAACGCGGGTTAATCCGTCGGAATATCCCGTCGTAACAAAAATGCGAAGCGCATCTTCGATTTTTCCTTGATTAAACAAAATGTTTCCTTTGCGATTCAATGCGACTTTTTGTTCTGAAGAGAGAGTGCCGATTGGTTTTTCTGTAACTTTTATGAAACCGTTTGGAATTTCATGCGCTTCGATTGTTTTTTTTACGTCTTCGCTCTTCAAATTTTAGCCTCACTTTCCTTAGAATAGCATACCTCGTTTTCTTGTCAAGTTTTTTATAGGTATTTTAAGGTTCTTTTTCTTTGTAGAAGTTCACGATTGACCGCCCGTAAATTCGTTTATCGCTTAAAATTAACGAATCGATTTCGTCTAAAAGTGCGTCTTCCGACGGATAGTGAATCAAAACCGTGCCGTTCGGATTCAAAAGTTTTCGTTCACTAATCGTTTGTAGAAGTTGCGCGCGAAATTTGTACGGAAACGGCGGGTCTAAAAAAATGTAGTCGAATTTATCGCGACAACGCTTTAAAAAAAGTTCCACGGAAACAAAATGACACGCGATTTTTACGCCACATTCTTTTTCCGTCATCGAAACGTTTTGCAAAATCTGTTTCGTTTTTAATTTGTCTTTTTCGCAAAGTTGAACGCTCGACGCTCCGCGCGAAACCGCTTCGATTGCAATCGTTCCGCTGCCAGAAAAAAGGTCAAGCCAAGATTTTCCCGAAAGGTCGCCCAAAATCGCAAAAACGGATTCTCGCATTCTGTCCATCGCGGGACGAATTATTCCGTCTGGACAGTTTACTATACGACCTTTTAATTTTCCGCCTGTGATTCTCATTTTTCCTCCTTTTTTTGAATTGCAAGCGACCAAAAAACGTCGTCGCGTGGAAGTTTGCTGTTTTTTGAAGCAAAATCGAAGGCGGTCATTCCGCCCGCGGAAACGAAATTCCGATTTGCGCCGTTTTGCAAAAGCCAAGCGATTGTTTTTGTGTTTGAATTAGATTC
>CAJOEO010000115.1:0-4504 GCA_905233535.1 uncultured Treponema sp.
CAAAATGCGCGGCGGATTATTTTTTGCGTTTTCTGCCAAAACCGCGTTGTTTGCAATTCCCCATTTTGCCGCGGCGCAACAAGCGTCCAGTTCCGCCATTTCAAAAATCGCGTTTTTGATTTCGCCCGCATCTTCGCGGATTTTGTCGCAAAGTTCCAAAAGAATTTTCCGCGTTTCTTCCAAAAGATGAAATTCCTCCACGGCAAGTTCGTTGTTTTTTCGTACAACTTCTTCGGGTTCAATGTAAACGGTTTGCCCGCTTGCAGAAACTTCCTGAACGATTCCTGGAACGTGCAGACGCTGATTCGATTTCACCGCAAGAACTTGGCGTTCTGCACGAAAAACGGGTACGTTTGTTTCGAGAATCTGATTCATTTTGGGGTCTGCCGTGTATTTTTTCATCGCGCTTGAAATTTCCGCCCGAATTGACGCGATTTTTCGCCGAATCTCGCGGATTTGCGGCAAATCTTTCATAATTCCGTCGTCGCCGATTACAAACGCGATTTCTTTTTTTACGCGCTCGATTTTGTCGTAGGGCAGGCGAGAAAGCACGTCAGAAATAAAGGAAAGTGGGGTATCTAGTGAACATTGTCGCACTTCGCCAAAAACAAAAAGGCAGGATTTGCAAAACGAAAGCAGCGCGAACGCTTGTTTTTCCGTCAATGCCGAACCTTGTACGCCCAAAAGATTTACGCAATCTTTTGCAAAAATCCAAGACGGCACGCAAAATGCGTTTTTTGACGAGAGAATTTTTGTCCATTCTTCGCAGATTTTTTTTCGCAATTCGATTTTTTCGTCGTCAACAATTGGAATCCGCGACAAAACGGCGGATTTTCCTTCTTCGCTTGCGCATTTTTTTGCAATTTCGTCGCACACGCGAAAAAATGCAAGTTGTTCAAGCGTTTTTTCGTTTATTTTGATTTTTTCTTCCATAATGTGAATTTGAACAAAAACGGAGATTTGATTCAATCTCCGTTTTTGTTTTTGTTGATTCGTTTGCTAATCTTCCCAAGAACCCGTGCGGATTTCTTCTTTGATTCTTCGCCAACTTTCAAAGCGTTCTTTGCTGACGATTCCGTTTTGGACGGCTTCCAAAATCGCACAGCCGTCTTCGTCTTCGTGGCGACAACTCATTCCAAATCGGCATTTTCCAACGAGCGGGCGCAATTCTCTAAAATAAAGCGCGAGGTCGTCGGAGGCGATGTCGTTTAGGCAAAAACGCCGAACGCCTGGCGTGTCGATTATGTCGGCAAAAACGTTGCGCATTCCGCCCACAATCGATTCGTTCAATCTAAGATGAATCAAACTTCCTTTTGTTGTGGTGTGCGAACCTTTGCCGTATTTTTTTGAAAGACTGCCCGTTTTTAAGACGCATGAATTATCCAAAACATTTACGAGCGAAGATTTTCCGATTCCAGATTGTCCAACAAGCGCGCTCAATTTTCCCGTAATAAAATCCGCTAGTTCTTCAAGACCTTCGCCAGTTTTTGCAGAAACGCGCAAAACGCGATAGCCGAGTTTTTCCCAAATTGAAAGTCGCTCTTGAAATTCTTCGCTTTGCGCTTCCGCCAAATCGTATTTGTTTGCAAGAATCGCCACGGGAAGATTCGCTTTTTCCGCCTGCGCCAATTCTCTGTCGATGAATTTTGGTCTAAACGGCGGTTCTGCTGGAGTTGTTACAAGAATCACGTTGTCAAGATTTGTTGCAAGAAGTTGCGGGGCTCGACCTTTGACGTTCCATCTTGCAAATTCGTTTTTTCGTGGACAAAGCGACACGATTCGACCTTTGTCGTCTTCGTCGTCGTCCGCTTCGATTTCCACGCGGTCGCCAGGGGCAAGCGGATTATAGTAGCGCGTTTCGGTTTTTAGCCGTTTGCTTTTTAGCGTACAAAAACGAACGTGTTTTTCGCCGTCGTTTTCGCACTCGACTTCAAACACGTTGTTGCTTCCATTCAAAACGATTCCAAAAAATTGATTCATTCGCTAATTTTACAACGTATTTTGGAATTTTTCATTTTTGATTTTTTGCATTCCGCTTTTTTTGATTTCGTTTCCGTCGCCCAAAAGAACAACGTTCGGAAGCCAATTTTCCGCTTCTTTTTCGTCAATCCAAGCGTAAGTCGCAATTATGATTTTGTCGCCTTTTTGCGCCATTCGCGCCGCCGCGCCATTCAAACAGATTTCTCCGTCGTTTCCTTCTATTATATATGTCGAAAATCGTGCGCCGTTTGTAACGTTGTAGATTTCGACTTTTTGATATTCGCGCATTTGCGCCGCACAAATCAATTTTTTGTCAATCGAAATCGAGCCTTCGTAATCCAACTTTGCGTCTGTAACGGTTGCCCGATGAAGTTTTGATTTTAGCATTTCGATTTGCATTTTTTTCTCCTAAGATTTTTAGATTTTATTTGACTGCTTACTCTGCTCAGTAAGAGAATTTCGTTCCCAAAAAACGCCGTCCGCATAGCCTTGAATCGTCTTGTCTACATCTGCTATTTCAAGACGCTTTTCTGCCCACAAACAATATTCTTCGTTGATTTCAATGCCGCAATATTTGCGACCGAGTTTTTTTGCAACAACACTCGCCGTTCCGCTCCCCAAAAACGGGTCAAACACAAAATCGCCTTCTTTGCTCGAAGCAAGAATCAACTTTGCATATAGTTTTTCTGCCTTTTGCGTGGGGTGGTCGGTGTTTTCGCTCATAGACCAAAACGGAATCGATATGTCGTCCCAAAAATTACTTGGATATGTCAAGCGAAAATTGCCATTCTCGCTTTCTTGCCAGTCTTTCGGCTTGCCGTTGACTTTGTACGGTGCAAGCACGCGGCGTTTCATCATCACTGCGTCTACATTGAAATAATAATCATTCGGATTTTTTACCGCAAACCAAATATCTTCCATTCCATTTTTCCAATTCGATTTCGCACCGCGCCCTTTTTCTCTTTGCCACGTTATGCGGTTGAGAATCGTTAATTCCTTTTCAATCGTCCGTTGTAATGACGATGTGCATTTCCAATCTCCGCACATATAAAGGCTTCCATTTGGTTTTAACTTTGCGCACACAGTTGGAAACCACGACGACAAATACTCATCATAACTGTCAGCAGAGCGCGCATTGAATTTTAATCCGCCGAAATTTTTGGAAAGATTATACGGAGGGTCTATGATGATTAAATCCGCCGAACAGTCAGGAATGTATTTTAGCATTTCAAGCATATCGCCGTTGAGTATTTTGTTCTCAATGTTTTTACCAGAAATATTTTCTTTTGTTAGAAGTTTTTTTTTCAAATTAGAAATTTCGTCATCGCGAAGATTGATTGTCCTATTATTTTTGGCTCTTTCTTTTTCAGCCACAATAATACTCCTTTTCAATTTTTAACGATTCAATTCAAGCGCGATTTTTACGCCCGAAAGCACGAGTTCTGGCACGATTTCGTCAAAAAGCGAAAAATCCTCAAAAGTTCGTGCAAAACCGCCCGTCGCAATCACGAACGGTTTTGCGCCTTCAAAAATCTTTCGCTCGTATTGACGAGTAAATTCGCGCACAGCCCCCGCGTTTCCAAAATAGATTCCCGATTGAATCGCCTCGATTGTGGATTGTCCGCACGGTTTTTCTGCTTTAACGATTTCCACCGACGGCAATTTGCTCGTTCCCGAAGCCAACGCCTGCACGGAGATTTTTAAGCCTGGCATTATCGCGCCGCCCAAATATTCGCGTTCTTTTGTAACAACGTCTATCGTCGTCGCCGTTCCCATATCAACCACAATCAAATTTTTATTTGGGTGGCGTTTTACCGCGCCGATTGCCGCCGCAATTCTATCCGCGCCGATTTCCCGCGGATTTGCGTAGCGAATTTTTAATCCCGTTTTGATTCCAGATTGAATGAAAAGCGGTTCGATTCCGAAATATTTTTTTGTCGCGCTTGAAAGCGAATAATTTATTGGCGGAACGACGGACGCAATTCCCGCGTCCAAAATGTCTTCGGGCGCGATGCTGTTTTCTCGCAAAACCGAACGCAAAAAAATCCCAATTTCGTCGGAAGTGGAATTTTTGTTCGTCGTTTGGCGAAATTGCAAAACGAGTTTGTCGCCGTCAAAAACGCCTCCCGTAACCGTGGAATTTCCCACATCGAGCGTGAGTATCATTTTTCCTCCGTTTATAGTGGCACGTTGTCGATTAAGCGCACGCCTTCCAAAAATGCCGCCACAAAAAGTCGCCCGTTTTTCTCTTCAAGATAATCGAGCGTGAAGCCCGCACTGCGCAAATTCTGCTTTTTTTCTTCGATGCTCAAATCTTTTTTCGCGATTATTTCGTGAAGTCGTGGCGCGATTTTGATTGCCTCGGCGGAGAGTTTTCTGTTTCGTGAAGAAATTGCAAGACCGTTTTCTTCGCGAACGATTGGACAGCCAACTATATTTATGTCGAGGAAAAATGCTTTAATCATTCCGCGCAAAAGTTCAAGTTGCTGAAAATCTTTTTCGCCAAAATACGCATTTGTTGGGC
>CAJOEO010000115.1:4511-6023 GCA_905233535.1 uncultured Treponema sp.
CCCTCGCGGCTTTTTCCGCAAAGTTCGTGCGAAAAATCCGTTTCGATGACTTTGTATTTGTAGTCGTCTGGATACATTTCGTTGTACGTTGGCGCGAACAAAAAATCGATTCCCACCGATTCAAGAAGACGAACGTCGTCGTCAAAATTTGCGGGATACGTTTC
The DNA here is from genome assembly GCA_905233535.1 of uncultured Treponema sp. GTDB lineage: Bacteria > Spirochaetota > Spirochaetia > Treponematales > Treponemataceae > Treponema_D. Next base: position 4,676 of record CAJOEO010000115.1, read on the forward strand.
CAAATCTTTTTTGTCGTTGAATTGCGTTGGATTTAAATAAACGCTCGCCACGCTAACGTCGTTTTCCGCGCGATTTTTTTCCATAAGCGAGCGATGTCCCGCGTGAAGTCCGCCCATCGTTGGCACAAATCCGATTTTCTTTCCGTCGAAAGTTTTTCTCAAATCTTTGAATTCTTTTACCGTTCTTATGATTTTCATTTTTCTTTCCTTATTTTGAAATGAATTCGGCAGACGGAAATGCGCCCGTCGAAACTTCCGAAGCGTAGCAATTTAGCGCGTCCGTGATTAGCGAAAGTCCGTCCAAATATTGTTTTACGAATTTTGGCTTAAAGCCGCTCATTCCAAGCATATCTTGCAAAACGAGAACTTGACCGTCGCAACCTGCGCCCGCGCCAATTCCAATCGTTGCAACGTCTAGCGACTGCGTGATTTGAGAGGCAAGCGCGCTCGGCACACATTCAAGCAAAACGGAAAAACAGCCGATTTCTTGCGCGATTTTTGCTTCTTCTTTGATTTTGTTCGCCGCTTCTTCGGTTTTTCCTTGCATTTTGTGTCCGCCAAACGCTTGGTAAAACTGCGGAGTCAAACCCAAATGCGCCATAACGGGAATTCCAGACAAAACTAGGTGTCGTAAAACGTCTTCTTGTCCAAAAACGCCTTCGATTTTTACGGCATTCGCTCCCGCTTGCAAAAGTTTTCCTGCGCATTCTGTTGCAAAATCTTTTCCGCGTCGCGTCGAAAGAAACGGCATATCCGCAAGAATGAATTTTTGAGTTCCGTTACGAACCGAACGAGTGTGTTCGCAAAGCCAATCGATTGTGGCGGGAATCGTCGTAGATTCGCCGTGCATAACCATTGAACAACTGTCGCCAATTAAAATCGTGTCGATTTGTGTTTTGTCGATGATTTTTGCAAAAGTCGAATCGTAGCAAGTAATCATCGAAATTTTTTTGCCGTCGCGTTTTCGTGCAGAAAAATCGAGAGTCGTCATAAAGTACCTGTCCTTTTTCTTGAAGAATCAAGTCTAAAAAAATGATTTTTTGCTAGAAAATCTAGCCGTTAAGTCAAAGCCAAAAGGTCTTTGCAAAACGAAAAAGAGTATACGACATTTATTCAGAAAAATATAGCGAAAACGTAAAGCCTTGAAGAAAAAAAAATCCCGCGAAAAACGCGGGAAGATTTTTGGTTTTTAAAAAAAGTTATCGTTTTAGATTCACAGCGGTTGACAGCATTGAATCGGAAGTCTGAATCGCTTTTGAATCAAACTCGTAAGCGCGTTGCGCCACAATCATCTGCACCATTTCGTTTACAACAGAAACGTTCGACATTTCCACGAATTTGTGCTTTG
>CAJOEO010000116.1 GCA_905233535.1 uncultured Treponema sp.
TTTTTCGTTTTGGCGATTTTCGTTTTTCTTCCATTTTCTGCAAAATCCGAAGCGTTCGGCGCGGTTTTTTCAGGCGGCGGCGGAAAAGGCGCGTACCAAGTTGGAGTTTGGCGCGCACTTTGCGAACGCGGCGTGGCGCAAAAAATCACGGCGATTTCTGGTTCAAGCGTGGGCGCGTTGAATGCGGCGTTGTTTGCGTGCGTGCCGATTGAAACGGCAGAAAAATTGTGGACGGACGAAGTTCCGCGCAATTTAACAAAAGACGACGCGCTGATTTCGCAAAATGGACTTTTAAAAGTCATCGAAAAAATCGACGTTTCAAAAATCCGTTTAATCGAATCGCCCGCGATTTTTGTTACAACGGTGCGAAGCCGATTGCCAATTTTCAAACTTTTTACGGCAACGCCTGGATTTTATGCACACAGATTTCTACTAAACTTAGAAGACGACGACGAAATCAAAAAACTTCTTCTTGCGACGAGCGCGTTTCCGATTTTGACCGACCCCGTAAAACTTTCCGACGGACATCTTCATTCTGACGGCGGAAACGAAAAAATGGGCGGCGACAACGTTCCAATATACCCCATCGAAGAAGCGTGTCCCGAAGTGAAAAAAGTCGTAATCGTTTATTTGGAACAGAAACCCGAACGGCGAATCCGCGCGATTGACCACGAATCGCTTGAACTTTTGGAAATTATCCCAACAATCGACCTCGGCGGACTTTTGGACGGAACGGCGAATTTTTCAAAAGAGCGAATCGAACTTTTGATTCGACAAGGCTACGAAGACGCTTGCGCCGTACTCGACAAAAAAAAGATTCGTCCAGTTTCTTCTTGGTGGTTTGAGTAAATCTAATGCAAAAGTAGGAAAACATAATGCAATATCATACACAACAAAGAGATACCATTCTAAAATTCATAGAAAATCTAAAAGGAAAACATTTTACAGTAGAAGATGTGAGAATTCACTTAGCGGAAGCGGGTTTTCCTGTAGGAATTGCTACGATTTATCGACATCTTGAACGTCTTGTAGCGCAAGGCACTGTCGCAAAATACGAAACAGGCGCGGGTGGCGCGGCGTGTTTTGAGTTTACAGGTGAAAACTGCACAAACGAAGAGCATTTTCACTTAAAATGCGAACAATGCGGCAGACTGCTCCACCTTGAATGTTCGGAACTTTCGCAAATTGCCGCGCATTTGCTTTCGTCGCACGGCTTTAAATTGAATCCACTGCGCACGGTTTTTCACGGACTTTGTGCCGATTGCGCAAAAAAATAAATTTTATACGCAATTACACCATAAATTTTTTTTGACGATTGAACAAAAAATCTCAGCGTTTTTGCACAAATCGTGGTAGAATGAAAAATGCTTTTCGCGTTTTTTGCGAAAAAATCTTTTTTTGGAGAATCGTATGAAAAAATTTATGGACGAGAATTTTCTTCTCGACACGCCGACTGCGCAAAAATTGTTTGCAGCCTGCAAAGACGAGCCGCTTTGGGACTACCATTGCCACCTTCCGCCTGAACAGATTGCAAACAACAAACAGTTCAAAAATCTCACAGAAATCTGGCTCGGCGGCGACCACTATAAATGGCGACAGATGAGAACCTACGGAATCACAGAGGACTACATCACAGGCGACAAGCCTGACTACGAGAAGTTCCTCAAGTGGGCTGAGACAATCGAGCACCTCATCGGAAACCCGCTTTATCATTGGACGCACCTTGAACTTCAGCGATATTTCGGCATTTACGAGCCGCTCACTGTGGAATCCGCGCCGCGCATTTGGGAAAAAGCGAACGCACTTCTTCAAACAGAAGATTTGAGCGTGAAAGGAATCTTCAAAAATTTCCACGTTTACGCGGTTGGGACGACCGACGACCCGATTGATTCGCTCGAATATCATAAGGCGATTGCCGCGGGAACGGCTCCAATCGGCAAAATCGAAACGAAAGTGCGCCCGTCGTACCGCCCCGACAAAGCAATCAACATCAATCTTCCGACTTACAAAGATTACATCAAAAAACTTTCCGAAGTTTCTGGAATCGAAATCAAAACTTCAGACGATGTGATTAAAGCACTTATCAAACGACTAGATTTCTTCATCGAAAACGGCTGCAAAGCAAGCGACCACGCGCTTGAATATCCGCCGTGCAAGGTCGACACGGATGCGAACATCGACGCAGTAGTTTCGCGCGCGTTGAACGGCGAAGTCATCTCGGAAGCGGAAGCGGAAGCCTACAAAACAAAGGTTCTCGTGGCTCTCGGACGCGCTTACGCGGAGCGCGGAATCGTGCAGCAGTGGCACATGAACGCGATTCGCGACAACAACAAGGCGATGTTCAAAAAACTCGGACCTGACACGGGATTCGACGGAAGCCACGACAAACCGATGGCGGAAAATCTTGCGGGACTTCTTTCGCTAATCGAAGCGGCGGGTGGCACGCCAAAAACGATTCTCTACACGCTCAATCCAAAAGACTACTATTCAATCGGCACGATTATGGGCTGTTTCCAGGGTGGCGGAATCAAAGGCAAAATCCAGATGGGGTCGGGCTGGTGGTTCTGCGACCACAAAGACGGAATGGAGCAGCAAATCAAAGTTTTGGGCAACCTCGGAATGATTCCTGCGTTCGTTGGAATGCTCACCGATTCGCGCTCGTTCCTTTCGTATTCGCGCCACGAATATTTCCGCAGAATTCTTTGCAACATCATCGGAACTTGGGTTGAAAACGGCGAATATCCGAACGACGAAAAAATGATTACAAAAATCGTCAAAGACATTTCGTTCGGCAACGCGCTCGCGTATTTCGGCGCGTAAAATCGAAAAAACAAGGGGCGTTCTGCCCTTTGTTTTTCAAAATAAGAAAACGAATTTTCAAAAATCGAAAAATTTTGGAGGAAAAAATGAACGCTAAGAAAAAATTTAACTTTTTGCCAATAAGACTTGTAAAAAATATAGTAAGAAACGAATGCGAAATTACTGGAAAAATCTGTTATTCCAAGCGGGAAGCGGGAGAAATTAAAAACCAAAGAGAAAGACATTTGAATGGTGATAATCTAGGTCGAAATAAAACATTACCGCGACGAAGTTATTATTGCAAATATTGTGGCTGCTTTCATTTGACGCACGTTCCATTTTTTAGAAAAAACGAAACGCGCAGAAGAATACGATTTTACGATTCTGATTGTTAATTAGATTGAATTAAAAAGACGAGCCGAACGGCTCGTTTTTTTGTCGATTAAACGGTGGCACACGTTCAGATTTTTTTACGTTCTCGCCAAATTCCGCGAATTTTCTGCTATAATTTTAGAATGGCAAAGTCATTAAAGTCATTTAGGTTCAGGTCCGACGAAAATCTAGTCGGCGACGCTACAAATATATTCGACCAACTTGGGATTTCGCTCGACGCGGCAGTGTCAATGTTTCTGCGACAAACCGTTCTAAAAAAAGGCTTACCGCTCCAACTTACAATCGCGCAAGAAGAAAATCCGCCGATAAAACAAACATCTCCTTCCATAAAAGAGAAAGAAGTTGAAATAAAACCAACGCGCGAAATGCAATCGGCGGAAGACGAATTGTATGAAAAACAATCTGGCGACATTGAACGATTGGACGCGCTTTGTGCGGATTTTGAACAAAAAATCGCGACTTTAAACGTGGACGCGGATTTTGTTGTGGATTCCGTTTCGTTTGCCGTGAATAGCGAAAACGCGGACGAAAAAGCGCAGGCGCGAAAAGAAGTCATTGAGGCGCGTGCCAATTTTGGCGAGCGCATTTTGTCGGTTTCGTCCGTGATTTCCGACAGCGTAACGCAGTTTCAAGGCGAAACGCGCCCGCTCGCAGAACATTTGCTGAAAAAATTTTTGTCGCGTCTAAACGCGCTTTCATCAAACATCGCGGAACGACTTACCGATTTGGAACAAAAACTCGCTCCAAAAGAATCGACTGAAGAGAAAATCGAAATCGCTAAAGAAAAAGTCGAAGAAAAAGTCGAAGAAAAAGTCGAAGAAAAAGTCGAAATCGACGAAGAATCGAAACGAATCGACGAAGAGGAAGCGGAAGAAAAACGGCGAGAGGCGGAACTTGAAATTGCCGAGCGCACGGAACAAAAACTTGGACAAATCAAAGCCGAATGTGAAGAAAAACTGAACGCACTTTCTGCGCAATTCGGCGTGGACGATTCAGAAAAGAAAGAACTTTTTGAAAAAATCAGCGCGGAATTTGACAAAGCGAACGCGAATTTTGTGGCTCAACTTTCCGAATTGCGAAATGCAAGCAACGAAGATTTTGAGGCAAAAACGGCGCAAATCGAGGAGTCCACAAAATCGCTTGCGCAAAAAATCGAGCAGACGCTAGAAAATGCGCAGACGACTTTTGAGGAAAAAACTCGCGCCGAAGAAGAACGCGCGAAAAAAATCGCCGAGGACGAGGAAAAGAAAAAAGCTGAACTCGCCGCGTATATCGCGGAGGACACGCGCGAAAAAACTCGCCGAAGACGAGGAAAAGAAAAAGGCCGAACTCGCCGCGTATATCGCGGAGGACAACCGCAGACGCGCGGACGCGGAGGCGATGGCTCAACTTGAAGAAGAGCGCGCGAAAAAACTCGCCGAAGACGAAGAAAAGAAAAAAGCCGAACTCGCCGCTTACATCGCGGAGGACAATCGCAGACGCGCGGACGCAGAGGCGATGGCTCAACTCGAAGAAGAACGCGCGAAAAAACTCGCAGAGGACGAGGAAAAGAAAAAGGCCGAACTCGCCGCTTACATCGCGGAGGACAATCGACGACGCGCGGACGCAGAGGCGATGGCGCAACTTGAAGAAGAGCGCGCGAAAAAACTCGCCGAAGACGAGGAAAAGAAAAAGGCAGAACTTGCCGCGTATATCGCGGAGGACAATCGCAGACGCGCGGACGCAGACGCGATGGCGCAACTCGAAGAAGAACGCGCTAAAAAACTCGCAGAGGACGAGGAAA
>CAJOEO010000117.1:0-5920 GCA_905233535.1 uncultured Treponema sp.
ACGGTCTTTCGGTTTATACGGAAAAAGGTCTTGTACATACGGCGCAAGGTTTGGAGCGGGTTCTTGTATTGGAGCGTAACGTTAAAATCTTTGGCACTTACAACAGCGTCGCGAGCTGATGTTGCGACTGCGATTGTTGAAAATGATTCTGGCACGATTCAAAAAATCATGACTGAAATGCAAAATGATTGCGATTTTGAAGCGATGGCAATATTAAGTTCAAGTGGCGTTGTTCTTCCTGGCGGTGGCTGGAATTTGGGCGCGGGAACGAATCTTTCGTCGGTGAAAGCCGTTGCTGGCGCGCTGCGCGGAAATGGGCAAATGCACTACGAACAAGTTGGAAACATCGACTTTGCAATGTGCTACGCCGCGCCTGTTCGCTCTGAAGGTCAGATTGTTGGTGCGGTGATTTGTGTTTACGACATGGCGACTGGCGACTTTGTGAATTTGATGAAATCGGGCTACGACGTTGAATGTACGGTTTTCAAAAACGACATACGAATTAGCACAACTCTTGAAGGCGTTGAAAAAGGAAGTCGCCTCAACAATCCAGAAATTGAACAAGTTGTTCTTCGCGGTGGCGGCATTTTTACAGGTACGAACAAAATCCGAGGGCATAAATATCATTCTTCTTACGCGCCGTTAAAAGATGAAGACGGAACGGTTGTTGGAATATTTTTTGTGGCAAAGAGTTTTGAAATCGTCAATCAAATCCGCATGAACACGCTGAAATACGTTATTCCTCTTGGGGCGATTATAATTATTATTTTGAGTTTCATTGGCTATCGCTTTATCAGTTGGCTTATGTGGCGAATTTACAACGTTACGAACTTCCTCAAAGATTTGTCTACAGGCGAGGCAGACCTTACAAAACGATGTAAACTTTACATTCGCGACGAAATCGGCGACCTTATCATTTATTTCGATTTGTTTATGGACAAATTGCAAGAAATCGTGCGTTCTGTAAAAGAAAGCAAAAACGAACTCACTTCAAGCGGTTCGTCTATGGCGGAAAGTACGCAAGAAACTTCTAGCGCGATTACGCAAATTATTGCAAATATCGAAAGCGTCCATTCGCAAATCCGTTCGCAAAATTCGAGTGTTGAAAGTTCGTCTGCGAGCGTTGAAAATATTTCAAATGGAATTACGACTCTCGACGATATGATTGAAAATCAAAGTGCAAGCGTAACGCAGGCGAGCGCGGCGGTTGAACAAATGATTGGAAACATCACGTCGGTAAACAAGAGCGTAGACAAGATGAGCGATTCGTTTGAGTCGTTGCAGGCAAACGCAGAAACTGGATTTAGAAAGCAGCAAGACGTGAACGACCGAATCCAGCAAATCGAAAGCCAATCGCAAATGCTTCAAGAAGCGAACACGGCGATTAGCGCGATTGCAGAGCAGACGAACCTTCTTGCTATGAACGCGGCAATCGAAGCGGCGCACGCGGGCGAGGCAGGAAAAGGATTCGCGGTCGTTGCAGACGAAAATCCGCGAGTCGATTATGAAAGTCGTTTCCTCGTCAAATGAATCGTCGAACGCTCTTGCGGCTGTTTCCTCGCAAATCAAGGAAACCGACCAACTCGTTCTTCAAATCAAAGCGGCAATGGAAGAGCAGAACGCGGGTTCTCGCCAAATTACAGACGCGCTCCGCAACATGAACGACAGTACGGTGGAAGTCCACAAATCTTCAAAAGAAATGGCTGGTCAAAGCGAGGCAATCGTGCGCGAAATGCAGGTTTTGCACGATTCCACAAGCGCGATGAACACAAGCATGGACGAAATGGAAGTTGGTGCGCAAAAAATCAACGAAACGGGTTCACTTCTCAGCGATATTGCTGGGCAAGTTAAGAATGCAATCGACAAAATCGGTTCGCAAATCGACTTGTTTACGGTGTAAACGCGCAAAAAATCATAAATTTCCCTGTCGGAAACGGCGGGGATTTTTTTTAAGAGGAAATTATGAAAAAAATACAGATTTTTGATTCGACACTTCGCGACGGAGCGCAGGGCGAGGGAATTTCGTATTCCGTGCAAGACAAATTGAACATCGTGCGTTCTCTCGATGAATTGGGTGTTTCGTTCATCGAAGCGGGAAATCCTGGCTCAAATCCAAAAGACATGGAATTTTTCCAAGAGGCGAAAAAACTTCGTCTACAAAATTCAAAACTCGTTGCGTTTGGTTCAACGCGACGAAAAGACGTTTCGTGTGCCGAGGACGCGAATCTTCAAAGTTTGCTTTCGGCGGAAACCGACGTGGTTTGCATTTTCGGAAAAACTTGGGATTTTCAAGTTACGGAAATTCTCCACGCCACGCTCGAAGAAAATCTCGAAATGATTTCGGACACGGTGGCGTATTTGAAAGAAAAAGGCAAAAAAGTCATTTTTGACGCGGAACATTTTTTTACGGGATTTCACGAAAACGCAGACTACGCCATAAAATCGCTGGAGGCGGCAAAAAACGGTGGCGCGGATTGCCTTGTTTTGTGCGAAACAAAAGGCGGCGCGATGCCGCTTGAATGTTTTAACGCCACAAAAAACGTCGTCGAAAAGTTTGCGGGCGTTTCAATCGGAATCCACACGCACAACGATTCTGGGTGCGCAGTTGCAAATTCTCTGCTCGCCGTGGAAGCGGGCGCGACGCACGTTCAAGGCGTTCTTTTGGGATTTGGCGAGCGGACTGGAAACGCGAATCTTTCAACGATTATCGCGGATTTGCAATTAAAATCGGGATATTCGTGCATTCCTGAAGAAAATCTTAAAAATCTAACGCCGATTTGCAAGCGCGTTGCAGAAATTACGAACATCGCGCTGAATCCTGGAATGCCGTTTGTCGGTTCGAGCGCGTTTGCGCACAAAGCGGGAATGCACATCGACGCGGTAATCAAAAATCCGTTTGCCTACGAACACATTACGCCCGAAAGCGTCGGAAACGAGCGCGTTTTTTTGATGAGCGAAGTCGCGGGACGAAGCATGATTATCGAAAAAGTTCAGAAATTCGACAAAACGATTACAAAATCGAGTCCCGTCGTTCAAGAAATCGTAAAGCGCGTAAAAGATTTGGAGCATGACGGCTACCAATTTGAAGGCGCGGACGCAAGTTTTGAAATTTTGGTGAGAAAATCGATTGGAAAATATCAACCGTTTTTCAATTTACATTATTACAAAACGAGTGGCGAATTTCCGCGGTTTGCCGACGACCAAAGCGCGTTTGCGCAAGTCAAACTTGACGTTGAAGGAAACGCCGTGATTACGGCGGGCGAGGGCGACGGACCTGTAAACGCGCTAGACATCGCGCTCAGAAAAGCACTCGTGGAATTTTACCCGTCGGTGAGCCAAATCAAATTGACGGATTACAAAGTTCGCGTTCTTGACGGAAAAAGCGCGACCGCCAGCCGAGTTCGCGTTTTAATCGAATCGAGCGACGGTTTGGGCAGGTGGGCAACGATGGGAGTCGCCTCCGACGTAATCGAAGCGAGTTACATCGCGCTCGTCGATTCTTTTGAATACAAACTAATCAAAGATTTAGAACGAAAATTCGCAAAAATCTTGTAAAAAAAACGTTGATTAAGATTCTCTAAAAAAAACGGTGGTTGAGGCTCGCAAAACCACCGTTTTTTTCGTTGATTTTTAATCGGCGGAAGCGTACAAAACATTTTTGTCGCAAATTTCCCAAATGCCGTTTTTTGAGCGCGTAAAAATCGCCACGTTGTCCGCGCAAAACGAAAAATCCAAATTCAATTCAGCAAAATATTCAAGCGCGTTGCCGATTTCACCGTTTGGAATATCGCGGTTTGCCACGGTCAAATGCGGCTGATATTCTTTTGTTGCGCGTTTAATTTTTGGAAAAGATTTTTGCATTTCCGCCGTAATTTTTTCGCGAAGCCGATTCCACTTTTCGCTCTGTTCGACTTTTGCAAAAATCGTTCGCTCTTCAAACGCGCCAAAACCGCAAACTTTTGCGACAAACGGAAAATTCTCCTCGGCGATAAGTTTTTCAACCGCGACTTTTGCGCAATCCACAACGTCCGTCGTCGAAAACTCGTGCGAAAGCGCGAACGGTGGCACAATCGTTATATGAACAGGCGTTGCGTGTCCAGATTTGCAACCGAATTTTTCGTTCGTCCACGCGCGACAATTTTCAATCGTCTGCGAAAGTTCGTCGGGGGGCAGAAGCCCCACAAAATGCGTTTGCCTAAAATTTTGCGCCGTAGATTTCATAATATTTGTCGATTTCTTTTTTGATTTCGTCGGTGATGATTTTTTTGTCGCCGTTCGTGTAAAGAAATTCGATTACGTCTTTCATCGAAACGATTGCTCGGGCTGGAAAACCGTATTTTTGCGAAATCACTTCAAGTGCGGCTTTTTCAGAATCGGGAGCTTTTTCCATTCTGTCGAGCGAAACGATTTCGCCCACGATTTTAATTCCGCCTTTTTCGGTTTCTTGCGCCTTGATTTTCGGATACGTTTCTTCGATTGATTTTCCGCTCGTCGTAACGTCTTCGATTATCAAAACTCGCTCGCCGTCTTTGATTTTGTGTCCCAAAAGCGAACCTTTGTCGGCTCCGTGGTCTTTTTCTTCTTTTCGGTCTGAACAATATTTGATTTCTTTGCCAAAAAGTTCAGAATACGCCACCGCTGTAACGACCGCCAGCGGAATTCCTTTGTAAGCAGGACCAAAAAAAACGTCGATTTCGTCGCCAAAATTCTCGTGAATCGCCTTTGCGTAAAATTCGCCGAGCCGTTTAAGTTGACTTCCAGAAACGTATGCGCCCGCGTTCATAAAAAATGGAGATTGCCGTCCGCTTTTCAACGTAAACGAACCAAATTTCAAAACCCCACATTCGACCATAAAATTGATGAATTCTTCCTTGTATTTTTCCATAAAACGAATTGTAGCGAAAAAATATATTTCCGTCCGCTTATAATTTTCGATAAAATATCGTTGGAGGGTATTATGACAAAGGAAGCGATGTATGTCGCTATGGAGCTTTGGGGCGCGATTTTTTGTTTTATAGCAACAATTTGTCTAGCTCTTCTTTATTTTGGAAAAGATAGAGCTGCACCGTTTTTGATGATTTCGTCAATTATCGTGGGCTTTGAATTTTTGGCAGATAGCGTGGCGTGGCTTTTTCGGGGAGTTCCTGGAGAAAGCGCGCTTTTTTTATTAAAATTAAGTAACGCGCTTACATTTTTCTTTGGAATGTGCGCGATTTTTTCGATTTTGCCGTATTCGCTCGCGTCGCGCGGTGAATGTTTTAGAAAAAGCCCTGCATTTTGGACAAATTTGTCGTTCAGCACGATTTTTTTTGGAATGTTAATTGTAAATTCTTTTGAACCGTTCATTTACGATTTTGATTCGTCGAATCGATATTACAGGTTGCCCGCATACAAAATCGTGAATCTTTTTCCCGTTTTGAGCCTTGTCGTTGGTGCGTTTTCAGTGTTTCATGGCAGAAAAAACGTTTCGTTTACTAGATTTTTGGCGACCTTTTTGATTTGCGTAATTCCTGCCGTTTTTTTAGGAATCCAAACATTTGTATACGGATATTCGCTTGCAAATTTTGCAATGATTTTTTGCGGAATTTTAGTTTTTTTTGAATTGATTTTTTCAAATGTAAAAACGATAAAAAATCAATCTGACACGATTAATCATCAAAATGGACAGTTGCGAAATCTTCAAACGAAAATTGCGTTTTCGCAAATCCGACCGCATTTTTTGTACAACGCGCTAAATTCGATTTACGTTCTTTGCGGAATCGATGCGGAAAAAGGGCGCAACGCGCTTTCTGAACTTTCCGATTACATTCGGCTTAACATTATGTCAATCGAAATCGACCATTCGATTCCTTTTGAACGCGAACTTGAAATCGTAAAAATGTACATCGCGCTTGAAAATTTGCGTTTTTCTGGGAAAATC
>CAJOEO010000117.1:5931-6940 GCA_905233535.1 uncultured Treponema sp.
GGCATGGTTTTGCTTCGCGCTCCAACGCGGGAAAAATCGTCATTCAATCGCAAAAAACGAACGGAGGATATTTGGTTTTTGTGAGCGACAACGGAAAAGGCTTTGACGTTCGTAATTTTTCCACGCTTTTAAACGATTCTACGAAAATCGGAATTCGAAACGTCCGCGAACGACTTTCAATTCTTTCTGGCGGTTCAATTAAAATCGACTCTAAAATCGGCGAAGGCACAAAAGTTCAAATTTTCATTCCAAAAAATACATGGGGGGGGTATTATTTAAACAACTTTGGAATCAATGATTTTTAAATTCTTTATTGAATCGCCATAAAATTTAATAGTAGAAATCTGTAATTTTTTATTATAGCATAATTTTATGGACGAGGGGTTACAGGTTGTCGCTGTTGACGACGAGGAACTTTCGCTAGTGGGGCTTTGTTCAGCGATTTTGCAGGCAATTCCTAATTCGCAAGTTCATTCTTTCAAATGCAGCGACGATGTTATTCAGTTTGCGAAGACTTCACCGATTGATATTGCTTTTTTGGATATTTCGCTTGGAGATTCGAGCGGGATTTCGCTTGCTTGTGTGATTAAAAAATACCACCCAAATGTCAATATTATTTTTGTAACGGGCTATACACAATACGCCCGAAGTGCGATGGAATTGCACGCTTCGGGCTACATTTTAAAACCAATCACAAAAGAAAAAATCATTCAGGAAGTTAGCGATTTGCGCTACGCCGTTCCGATAAAAAGTTTGCAACCCGTTAGAATCATAACTTTTGGCAATTTTTCCGTTTCTATCGGTGGCAAAGACGTTCGATTCAAATACGCGAAAACAAAAGAACTTTTTGCATTTTTAGTTGACAGACGTGGAGCATTTTGTACAAACGCTTCGATTATCGGCATTTTGTGGGAAGATTCTTTTGAAGACAAAAATTCGTATTTGCGGAATTTGCGCCAAGATTTAAAGGAAACTTTTTTAAGTTTTGGCAGAAACGACGTGATTCTTG
>CAJOEO010000118.1 GCA_905233535.1 uncultured Treponema sp.
ACCAGGACACGCGCCCGCATCAAAACAAAAATCGTTTTCGTTAGGAAACGGCGCACCAAAAATCGTGTGCGAAATCGTCAACGATTCTTGCAATTTCAAATACGCGCGACTTGGCGGATTTTCGTGGTCTTCCACAAACGAAATCGCGCCCGCACAAAACGGGCTACTCGTTTTTTGTGTGGCAATCATCGTTTTTTCGTCAAGTAGAAGATAAAACCCCATCGGCGTATTCGGGATTTCGCACGGAAAATCTCGCGGTTTTTGATTTATATGCGGGAGTTTTTCTTGAATCAACGACGAGCGACGAAAAAGCGCGAACGGTTCTGTCGCCCAATTCCTTTGAAAAGAACGCAAAATTTTTGCCGCGTTTCCAATCGAATCAAAATGAATTTTTTGCAATTCAAAAAGCGAAAGACGCGCAAAAAAAGGATTCGGCGCGTTTTGCGGAAAATCGTCGCACAAAATAATTTCGCCCAAACGTGCCGATTTCGTCAAATCCACGCCAAATCGCTCGAAAAGTTCACTTTCCAAAACGCCTTGCATTTTTGGAAACGGCAAAAACGCCCGCCCGCGAAAAATCTCTAAATCATCTGACATTTTGACTCCAAAAAGTCGGAATTTTCGCAAAAATCTAAATCTTCCGAAAAATCTTTTTTAGAAAAAGCGACAAAATCGCAAGAAGAATTTTTCAACTCGTTCAAATAATCCGAAAAAAGCGGGAAATCCAACGCGCGCAAAACCGAAAAACCGATTTGCGTTTGCCCGCGCAAAGAATCGTCAAATCGCCAAACGGGAATCGCCAAAAGCCTGATTTCTAACAAATTTTTTTGCGGAAGACGCAAAATCAACTCGTATTCGTCTTCCAAATCCAGCGAAACTAGCGCGTCGAACGTCGCACGAAGCCCCGTTTCGCTTACGTCGCAAAGATTTCCCGAAAATGCGCAAATCGCCGCACATTCAACCCGTCCATAGTTGGAAAATCTTTCATTTTTCCTTAATTCGTCCATGATTTTTTAGTATGCAATATTTTTTTGATTGGTGGAATTCCCCGCGATTTTTTTGTAGCGATTGAGGATTTTTTTTGCAAATGCCGTGGTTTCGACTACGCTCAACCACCGCGTTTTTTCGCTCAAACTCTGCGAAAAATGGTCGCTGAGCGTAGTCGAAGCGGAAGAGCGCGAAATCAATACGAAAAAGCGTCATTTTACGACTAAAACTTTTCGTGTTTCGTCGATTCCGCTGCCAGAAACACGCACAAAATACATTCCGCGGGCAACTGCGTTTCCGCTTCCGTTTGTGCCGTCCCAGTAAAAATAATGCGTTCCCGCGCTTTTTCGTCCGCGCGAAAGTCGCGCCACCACGTTTCCGTCCAAAGTCAAAACGTACACGTTTAACTGTCCGTCGCTCGGCAAATCCACTTTGATTACGGTTTTTTCGCGAATGCTTGCGTCGATTACGTTGTTCAAAATCGAAACGCCACCTCGCTGATTTTTTGTTCCAGAAATCGCAAAAGACCACAAATCAACGAACGAAAAATCGCCAGACGAAATTCTTGAAGACGGAAGCCAAAGCGCGTAAAGCGGAACTTTATCGGTGGAAGAGTCGCCGTCGTGGTTTAGCAAAATGTCAGCTCCGCTTGAATCTTTGACTTTGAATATGAACTGAAAAGCATTTCCGTTTGAAAATTCAAAATCTTCATTTTTTAGAGTCAAATTCCACAAAAGAGAATTTTCGCTCGATTTTTCTGGCGCAAAAATCTGTGGATTTTCATTAAAACTCGTCGAAAACGAATCCAAAGAAGAATTAAGCCAAACTCTCCATTTTAATCCCGTCAAACGAGTTAATTTGTCTCCAAGCCAAGAATCTTTCACATCGCTACTTTTTGACAGCAACATTTCAAATTTTTCGTCGTTTTGAACGTTTTGATAATTTTCATTTGAATCGATTCCGTTCGTAAACTGCATTTGAAAAGTAATGTCGCGATTTGCACGAAGCGTTCCGTAGTTTCCGCTATCTGCACTAAAATCGTGAACTGCATAATCTTCGCTCAAAGGATCCGTAACTCCCGTTCCGTAGATTCCTTGTTCGTTCCATTCATCGCCGTCTTCGCCATCGCTTTCGGTTTTTGCATACAAAACGTTCACTGCATTTAGAGCAAAATCAGAAAGCGCGTGGCAAGTCTTGTCCAAAATGCAATTTCCTTCGCTGTCGCGCAAATACGGCATTTTCACAGTTTCGCCAAAAATATTCACCGTTTCTTCGCCACCAAAAACGCGAATCCACAATTTTTCAACGTCATCAAGCGTGATTTTCCGCGAAAGCGTAAACAAAAGAGCGGTTGAATCGTCCGTTTCAAGTTTGACTTCAACTTCTGTTGCCGTTAAAGAAGAATCAACGTCTTCGGTTTCGATGTCGTCAGATTTGTTTTTTACAAATTGAATGTTTGCTGCAATTTTTTGAGAAAGTTCACTCCAAGCCGAAGTTTCACTCAACTTTTGATTTTCCCAAGCAAGAGGTTTTGTAAAAATCGCGTACAATTTTTTCTCGCCAATCGGCGCAAGCGTCATCGAAAAAGTCGGCGGCGTAATATCAAGCGAGCGAATAGTTTTTTTAGTTGAATCGCCGTCGCTTTCCTTTAGACGATTTCCAGCCAAATCCGTTATAAATCCAGTTTCGGTGTCGTATTGCAAAACAAACGTCGTTCTTGAAGGAAGCCCACTCGCCAAATCTTCTGCGGTAAGTGGCAAACTGATGTATAGTTCATCGTCTTTCGTTACAGTTGATTGGTAATAATCGTCGTTTCGGAATATTGGACTCGAAACGCTTTGCGAAAAAGAACCCGTTGCATTTCGATAATCGCTTTCTTTTCCGTCGAGTTTGTATTTGTAGACAAAAGAATTTTGCGCATCAACGAGACTCGATTTTCTGATTCCACCTAAAGTGTATGTGCCAGAATTTTCAAGAACATCGCGACTTCCACCAACCTTTTCAGGTGCTGCTCCATTTATTCCCGAAAGCGTATTTTTTGGGTCTAAGGCGTTCACCCAACCTGTGCGCACAATCCACATTCTGCTCGTGTCATTGTAATTTGGAGCGTTGTCAAAAAGATGCAGTTCGATTTTTTCGATATACGGATTCGTTGCAGATTTTACAGTTCCAACGAGTTCGTGCGCGATTTCGCCTGTTTTTTTGTTCGTTTTTCCGCCATTTTTCCAAGTTTCTTCAGAATCAAAATACGGCGCAAACACGGGCGCAGAAACGTCCCAAGAACCGTGCAAATCTCCAGAATTTTTATTCAACTCAAGTTTTGAAAGTGCGTGATTTGTTGTTTCTTTTGCCGTTGCATAATCCAAAAGACTATTTTGGGCAACATCTTTAATTTGGTCGTTTGCAAGCGAAATTATGCTTTTTCCATTGCTTTTTGGCGTTTGAGCAGAATCTATGTAGCCTATCCAATTTTTTTCGCCACTCGAAATCGTGCCGTCAACAAAACCCGCAATCGAAAGACGAATTCTGTGCGTTTGAATTTGCTCCGTTTCCGACGTAGATTTTGAAAAAGTGCGATAAAAAGCGTGAGGTTTTTCGCTTTGCGCATCGTTTGAACCTTTGATTCCGCAAATCAATTTTCCGCTATCAAGTTGTGCAAATCCGTCGATTTTAAGTCCAGCCGTTTCGTTTGTGATTGCCCCTTTTCGACTTTCTTCCCCTGCTCTAAAATTTGTGCCACCGTCTTCTGCCGCCATATCTGCAATGTCAACTTTTTCCGAATACTGAAATTCAAAAAAATTGTGCGAATCAAAATCTTTTTGACTTGCGCTGTCGCTTTCGTGGAGTTCTTGCCCCGTAAAAACGCCAATCAAAACTGGAGAACATTTGTCAGAAACTGCCACAAATCGCGAGCCGCCGTCCGCCGTTGTGTGAAAAATGCGGTTTTTTGCGTCGTCGCGAAGAGTTGCATAAATCGCGCTAGTTGCCTTTGGAACATCGATGAACGGCACACTTTTTTGATGAACGCCTTTGGAATCGGTGCTTTCCGCCTCTCCCGCGCTTTGCCCCGTTGCGTCAGTGTTCCAAGTCAAATTGGCTTTTAGATAAAATTGCGAAATGTCGCCTTTTCCGTTCGTGGAAACGGTGCAGTCCGCGTCCGTAAACGCGCCCGAAAACGAAACGAGATTTTCTCCGTCCGAAAACTTAATATGCGAAATCGCGCTAGAAATTTCGTCGTTTTTCACGAACTTTACAAAAATCACGTCGTCGTAAACCGTATACGCTTCGCCGATTTTTGTCCGCGCAGTTTGAACGCCAGTAGAACTTGCCGCCGTAGAGCCTTCCGCCGCGGCAAGAGTGCCGCCTGAAACCGCGCAATTTTTTATCGTGCAGAAATGCGCTTCGGCAAACGCTTTTGTCGCGTCGTTGTTGTCT
>CAJOEO010000119.1 GCA_905233535.1 uncultured Treponema sp.
ACGATAATTGGTTGGGCAACTGGTTTTTTGAACGGCACGATAAACATTGACGGCGTAATTTTTCCAGCGATTCTTGCATTTATTGCAACATTATTAAAAGCAGGACTTTTACGAGTTATTGCATTATTCTTTCCGATTTCTGTATCGCATTATGATATGACATCAGAAGCATTTATTGCAGAATTAGCGATGAACACGATTTTATGTCCTCTTGTATTTAAATTCATTAGTATTTTTAACGCACAACTTTCAACTGGAAAGGAGGCGTAAATGGCAAATAAAGGAAGCGTCGCTTCTAATCAAATAACGCGAAATATTAAAGTTTTTGTGCTTTTTGCATTAATTGTTGTGATATTTGTAGTGTATACCTTTACGCTATATTCTCTTCAAGTTGTGGAAGGCGCGAAATTCCGAAGCCAATCGCAAAAAATTTCTAGCCGCGTAAACACGATTCCTGCACAACGCGGCTACATTTACGACAGAAACAACCATCTTCCAATCGTTACGAATTCCGATTCATTTGCGGTTTCAATAACACCAGGCGAAATTCCCAAAGAAATGTACGATACAGTTGTTTCACGATTAGCGTCGATTTTGGGCGTTCCAAAACGCGACATCGACCGACGAGTTCCAAAAGACATTCGACGTTCTTACCAAACAATCGAAGTTCGCGTCCACAGATTTGCCAGGCGTTTCTTGGCGAAGCAAACCTACGCGAAATTACATCGAAACTGGTTCGATTTCGCACGTTGTCGGCTACGTTGGCGATATTTCAAAAGAAGAACTCGTTTCGCTTTACAACGAAAACTACACGAACAATTCAATCGTTGGAAAAATGGGAATCGAAAAACAGTACGATTCGCTTTTACAAGGAAAACCAGGAAGCGAAAACCTTACGGTTGACGTTCGCGGGCGTGTAATTTCAAACGAATTGCAAGTTGAACCGCCACAAATGGGAAAAAGCCTAGTTTTAACGATTGACATGAGAATTCAAGAACTTGTGGAAAAGGCTCTAGGAGAAAGAGTTGGGGCGGCGGTTGTTTTGCGTCCGTCAAATGGCGAGATTTTGGCGATGGTTTCTTATCCGTTTTTTGACCAAAATCTTTTTAATTCCGATGACGCTTCTGCACAATTTGCAAGACTTCGCGACGCAAAAAATAATCCGCTAGTCAATCGTGTTGTGAATGCAATTTACCCGCCAGCGTCCACGTTCAAAACGATTATGACGACGGCGATTCTTTCGGAACGTTCGATTCCAGCGGCAAAAAAAATCAACTGTCCAGGAAAAATCGTTCATGGAACGCAAACTTTCCGTTGCCACAACCGCGGCGGACACGGTTGGCTGGATTTGGACGACGCGCTAGCACAATCTTGCGACGTTTATTATTGGGTCGTTGGACGCGATAATTTGGGCGTTGACCGAATTGCAAACTACGCAAAAGAATTTGGTTTTGGCGAAAGCCTAGAAATCGATTTGCCGTCTCAAGCGACGGGATTTGTTCCAACGGCGCAGTGGAAAGAACGACGTTATCACACAAAATGGTTTGACGGCGACACGATGAATATGTCGATTGGACAAGGCTACACACTTGTAACACCTCTTCACGTTGCAAACATGATGGCGATGGTCGCAAACAGCGGAAAAATCTACCGTCCACATCTTCTAAAGGAAGTCAGAGAACCGTCCACAAACGAAATCGTTTCGGAAACAAAACCAGAAATATTGCACGAATCGAACATTGAAGCGGGCGTTTGGCGCGAAGTTCAGCGCGCGCTTCGCTACGTCATCACTGACGGAACGCCGCAATGGCCAATGGAAAATAAACTCGTCAAAATTGCAGGAAAAACAGGAACAGCGGAAGTTGGCTACCTTGACCGTTGGCACGCTTGGATGGCGGCGTATGGTCCATTTGACGCGCCCGTTGAAGACCAAGTTTGCGTTATCGTTCTCGTGGAAGCTGTAAACGATTGGGATTGGTGGTCGCCCTATGCAACGAACATCATTTTTCAAGGAATTTACGCAAATCAAACTTACGAGCAAGCCGTTCAATCGTTGCCGAATGTTCGCGCTTACGCTTGGGAACTTTCGCACAACAAAAACCGCCGAAGCCGCACCGATTAACGTCTTTTGGAGATTTTATGAAAATTCGCGTCTTTCAAATATTTGATTTTCTTCTGATTTTTTCAATAATCACGCTTGTAATGATGGGCGTTCTTTTCATTTATTCGTCGGGATTCAATTCCGTGGGCGTGAACGTTTCAAACGAATACGTCAAACAAATAATTTGGGCATCGCTCGGCTTTGTTTTTATGCTTTTTTTTACGATGGTCGATTATCGACTTCTTCAAAAGCACGCTCGAAAATTTTACATTGCACTCGTCATTCTTTTAGTTTACACGCGCATTGGCGGAAAACTTGTCAACGGCGCACGAAGTTGGGTCGGAATTGGACCGTTCGGAATCCAGCCCGCAGAATTTTGTAAGATTTTTTACGCAATTTCGCTTGCCGCATTTTTCACACAAACACAAGATTGGAACGACCGCAAACGATTTATTGTGGGACTCATGCTTTTTATGATTCCTTTTGGACTAATTTTGATTCAGCCCGACATGGGAACAGCTTCCGTATATTTGCCAATGTTTTTAATGATGGCATTTATCGCAGGCATTCCGCTTCGCTATATTATGATGATTATTTTAGGTGGCGTTTTGACGGTTTTTTTCACGGTTCTTCCGAATTACGAAAAAGACATTGCGCAAAAAGCGATTCCCGCAATTGGACTTTTAACGAATTTGCGCGTTCGACTAATCGTCATTATGGCACTGAGCGCGGTCGCCGTTATTGGACTTCTTGGCAATTTGATTTATCGCGATAATCCTGTTTTTTATTGGATTGCATATTTTTTTGGCATACTTTCTGCGGCTCTTGTATTTTCTTATATTGCAGAACAACACGTTCTAAAACCATATCAGATACGTCGATTGATTATATTTATAAACCCATATATTGACCCACAAGACACAGGTTGGAACATTATACAATCGCGACGAGCAATCGGTTCGGGCGGCTTTTTTGGCGAAGGATTTTTGCTCGGCAATCTTTCGCATAAACGTTATCTTCCGCAACAAAGCACGGATTTTATTTTCAGCATTTTGTCTGAAGAATTTGGTTTTGTCGGCGGACTTATCGTTTTTGCATTGTATTTGATGATTCTTTTGAGATGTCTTGCAGTCATCAAAAATACGACAAATCTCTTTGGAACGTACATCGTTTCGGGCGTTTTTGGAATGTTTTTGTGGCATTTTATAGTCAACGTTGGTATGGTTATGGGAATAATGCCGATTACTGGTATTCCGCTTTTGTTTTTGTCTTACGGCGGTTCGTCGTTGTGGACAGCAATGTTTTGTTTAAGTTTAGTAATGAGCGTTAGAGGGCATACACAAGAATGGTAAACACTTCAAACCCCATTCAAAAAATCGACCCCGTAAAACTTTTTGGCAATTTTCTTTGCTCCGTTCAAAATCCATCGGTTTACATAGGCGGGGAGACGGGCGCGGTTAAAAAAAACGACGATTCTTTGTTTAATTTTGCGATTGCATTTCCCGACGTTTATTCGATTGGAATGTCAAATCAAGCAGTCAAAATCATTTATAACGCATTGAATTCGATTGATTGCGTTCGTTGCGAACGAGTTTTTGCCGTCGAAAAAGATTTTGAAGATTTGCTCAAAAAATTCGACGCGCCACTTTACACGTTGGAATCGGGGATTCCTCTTTTTGAACTCGACATGATTGGCTTTTCAATCGGCTACGAACTTGGAATTACGGGCGTTCTTTCGATTTTAGATTTGGGGCGTGTGCCGCTTTTAAAATCAGAACGAACGGAAAACGACCCAATCGTGATTGCGGGCGGTTGTGGCGCAACAAATCCCGCGCCATTTTCCACATTTTTTGACGCGATTTTCATCGGCGAAGCGGAAGGCGGAATGTTCGAGTTAATCGAAAAACTCGCCTTGATGAAAAAAAATGGCGCAACTCGTAGCGAAATTTTGTCAGAACTCGCAAAAAATCCGCACGTTTGGACGAGTGAAATGTCCAAACAAAAATGCGGACACGAAAAAGCGTTTCGCGCAGTGTGGGCGGATTTTGGAAAAACACCAAGCGTGCAATCGTTTTTGCCGTTGCCGTCAACAAAACCTGTACAAAATCACGGTGTTGTAGAAATTATGCGCGGTTGTCCAAACGGTTGCCGATTTTGCCATGCAGGAATTTACTATCGACCACAGCGCGTAAAATCGCGCGAATTGATTTTCCGCGAAGTCGAACAACTCGTAGAAAAAGGAGGCTACCGCGAAATCTCTCTAACGTCGCTTTCTTCCGCGGATTATCCGCAAATCGAAACGTTACTCGACGATTTAAACAAACGATTCGACGGATTAAACGTCAGTTTTCAACTTCCGTCGCTAAAAGTAAACAGTTTTTCGCTTCCGCTTCTCGAAAAAATCGCAAAAGTTCGCAAAAGTTCGCTAACCTTTGCCGTGGAAACTCCAGACGAAGAGTGGCAACTAATGCTAAATAAAGAAGTATATGCACAACATCTAGTTGAAATCATATTAGATGCCAAAAAACGCGGTTGGAATCGTGCAAAATTTTATTTTATGGTAGGTTTGCCGTTTCCCGAAGTAGACGGACGCACGGAAGAAAGAGCAATCGTGGATTTTATGCTAGACCTTCAAAACCGAACGCGAATCCAATGCAGCGTGAACGTTGGAGTTTTCATTCCAAAGTCACACACGGCGTATCAGTGGGCGCGTCAGATTTCGATTGAAGAAGCAGAAAAAAAACTGACTTTTATACAAAAAAATCTTCCGCGTGGAAAATTCGTTGTTGGTTCTCACAACGTTTTTTCGGGCGTGCTTGAAGGTTTGCTTTCGCGTGGCGACGAGCGGGCGGGGCGCGTGATTCTTTCGGCGTATAAAAAAGGCGCACGACTTGACGCTTGGGAAAATCACTTGCGCGAAAACCAAGCGATTTGGGAAAGCGCATTTGTGGGATTGCGTTTCGCTTGGTCCTTCAAAGTCGTTTTTCAAAACGGAATGGCAAAAGCACAAAAACAAAACGCTCACAAAAAAATGCGATTCCGATTGCGACCACAAATGTGGCGTTTGTGGCGATAAAATCCGCGCAAACACAAAAAATCTTTCGGATTTTGAAACACCTTTTCCATTTGCAAAAAAAATTTCTCGCTCGCTTGAAAATATACCTGTTATGTATCGAGTTGTTTTTTCATTTTCAAAGAAAAACGGTGGTGAATACTTGTCGCATCTTTCGCTCGTGGAACTTTTCAACCGCGCAATTCTCCAAAGTTCGTTGCCTGCGATTTATACGGCGGGATTCAACCCGATTCCGCGCCTAGAATTTGCAACAACACTTTCGATTGGAATCCGCTCCGATGACGAAATCGCGTCGATTTTACTTTTTGAAAACGTTTCAGAATCCGATTTTTTAACCGCGATGAACAAAAATCTCGCGTGTGGAATCAAAATCGAACGTTGCAAAATCGTCCCCGTTGCAAACAAACGCCGTCGCGAATCGCTTGCGTCGGCACTTTGGGGCGGACTTTTCGACTACGATTTTAAGATTTCGCATTCTTCCGTCCGCGATTTTTTTGAATCCGCTCAAGTTTCGCAA
This sequence comes from uncultured Treponema sp., assembly GCA_905233535.1. Lineage (GTDB taxonomy): Bacteria > Spirochaetota > Spirochaetia > Treponematales > Treponemataceae > Treponema_D. The sequence goes on from CAJOEO010000119.1 coordinate 5,692, forward strand.
TTTCGCGCAAATAAAAACGATTTTGATTTTTCGCTAAACGAAAGTAGGGCGAAGATTTTACTTTCGTTTCCAAACGACCGCCCATTCAGAAATTGCATTTGCGCCCATTTTGACCGTCCACTTTGGGAAATCGCTGAAATCACAAAACGCCAAACGTTTGCAAAGTCGATTTCTACAAAGAGCGCGATAAATTATTTTGATTTGTACGACGAAATTGCAAAAATCAACATTTCCTTGATAAATTCTTAAAAGATTCTTGATTTAATTTCCCGCGTTTAGCGGGATTTTTTTTGCCTTCGATAAAAAATTAAATCTTAAAATAAATTAAATTAACTCTAAATAAAAACAGTTAGCAATAAATAGTAATTTTTAATTTGACAAATAAATTTATCTATGATTTATTTTCAAACTTCCTGTAATAAAATCGCATTTTTAAGATTTATAGATATTTTATTATCAGTATTCATAAATAAAATTTAATAAAATATTCAGAACTTGAAAATAAAAATCTGTTATTGGTATACAATTACTAAACTATAAATTGATTAAGGTAATCAATATTATTTTAAGGATTAAATATTTTGGTAGACAGAATAGGCGTTATAGGCAGGTAATCATCAAATTAAATTTTCGCAAAAAAAGACCTCAAGCCGAAACTTGAGGTCTTTTCAAAGATTAACGAATTATCTTCGGTTTGCTATAACGGCAGCCTTTTTGGATTGCTCCACAAGTTTTCCGTATTCATCGCGAACGTTCACAACGTCTTTGTCGTAGTCGTCCAATTTCTCCCAAAACCAATACGGAATGATGACGATTTTTCCTTCTTCGTCCCATTCAATCGAAACGTATTCGCCCTGGACTTTCGTAACAACAATGTGCGAATCGTTTTCACTAACTGGGAACTTCGGGAATTCGAGTTCAGGAAGCGGCTTTGCTTTGCGAAGTTCGTCGTACGCACGCTGGAGCGACGCAAGATTTTTCGCCACGTCCGCGTTTGCCACGTCCGCATCGGCAAGTTGCTTTCGCAAATCGATGACTTCCTTGTTTTTCGCGTCGGCAACGGTCGCATTAGCCTTTTGCGCGTCAGCAGATTTTTTCTGTTCATCAGAAAGTTGCTTTTGCAAATCCGCAATTTGTTTGTCTTTGTTCGCAGAGTTCGCGTTCGCTTTCTGTGCGTCAGCTAACTGTTTCTGCAAATCCGCAATTTGTTTGTCTTTGTTTGCAGAATTCGCGCTCGCTTTCTGTGCGTCGGCCAACTGTTTCTGCAAGTCGGCAATCTGTTTGTCTTTATTCGCAGAATTTGCGTTCGCTTTTTGTGCGTCAGCCAACTGTTTCTGCAAATCGGCAATCTGTTTGTCTTTGTTTGCAGAGTTCGCGTTCGCTTTCTGTGCGTCAGCCAACTGTTTCTGTAAATCCGCAATTTGTTTGTCTTTGTTCGCAGAATTCGTGCTTGCTTTCTGTGCGTCCGCCAACTGTTTTTGCAAGTCGGCAATTTGTTTGTCTTTATTCGCAGAATTCGCGCTTGCTTTCTGCGCGTCTGACAACTGTTTTTGCAAGTCGGCAATCTGTTTGTCTTTGTTCGCAGAGTTCGCGTTCGCTTTCTGTGCGTCTGACAACTGTTTCTGCAAGTCGGCAATCTGTTTATCTTTGTTCGCAGAATTCGCGTTCGCCTTTTGTGCGTCAGCGAGTTGCTTTTGCAAATCTGCAATTTGTTTGTCTTTGTTTGCAGAATTTGCGTTCGCTTTTTGAGCGTCGGCGAGTTGTTTCTGCAAATCGGCAATCTGTTTGTCTTTGTTCGCAGAATTTGCATTCGCTTTCTGTGCGTCCGCTAATTGTTTTTGAGCATCGGCAGATTTCTTCTGCGCGTCCGCAAGTTGTTTCTGCAAATCGGCAATCTGTTTGTCTTTGTTCGCAGAATTTGCATTCGCTTTCTGTGCGTCGTCGGCAATTTGTTTGTCTTTGTTCGCAGAATTTGCGTTCGCTTTCTGTGCGTCCGCTAATTGTTTTTGAGCATCGGCAGATTTCTTCTGTGCGTCTGCAAGTTGTTTCTGCAAATCCGCAATCTGTTTTTCGTTATTTGCAGAGTTTGCGTTCGCTTTTTGCGCGTCAGCCAACTGCTTTTGCAAATCCGCGATTTGTTTTGCTTTCGCATCGTTATCCTTTTTCAAAGAATCCGAAAGCACCCCGCCCTTTTTCGCTGCGTCCGCGTCCTTCAACGCCGCTGCCAACTGTTTTTTCAAATCGGCGAGTTGTTTCTGCGCGTCGGCAGATTTTTTTTGTGCGTCAGCCAACTGCTTCTGCGCTCCGTCAGACTTTTTTTGCGAATCCGCAAGTTGTTTCTGCAAATCGGCGATTTGTTTATCTTTCGCGGCGGCTTCCGCTGTCGCCTTTTTCGCGTCGTCGATTTGTTTTTGTGAATCTGCAATTTGTTTCTGCGAAGCGGCTAACTGCTTCTGCAAATCCGCGACTTGTTTTTGCGCGTCCGTCGCCTGTTTTTTTGAATCCGCTAACTGCTTTTGCGCGTCAGCAGATTTTTTTTGCGCGTCAGCCAACTGTTTCTGCGCATTGTCAGACTTTTTTTGAGAATCCGCAAGTTGT
>CAJOEO010000120.1:0-4373 GCA_905233535.1 uncultured Treponema sp.
TTAAAATCCAGAAAAAGCGTCAAAATTCAAATGGAAATCGTTGGAAAATCGCGGTCGCTTCGCGCAATTAACGTGCGCGTTGGTCGAAAAATCGTCATCGGTTCAAAACCAAACGCGGATTTTAAACTCGAATCGAATTTTCCAAACGAGGTTGCGATTTTTGAAAGAACGGGCGCGTCGTCGTTCAAAATCGTTGTGCGCGACGAAAAATCGCTTTCGCAAAACGATTTGAACGCGCTGAAAAATTACAAAATTGGGTCGCCCGTAAAAGTTCTTTCACGCGACGGCGCACAAATTACTTTGAAATTTCGCAAAAAAAGGTAGGAAAAATGATTCTTCGCGGGCTTGGCATTTGGGCGATTTTCGTTTTTATTTTTGGGATTTTGGCGTTTCTGCTCTACAAATTTCTTTCAAACGTGGCGCGTTTTGAAGAGCGGCGGGCGCAACTTAAAAGTGGATTTTTGGGATTTTTTGTTTGCGCCGCGTCGTTTTTGTTTTTGCCCGCGTTTCTTTTGGCGTTTTCGGGCAATTTTGTTCAACTTTTTGAAAACGTAAAAGACGGCGTTTTGCAAAATGCCGCAGACGAAATCGAAAAAAATCGTGAATTTTACGTTGAAAACGCGCTCGATTCGCTTTTGGTGGAAAAAAGAATCGAACGAACGCGCGAAATCGAAGAAGCGAAAAACGACGCTGTAAAAAATGCGGCGAATTTTACAAAAGGAAAATCGCTTTTTAAATCCGTGAAAGTCGCGATTCAACTTTTTGAAAAAGACGGCGAGCCGATTCTAAAAAACGTTTCCGACGAACATTTAAAAGAGATTTGTGAACAGATTTTTTCGCCGATTCAAAAATCGATTCAAGAAAATTCGGTGAAAATCAAAGCGTTTCCAAAACTTTTTGACGAAGCGACAAAATCGGCTCCGTTTTCAAAAATTCTAACGGACGAAGACGAATTTGATTCTGCGGAAATTGAAAAATCGGTAAAAACTTTCGTTTTGGGAATCTTGATTTTGGCGAGTGCGCTTTCGATTTTGGTGGGCGCACTTTTGTTTGTGGCGATGATTTTTTTGCGGGCGGAAAAAAACGACGGCAAAAATCGCGAACGAAAAAAACTTTTTGAATTTAACAAAAATATTTTTGAAAAAATCAGCGCGATGAAGTGAGGAAAAAAATGGCAAAATTGTTTCAGCCGACGGTTGTAATTGGGCTTGGCGGAACGGGCAAAGGGGTTCTGCTCGCGCTAAAAAAAATGATTGTGGAAAATTCTCCGAACGGCATGGCGGATTATCCGCTTTTGCGCCTTTTGAGCATTGACACGGACACGCGGTTTGACGAAATTTCGTCGTCGATTCAAACGGTCAGAAAAAGCGAACTTTCGCTTTCGCGCGAAAAAGAAGTGAGTTTTCTTCACGCCGACTACGGAATCGTTCCAGAACTTTCGAATTTTCCGAATATCGCGTCTTGGTTTCCGCTCAAATTTAAGCACGACCTTTCGCCCACGGAACTTGAACGCGGGGCGGGGCAAAAAAAGCCGATTGGTCGATTTTCGTTTGCTTGGAACGCCGACAGCGTGCGCCACGTTTTGGAAAATCTTTTGCGAAATCCCGTTGACGTAGAAACTGCAAAACGTAGCGCAATCGGCTCTGCGAATTTGTCTCCGTTCACGAACGTTTTTATTTGCGGCTCTGTTTGCGGCGGCACTTGTTCAGGCACGTTTTTGGATTTGGCGTATTTGGTTCGATTTATTGCCGCTTCATTAAATCGCAAAATCTACATTTACGGAATGTTCGCGCTTTCTTCGATTTTTGAAGGATTTGGCGGAGACGCAAACATAAAGCCGAATTGTTACGCTTCGCTTTTGGAATTAGACCATTTTATGAATCGAATCAATTTTGCAAATCCGCATAGAAGATTTTTTCCAGCGTACAAAAATATAGGCGAAAGTCAGTGGAATTATTCGCGTTCAGCGGAAAACACGCCGTTTGATTTTCCGTTTTTGTTCGACAAAACGAACGACGCGGGATTTTCTCTGAATTCTCCAAAGGCGTTTAGCGAAATGGTGGCGCGTTTTGTGTATCTTTTGACGGGACACGAGGTGGCGGACCAATGGCAATCCATGGACAACAACGTGCGCAAACTTCTTGACACGTCGTATCGAATCGAAATTTTGAACAAGCCGAACAATTATCGTTCGATGGGAACGTTTAGCGTGCTTTTTCCGCGACGAATGGTCAGCCAAATTTGCGCTCATAGACTTGCAAGCGAATATTTCAAAAAAATCCTCGACGATTCTTACAATCCGCAAGAAATCGAAAATCTCGTTTTTAGATTTTTGGACGACACAAAATTCAATCCAAAAAATTCGCTACTTTTTTCGCTTTTCGATTCGTATCATCAGGAAAATTCGCAACTTCAAAGTTTCCGCGAATTTATTGATTTGCGGCGCGATGAATTTTTGGACGACGCGGCGAACGTTGACAAACGCGAAATCGTGCAGAAAGTCCGCGAGTGGCGCGAAAGTATGGAAAAAATCGTCGGCGATTACAAACGGCAAAACGCGATTACCGCGCGAAATATGCGCGAAAAATTCCTTTCCGATTACAAAAATCGCATTTGCGACTTTGTGGATTTGTCTCTCAAAAAAGACGAATCGAATCGAACGTCGGACGGAGAGGCGAGGGTGGTGCGCGGTTCGATTGTGCGCGCGCTAAAATTCACCGAGCGTCTTGAAAGCGTTTTTTTGGAAGCGGCGGAATCGTTTAGAAAAGACGGCGAGGAAGCGCAAGATTCTTTGGCGAATCTTGAAAGAGATTTTCGTAGTGCGCTCGACGATTTGGACAGCGCGGCGGACGGATTTTTTTCCACAAAATCAAAAATCGCCGAACGCCTTGAAACTGCCGTGAACGCGCTTGTGGATTTTTTGAACGCGCGGCGGGCGATTTTGGTTTTTGATTGGGCGCGTCAACTTTTGAACGGAATCCGCGAAGAAAATAACGTTCTTCGTTACGACGGACTTTTGGCGGAACTTGCAAAATCAAAACTCGTTTTGCAACGCGGCGTAAACGAATTCAGCGCGATTGGCGCGGAAACGGAATCGTATCTAAAAAGCAAACGAAATTACGAAGCAAATTATCAATGCGACGTTTTATTCGATTACAAAGAAGACGTTGACGGCGTTTACGAAAAACTTTTGAAAGAAAAAGGCGAAGATTTTGTTTTTGAAGATTTGTCGAAAAAATTGAAAGACGACGAAAACGGCTTCGGAAACGATTATTCAAACATCGGCACGCTTTCGCGCGAACAAATGCGTTTGGAACTTTTGAAAATCACGGAAAGTTATTTCTTTGAACTCGTTTCTCGCGTGAACGTCGCGGACAAACTTTTGAAAAATCCCGAAAAACTCAATCTTCTTTTGAACGGAAATTATTACAACAACGCGAGCATTTATTTGAATCTTGACGGCGCGGAACTTGCTCGCGTGAATTTGTCGCTAGAAAGCAACACGTTTTTTGCTATTACGATTCCCGACAGAATGGGCGACGTTCCTTATGAAACGTGTCCGTGTAGAGAATCGGGGCTGGCGGGTAGCGACAAAAAATCGTGTCCCGTTGACGAAAATTTCGATTTGTACAAAGGCGAAAAAGCGTGTCCGAATTATCCGAATTGTTTGAAAAAACACATTCTCGACAACGCGCCACGAAATCTTGTAATCGTGCCGACGGAAGAACGCGCCGAAGTAAACATCGTGGCGACCGTGGCAGGATTTCCGCTCCACGCGGTTTCCACGGCGAGCGTTTGCAAACCGATTTACGCGCAACGGCGAGAACGATTTTCCGTGGACGAAATTCACGCTTTTGGAAAAGTTGAATTCGATGACATTTACGAAAAAAGCGAAGACGTTACGAATCTCGAAAAATCGTTTAGGCGAACGCTTATTTTTGCGTTTGCGGTGGGACGACTTTCAGTTCAGCCGCTTTCCGTGGATTTTGTAACGCAACGCGATTTGCAGGCGCAACGCCAAGACAAACCGAGTTTGCATTTGGCGCAAAACCTCGAAGACGTGATGATTCGATTTCAGTCAACGCGCTCGGCGGACCAAGAAATGGTAAAGCAAATTCAAAACGAAATGGATTTTTTCAAAAACGCCGTAAAAAACGACAAAGCCGACTTAAAAGAACGGGTTTTTTTGCGGCTCAAAAAATCGTTTGACGAAATGAGCCAAAAACTTCCAGACGGATTTAACGTAAACGATTCGGAACTTTTGAACGACGTTTCAAAAGAACTTTGCGGAAAAGCGTTAATCGAAGAAAGCGCGACAATAAATTGGGGCGTATAATGGCGAACTCAATCGGAATTAACGAGCAAGAGGTCAT
>CAJOEO010000120.1:4459-5096 GCA_905233535.1 uncultured Treponema sp.
ACATCGTTTTTGAAAATTCGGGAAACGTTTTTAGATTTTCAGAATTTTCGCGAAAAATCACCGAGCGAGTTCGTGCGGCAAAGGCTCGCAAAAGTTCTGGCAAATTCAATTTTATTTTTGTGGGCGACCTTTTTGATGCGCAAACTTCCGTTTACGGCGTGGATTTTGCGTACATTCCTTGGGTAATCGAACAAACGCAAACTTTACAAAAAGGCGACGTTTTGGGATTTTTTACGTTTTCGGACGAACTCGGCGCAAGTGTGCCGTGCGCTCCCGAAACGATGGCGCGGATTTTGGGATTTTTCAAAAAGTTGGACAAAATTGACAAAGAAAAAATCTACGCGCCGCCATATCCCGACGCAAACGGAAAACCTTTTGCGCCGATTGATTCGCCGAACGGTCCGTTTGACAGAAATTACATCGTTTTGACACCAGGCGACCAAAATTCCGTGATGAACGAAACGAGCCAAGTTTTTGCCGAACGCATTTTTTACGAACTTTTCTATCTTTCAAATTCCTATTCGACTCTTGCGTCTTCGCTGCAAGCGCGCAGAAACGAGGCGGACGGAAATTGTTTGTGTACGTTTTCGATGATTCAAATTTCGCGCCTTTCAGATTTACAACGATATTTTGTAAA
>CAJOEO010000121.1 GCA_905233535.1 uncultured Treponema sp.
AAAGAGATTTTGGTTTCCCGCCTTATTGACCGTCCGATGCGTCCGCTTTTTGAGCCTTCGTTCGGACGCGAAATTCAAATCGTGCCGACTTGCGTTTCTTCCGACGGAATCAATCCGCCAGACATTCTAGCGGTTATCGCGTCGAGTGCGGCGGTTACGATTTCCGACATTCCGTTCCACGGACCTGTTGCGGCGTGCCGCGTGGCGTATTTGAAAGGCGAATATGTCATAAATCCAACATTCAAGCAGCAGGAAGAAGCGGATTTGGAAATCGTCGTTGCTGGAACGAAAGACGGCTTTACGATGGTTGAAGGCGGTGCAAACGAAGCGAGCGAAGAGGTGATGCTCGGCGCGCTTGAAAAAGCGCAGGGCTTTATCAGCGCGATGTGCGGCTTGCAGGAAGAATTGCAGAAAGCGTGCGGAAAAGAAAAACTGCCACTTTCGCCTTTGAATGTGGAACTTTTGAACCGCGACGCGCTTATTGCCGAGGCAACGCCGCTTCTTGAAAAAGCGTGTTTTCAGAACGGAAAAACGAACCGCGGAAAATCGATTGCGATTGCAAAGGCTCAAATCGTGGAAAACCACAAAGAGCAGTTTGCAGACGACATTCAGAAAAAACTTTTTGACCAGTGCTTTGACGACATTCAGTACAATCTTCTTAGGCGTTCGATTCTCGACAAAGGAATCCGAATCGACGGAAGAAAGTGCGACGAAATCCGTCCGATTACTTGCGAAATCAATGTTTTGCCGCGTCCGCACGGCTCGGCACTTTTCACGCGGGGCGAAACGCAATCTTTGGCGGTTTGTACGCTTGGAACGGCAATGGACGCGCAGGTTTTGGACGACATCGACGGAGAGCGGAGCGAGAATTTCATTCTTCACTACAATTTCGGCGCGAAATCGGACACGGAAATCTTGCCCGACGCTCGCTTGCTCCGATGATTCCGTCTATTCAGGAATTTCCGTATACTGTTCGGGTCGTTTCCGAGATTATGGAATCGAACGGTTCGTCTTCGCAGGCTTCAACTTGCGGTGGCTGTCTTTCTCTTCTTGCCGCGGGCGTTCCGATGAAAAAAATGGTCGCGGGTATTGCGATGGGCTTGATTACTGAGCCTGCGGGGGATAATCCTTACGGACGCTATCAGATTCTTTCGGATATTTTGGGTGAGGAAGACCATCTTGGCGACATGGATTTTAAAGTCGCTGGAACGAAAGACGGAATTACTGGCTTTCAGATGGACATAAAAATCGCGGGCGTTACAACAGAAATTATGCAGAAGGCACTTGCGCAGGCGAAGGCGGGGCGACTTCACATTCTTTCGATTATGGAAAAGTGCATCAATAAGCCACAGCCGATTTCTCCTTACGCGCCGAAAATCATTACGATGAAAATTTCGCCCGACAAAATCGGGGCGTTAATTGGACCTGGCGGAAAGAACATTAAGGCTCTCTGTTCGCAGTACGATGTTACGATTAACACGGAAGACGACGGAACTGTGCAGATTTACGGCAGAAACGGAAAATCCGCGGAAGAGGCAAAACTCGCCGTAAAAGGCATTTGCGAAGACCCAGAAGTTGGAATGATTTACAACGGAACGGTCAAGCGGATAATGGATTTTGGCGCATTCGTTGAAATCTTGCCTGGAAAAGAAGGGCTTTGCCACATTTCCAAACTTTCGCGCGAGCGCGTGAACAAAGTTTCCGATGTTCTAAAGGAAGGTCAGCAGATTCCAGTCAAACTTATAGAAGTTGACAAAATGGGACGGCTGAATCTTTCTTACATCGACGCATTGGAAGCGAAGAAATAAAAAAAAGGCGGACGAAAGTCCGCTTTTTCTTTTTTAAATTTTACATTTTTTAATAAACAGCAACAACCTCTCCGTTCGGATATTTTTCTGCGATGAATTTTTTTACCTTTTCGCTTTTTAGCGCGTCAATCAATGCGCGGATTTCTGCGCGGTTTTCGTTGCCCGATTTTACCGCAACCACGTTCACATACGGCGACGACGAACCTTCCACAAAAAGCCCATCGCGTTTCGCGCTCAGTCCCGCAGGAATCGCGTAATTTCCATTTATGACCGCCGCGTTCACGTCGCCAAGCACGCGCGGAAGAGAAGCCGCCTCAACTTCAAGAAACTTCAACTTCAACGGATTTTTTGCAATGTCAACAGTTGTCGCCGTAATTCCTGCACCTTTCTTTAATTTGATTAAACCCGCAGATTCCAAAAGAAGAAGAGCGCGACCTTCGTTTGTTGGGTCGTTCGGAATCGCAATCGTCGATTTTTTCTTAATATCCTTCAAAGTTTTCGCCTTTTTTGAATAAAGAGCGAACGGCTCAACGTGAATTCCGCCCGCGTTTACAAGATGCGACCCCTTTTCTTTGTTAAACGAATTCAAATACGGAATGTGCTGAAAAAAATTCGCGTCCAAATCTCCCGCTTCCACGGCTTCGTTTGGCGTAACGTAATCTGTATACTCTACAACTTGCAAAGTGATTCCTTTGTCCGCCAAATCGTCTTTTATTAGCGCGAGCATTGCCGCATGAGGCTCTGGCGTTGCTCCGACTTTTATTTTGCTCTGCGCAAACAACGACGAAGCAACAAAAAGCGTTGCAATAATTGCAGTGATTCTTTTCATTTTGATTCCTCCTAATTTTCTATAGGTTTACTAGGTTTATTTTATCGACCATGATTTTTTTTGTCAATCGAATCAACGGCGAGCGAGCATTGCGTTGCTGATTCTCGTTCCCGCAAATTGAAGCGTTGCCACCAAAACCACGATTACGGCGACGCTTGCCGCCATTACATCGCCACGAAAACGTTGATAACCGTAGCGAAGAGCGAGGTCGCCCAAACCGCCACCACCAAGCGTTCCCGCCATAGCAGAATACCCGACGAGGGTAATAATCGTGAGCGTGATTCCTTGCGCGACCGACGGCAAAGATTCAGGAATCAGAACTTTTGTAACGATTTGCCAATTCGTGCTGCCCATTGCGCGAGCCACCACAATCATTTCGGGATTCACTTCTGTTAGCGCGGATTCCGTAACGCGCGCCACAAACGGCAAAGCCGCAATCGAAAGCGGAATAATCATCGCCGCCGTTCCAACCGCGCTTCCCATGATTTTTCGCGTCAATGGAATCAAAACAATCATCAAAATTACAAACGGAAACGAACGAAAAACGTCCACGATTCGATTTAACGCCATATTCAAAATGGGTTTTGGCGTGATTCCGTGTTTGCCCGTTGAATTTAAAAGCACGCCGAGCGGAAATCCAAGCAAAAGCGCGAAAATCGTTGAAAGAAAAACCATAAAAATCGTTTCGAGCGTTGCCGTTCCAACCAAATCCAAAATCGGGTGATTCGCAAAAAAATCTTCCAAAAAACTCGCTTCTTCTTCAAAATCTTCCATTTATTCCACCTCCGTTTTGATGTTTTTCAAGAATTCTTTTGTCGTTTCAGTCTGCGGATTTGAAAAAATATTTCGCACTCCGCCCATTTCCATGACTTTTCCTTTTTCAATCACGGCGACCAAATCGCAAGCGTCGCGCACGACTTCCATTTGATGCGTAATCATCACGACGGTTAGATTCAGTTGTTTTTGAAGCGAGCGAATCAAATCCAAAATAGACCGCGTTGTTTGCGGGTCAAGCGCGCTCGTCGCCTCGTCGCAAAAAAGCAATTTCGGCTCAATCGCAAGCGCGCGTGCAATGGCAACGCGCTGTTTTTGCCCACCAGAAAGAGTAGAAATCGGCGCGTCGATTCTGTCGGAAAGCCCCACAAGCGAAAGCATTTCTGCCACACGTTCCTTGATTTTTGCGCGGTTTTCCCCGCGGATTTCAAGCGGATAGGCGACATTTTTTCCCGCCGTTCTCGACGAAAAAAGATTGAAATTCTGAAAAATCATTCCATTTTTTCTGCGCAATTCAATCAATTCGTTGCCATTTTTATTGTCCACGCGCACACCATCGAATAAAACCTCGCCTTCGTCGGGGCGTTCGAGCAAACTGCACAAACGCAAAAGCGACGATTTTCCCGCGCCACTTTTTCCAATGATTCCAAAAATCGTTTGCGACGGAATTTCAAGCGAAATCCCGTTCACTGCGGTAACGCTTCCGCCCGTTTTTCCTGGATAAGTTTTCTTCAAATTCTTGAGTTCGATTTCCATTTTTCTTATATTTCCAAAGTGAATTTGATTGAAAATTTTACATTTTTCTATAGGTTTAGTAAAGATTTTGGATTTTTGAAAAAAATCGAATAAAAAATACGTGTTTCTATTGATAGAAACATAAAAACATTGTATTCTTTGTTTCTATAAATAGAAACATGGAGAAAAATAAAATGCCAAGAGAAGATTCGATTTATTTTAGCGTGCCTTGCGACCGCTACACGCCGTTTTCGCTTGCGCGAAAAATTGGAGCGACTGCGATTTTGGAAAGCGCGAGTTTTGCGCGTGGAAAAGAACGTTATTCGATTTTGATGAGTGAACCTGCGTTTAGAATTTTGCAAGACGATGCAGGCGTGGCGTTTATTGTGGACGGCAGACGGCTACCGTACAAAGCCAAAAACACCACGGGCGAAAAAATCGCACCAGGTAGCAAAGTTCTGCACACGCCCGACATTTTGGACGCGCTTTTGTACGTTGCGCAACAAAACGACACGAGCATAGTTCAAAAAGAAGACGGCACGATTTCCCCGAACACGATTCCCGTTCCGACTTCTGGGCTTGGCTATCTTTCTTACGAATTTGCCGCTCGTTGCGACGTAATCGAAATGAACGCGCAAATCGACGAACTTCACATTCCTGAAAGCGAGTTTGTGGCGGGACACATTTACATAATTTTTGACCATTTTACAGAAATGCTCCACGTTTTCGCTCTAAATTACAACGAACATCAAATCGATTTAGATTTGGCCGTTGAAAATCTCAAAAAACGCCTAAACGACATGGATTTTTCGTATCTTTCGCAAAGTGAAGAAAAAAAATCAGTGCGAATCATTACGGATTTGGCGAAAAGCGAAGAAGAATACAAAGAAAAAGTCCGCGAAATCAAAAAACGAATCGAAGCGGGCGATTTGTTGCAAGCCGTTCCGAGTCGCCGACTTCAATTTGAATGTGAATCGTCTGCCCTTGAAATTTATCGTCGGTTGCGAAGCGTAAATCCGTCGCCGTATCTTTTTTATCTTGATTTGCGTTCGCGACGGAATCGCATCTATTCGACCGATTGCGGGAACTCGCCGACGTGGAAAAAATGCAAAAGAAGACGAAGAATTAAAAGCCGAACTTTTGAAAAACGAAAAAGAAAAAGCGGAGCATTTGATGCTAGTCGATTTGGCACGAAACGATTTGTCTCGCGTCTGCGAAAATTCCAGCGTGGAAGTTACGCGCTTTATGGAAGTTGAATATTTTAGCCACGTTATGCACATCGTTTCGGACGTTCAAGGAAAAGTAAAATCGGACTTAAAACCTATTCAAGTGTTGCGTTCTGCATTTCCCGCTGGAACGGTTTCTGGTGCGCCAAAAATCCGTGCAATCGAGATTTTGTCAAAACTCGAAAAAAACAAACGCCGATTTTACGCGGGCGCAGTCGGCTACATTCAATCGAACGGAGACCTAGATTTTTGCATAGCGATTCGTTGCGCATTAAAACAAAACAGCGTGTGGACTTTGCAAGCGGGCGGCGGAATCGTTTTTGACAGCGACGAAAATCGCGAATGGGAAGAAACAAACGAAAAACTCGGCGCGTTGCGTGCTGTAATCGAAGGCTAGTTTGCAAAATCAAAGGAGAAAAAAATGATTGCGTTTATAGATAACAAAGATTCGTTTTCGTTCAACATCGTTCAATCGCTTGAAAAAGCGTCGGAAGGCGAAGTGAAAGTTTTTCGTTCTGACGAATGTACGGTGGAAGACGTGGCGGCGGAAAATCCAACGCACATCGTAGTAGGTCCAGGACCTGGAAACCCAGATTCTGCGGGAATTTCGCTTGACGTGATTCGACATTTTGCGGGAAAAGTTCCGATTTTGGGTGTTTGTTTGGGTCATCAAGCGATTGCGCAGGCGGCAGGCGCGAAAATCGTTCGTGCAAAATATATTCGTCATGGAATCGTGGAAAATATCAAAACGGACGGGCGCGGCATTTTTAGAATCGTTGGAAAAAGTGGCAATTTTACGCGCTACCATTCGCTCGTTGTGGACGAATCCACGCTTCCTGAAGATTTTGAAGTTACGGCGCGTGCAAAAGACGGCGACATTATGGGAATTCGCTCAAAAACGCGCGTTTTGGAAGGCGTGCAGTTTCACCCCGAATCGATTGCAAGCGAATCGGGCGAGTCGATTTTTAAGGCGTTTTTGAATTATCGACGCGAAAATCTGCCATACGCAAAGATTCTTTCAAAACTCATAAATCGCGAAAATCTTTCCGAGGAAGAATCTTCGTCTTTTATGGACATTTTGACTTCTGGCACGATGGACGAGCGAATTATGTCGGCGATTTTGGTGGCACTTTCCGCAAAAGGCTACACAAAAGAAGAGATTACGGGCTGCGCTCGCGCGCTTCTCAAAAAAAAGCGGCTTCTTCCAATTTCGGGCGACGATTTGGCGGAAATCGTTGGAACGGGCGGAGACGGCAAAGGCAGTTTTAACATTTCGTCGCTTTCTGCGTTGACTGCGGCAAGTTGCGGGCAGAAAATGGCAAAACACGGAAATCGTGCCGTTTCGTCAAAATCGGGTGCGGCGGATTTTTTTGAATCGCTTGGAATCAAAATCGATTGCACGCCAGAAAAAACTGCGCAGATGATAAATCAAACGGGCTTTGGATTTTTGATGGCTCCCGTTTACCATAGTGCAATGCGATTCGCCACTCCCGTGCGAAAAATCCTCGGAATCCGAACGATTATGAACATTTTAGGACCGCTTTTAAATCCCGCGGGCGCGAAATCGGAACTTTTGGGCGTTTACGATTCTTCGTTGCTCGAAAATTACGCGCGTTCTGCAAAATCGTTGGGCGCACGGCGCGTTATGGTCGTTTGTTCAAAAGACGGCTACGACGAAATTTCTCCGTGCGCGTTGACTGACGTTTTTGAAATCGACGAAAATTCAAACGAAAAACGATACGTCATAAATCCTGCGGATTTTGGAATCACGGACGCGGTGGAATCGGAACTTTTTGGCGGAAGTGGCGAAGAAAACGCGGCTCTCGCGCTTGACGTGGTGCGCGGCGCGGGACGAAAAACGATTCGTGCGGCGATTGGATTAAACGCGGGCGCGGTTTTGTATTTGGGCGGCAAGGCGGAAAATCTGCAAGCGGGCTACAAAATGGCGTTGGACGCAATTTCCGACGGGCGCGTTTTGAAAAAAATAGAAGAAGTAAAACAATTTTCGTGTTCGTGAAAAACGCTCTTTAAAAGGAAGAAAATGAACGATATTTTGACAAAAATCATAGAAAAACGAAAAACGGACATTTTGCAAAAAGGAAAATCGTTCGGTTTTGACGTTCCCGAAAAACGAACGCGAAAAATCACACCGTTTTTGCAAAAAAAAGGCGCGATTTTGGAAGTAAAACGCGCGTCTCCGAGCAAAGGCGACATCGCGCCAAATCTTGACCCGTTTTTGCTTGCAAAAACTTACGCGCAATCGGGCGCGGCGGCGATTTCGTGTTTAACCGAAGAGAATTTTTTTAAGGGCAGTTTGGGCGATTTAATGA
>CAJOEO010000122.1 GCA_905233535.1 uncultured Treponema sp.
CGAGTTGGCTGCCGTTCTTGCGCACGAAGTTGGACACGTTCTTTTAAAGCATTGCGCAAAAGCGATAAAATCGGCGCGGCTTGGCGGTGCGCTTGCTAGCGCGGGCGGAACTGCGGGAAAAGCCGTAAACGCTTCGGATTCTGGCGTTACGGTGGATTCCGAAGCGGTAAAAACGGAAATCGATTCCGCGATAACGCAAGTAATCGAAACGGGATATTCGCAATCGCAAGAACTTTCGGCGGACACAAAAGCGTTAGAACTTTTGGACGGCGCGGGCTACAATCCGCGTTCTTTTGACGGCGTTTTGAACGCGCTAAAAGCGCACACGCACGAGGCTCGCGGTTTTGCAAAAACTCATCCAAGCCCAGACTTGCGCCTAAAAAACGTTTCGATGCGCTACAGATTTTATCCGTCTGCGTCTTCTTATTCTTCGAGCGAATCTCGTCAAAAACGATTTTTAGAATTCAAAAAGAATTTGAAATAAAGGAGAAAAAATGGACGCTGTGATTTTTGACATGGACGGTGTTCTTTTGGACACGGAATCTGTTTGCCTTGAATGTTGGAAAATCGCGGGGGACGAGTTCAAAATCAACGACGCGAAAATCCTTTTTGATTTGTGTATCGGGCAGAATCTTAACGATACGCTTTCGCTTTTGGCGAATCGTTTGGGCGGAACGGACGCGGCAAATGCGTTTTATTCGCGGACAGGCGAACTTTTTAGAGAAATCGAACAAACGCGCGGACTTTCTTTGATGAACGGCGCGGAAGAATGTTTGACTTCTCTAAAAAAAATTGGGATTCGTCTTGCGCTTGCTTCGTCTACGCGGCGCGAAGCGGTGGAACGCCAACTAAAAGCGGCAAAAATCTTCGATTTTTTTGAAAGCGTAACGACGGGCGACGAAGTTCTACATTCAAAACCCGCGCCCGACATTTATCTTCGCTCGCTTTCTACCTTAAATCTGACGAGTGAAAAATGCATCGCCGTGGAAGACAGTCCCAACGGCGTTCGTTCTGCAACGAGTGCTGGGCTTCGTTGCGTGATGATTCCAGACCAAATCCAGCCGAACGAAGAAATCAAAAGCAAAGCCTGGAAAATTTTGCCGTCGTTGAAATCTTTTGCGGAAATTGTAAGCACATTTTAAAAGGAGGAAAAAATGAAACAATCGATTGCGTGCATTTCTTTCTTTGAGAAAAAAATTTTGATTGCACAAAGAAATCCAACGGGACAAATGGGTGGACGCTGGGAATTTCCTGGCGGGAAAGTCGAAGACGGCGAAAGCGATGAAGAAGCGTGCGTGCGTGAGTTTTTTGAAGAGTTCGGCGAAAAAATCAACGTGGAAAAACAAATTGCCGAAGCGACTTTTAAGCATAATGGAGAAGAATTTTCTCTACACGCATATTTAGTGAATTTGCCGCACAACGGGCTAGAAAAAAGATTCACTCTTAGCGAACACACGGATTATCGTTGGGCGGAACTTGCGGAAATTCCAACGCTTAATTTTGTTGACAGCGACCTTTTGATTTATCCGCAAGTCGCAAAATTTTTTGCGTCGATTTGCGAGGAACAAAAATGAAGCGTTTTGCGTTTTTTGTTTTGACCGCTTTTTCGTTTGTTTCGTGTCTTGAACGCGAAGAACCGATTGAATTTCGTGCGGAAGATATGCAGGCGTTGGACGTTGAATATAAATGGGCTGTTGTGAGCGAGCCTTATGTTGCTTGTCGCGAAAGTCCGTCCCACGATGCAAAAATCGTGCGCAATTTGCGAAAAGGCTCGCTTGAAAAAGTCGTCGGAAACAAGACCGTAAAAACGGAAAACGATGTTGAAACGTGGATTGCTTTGGAAGACGGCTGGATTCCAGCGAATAGCGTAACTATACACGCAAATCGTCTTAGGGCGGAAAGTGCCACCGCAAAAAACATTCAGCAATAAAAAAACGCGATGGTTGAGGTACTCTAAACCATCGCGTTTTTTATCAACCTTTGATTTTTGCGATTGCGTCTTCAATAGTAAAATCTGAAAATTGTTCGCGAGTTTTTAGATTTTTTAGCGTGAGTTTTTTCGATTCGGCTTCGTCTTTGCCAATCATAATTCCCCAAAGAACGCCTTTCGCTTCGGTAACGGCGTATTGTTGCGCCATTTTTTTTGCGTCTGGAAAAACTTCCACGTTTACGCCATGCGCACGCAAAATGGACGCAACGCCTTGATAATGCGCCATCAACGACGAATCAGTGCAGAAAATTTCCGCGTCAAGATAACTTCCTTTGCTTTCAAGCCGACCAAGTTGCTCCAACCCCGCAATCAAACGGTCAAGCCCAATCGACGCGCCAACGCCTGGCACGCGATTTTTCATGTAAAGTCCCGCCAAATTGTCGTATCGTCCGCCAGAACAAACCGAACCTATTGACGGAAGTTCGTTCAAAAATGTTTCGTAGACGATTCCTGTATAGTAGTCAAGTCCGCGCGTAATCGACGGGTCGAGCGAAAAATACGCAGAAATTCCAGAACTATCCATCATTTTGCGGATTTCGCGAAGTCGCGCTGTGTCTTCGTCTTCGCCGCCTGCCATTTCTTCCATCAAAGAAAGCGTTTTGTCCCAACTGCCAGCCCCTTCGATGTAGCGCAAAATCTCGTTTGCGGACGTTTCGTTTTCGGTCGTTTCGACGAGTTCGCGTTTCACTTCGTCTTTTCCGACTTTTGCGATTTTATCGACGATTCGCAAAATCTCTTCGCTTTTTTCGATTGCGCCGATTTTTTTCAAAAATCGATTAAAAACGCCGCGATGATTGAGTTTAATTGTGATGTCGTTCACGCCGATTTCAGAAAGCGCGCTTTTCATAACGGAAAGAATCTCAAAATCCGCCGCCGCGCTATCGCTTCCAACTGTGTCGATGTCGCACTGCACAAACTCGCGGTAACGCCCCGCCTGCGGTTTTTCGCCGCGCCAAACTTTCGCGATGTGATACCGCTTGAACGGAAAATACAATTCGCCTGCGTGTTCCGCCGTAAAACGCGCAAACGGAACGGTAAGGTCGAATCTTAACGCAACGTCGCGTTTTCCGTTGTCCAAAAATCGAAAAACTTGTTTTTCCGTTTCGCCATTCGATTTTCTAAGCAAAATTTCAGAATATTCCAAAGCGGGCGTGTCAATCGGCACAAATCCAAACGAACGATAAACTTTCGCGATTTTTTCTTGCAACGTCGTGCGTACGATTTCCTGTTTTGGAAGAATGTCCCTAAAACCTTTTAGAATTTTTGGTTGAATAATGTCTGCCATAATGAAAACGATTTTAGCACAAAACACAAAAAAAAGACGGCGGTTTTAATTTTCAACCGTCGTCTTTTTCTTGTAAGTGAACGAAATCTGCTTTACTGTCCCAAGAACTCTACGCTTGTGTTCAGTTTTTTGTCAACGGTGATTTTTGCCGTTCTCGACGTTGCTTCACTGCCTTCTTCTTCAAACGGTCTGCGATAAGTGAAAGTAACAGTCGTTTCGCCCGCGTTTTTTCCCTCGAATGTGAAAGATTCTTCACCGCCTACGCCAACTTCGCCTTCTGCGTGTTCGTATTCCTTGTAAGATTGGTCTGAAAGAACAGCAACGCTCACGTCGTCGATTTCACATTCCCAAGAATATCCCGTCGTCGGATTTGATTCGAGTTGAATCGTAACATTGTTTGAAACTGCTTCCGCGCTTTTTGCCGCCGTGTCCGTCGTTCCGCAACTGTTCAACGAAATAGTAATTGCCACCACCGAAAACGCAAGTGCGATACCAACCGATTTTTTCATTTTATCCCCCAGATTCTTAAAATGTTTCTTAATTATTTCGTAAATATTTCATAAAATCAACTTTTTTTATTCGTGCCGAATTAGATGATTCCATTGAACGCCCTCGCCATTTTTTGCCGATTGAACGAGAATCGAACCTAAAACGTCGTTCAAAAATTGTGGCGAAAGCCCTGGCGAAAGGACTTTTTCCGTTCGAAGAACGCCGATGTCGTTTTGCGTGATTTTTTCGCCCGCGTTCATGTTTCGCAAAAAATGCAAACTTCGATTCGTTCTGCCGTAATTTGCTTTTTCTGCCGCCGCCAACTTTTTTTGTCCGTTTCCCAAAATCTTTTCGACTTTTTCGCCGTATTCTTCAAAAAGTTGCTTTTCGATGTATTTTGGCGCGTCTTCGCCGTATTGCCTAAAACACGCTTCGCACTGGCGAACGCAATGCGTCATAAGCGCGAATTGTTCCGCTTCCAAAGCTACTGGGTCGTCAAGACCGTCTGTTTTTCGACTAAGCGTGATGTG
>CAJOEO010000123.1 GCA_905233535.1 uncultured Treponema sp.
TCTCCAAGAAGTTCGCGTGAACGCTCGTCAAAAGACGACGGCGAAAATTCGCGCGGCGAGGGCAGAAATCGAAACGGGGGTGCGCGAAGATGAGCATTTCAAAAACCACGCTTGAACACCCCGTTTTAACGCTGATTGTTTTTTCGCTTTTTTTGATAATGGGGATTTTTTCAATGCAAAACGTCGCGATAAATCTTTTTCCCGACGTTGATAATCCTTATATCACCGTGCGAACGACGTACACGAATGCAGGTCCAGAAAGCGTCGAAAAAAGCGTTACGAAAATCCTTGAAGGTCAACTCGTTTCTGTTAGTGGCTTGAAAAATCTTACGTCCACGTCGAGCGAAGGTTCGTCTTCGATTTCGCTTGAATTTAATTACGGCACGGATTTGGAAAGTGCGACGAACGACATTCGCGACAAAATTAGCCGTGCGCAACGAAGTCTTCCAGACGACGCAGGAACGCCCACGATTTTTAAGATGAACGCGGATTCGTCTCCGATTATGAGAATTGCGGTGCGGGGCAATCGTTCAAACGACGACCTAAAACTAATCGCCGAAGACCAAATTGTCGATTTGCTTGAGCAGGTGAACGGAGTTGCTGAAGCGTCCGTTTCGGGCGGGCGAACAAAAGTCGTGCGCGTTGACGTTTCTCAAAATCGCCTTGCCGCTTACGGTTTGACTATGGCGACGATTTCTAGCGCGCTTTCAAAACAAAATCTCGAACTTGGTGGCGGAAAAATCACCGAAGGAACGCATGATTACACCATACGAACAACGGGTGAGTTCAAAAGCATCGACGAAATAAACGACACGATTCTTACGACCGTGAACGGCTACGTTGTTCGGCTTTCCGACGTGGCGACTGCGACGATGGGCTACAAAGACAAATCCAGCGAAGTTTACATCAACGGCGAGCCTGGCGTTTACGTTTCGATTACAAAGCAGTCGGGAAAAAATACCGTAACCGTTGCAAAAGAAACGCGCGCAAAAATCGCGGAAATCCAAGAAATTTTGCCGAGCGACATTACACTTTCCATAATTCGCGACCAATCGACTTCGATTAACGACACAATCAACACGCTAATTGAATCCGCTCTTCAGGGACTTTGTTTGGCGGTTGTGATTCTTTTTCTTTTCCTGAAAAGCGGAAAATCTACGTTGATTATTGCGATTTCGATTCCGCTTTCGATTGTGATTACGCTTCTCGCGATGAATTTTGCGGGAATCACGCTCAACATGATGACGTTGACGGGTTTGATTTTGGGCGTTGGAATGATTGTGGACGCTTCAATCGTTATGATTGAAAACATTTACGTTTACAGAACGCGCGGCGCAAAACCAAAAGTCGCCGCGGTTTTGGGTTCTAGCGAAATGCTCACTACGATTTGCGTTTTTGTTCCGTTCCTTTTTTTTATGAAAGAACTTGGAATGTATGGGCAGATGTTCAAAGGAATCATTTTTACCGTTGTAATCGCGCTCGTTTCGTCGCTTTTTGTGGCGATTTTTCTTGTTCCTGTTTTGGCGGGAAAATTTTTTCCGCTCACAAATCGAAAAGAAAAGCCCATTCAATTTGTGCCACTTCGGGAATTTTATCGCGTTTTGGAAATTCCGATGACCGCTCTCACGGCGATTTACAGGCGGGCGTTAAAAAGCGCGTTAAATCATCGACTTGTAACGTGCATAATTTGCATTGCGATTTTGGCTTCTGTTCTTTCGATTGCACCAACGCTTAGAATCCAAATTATGACGGGCGGAACGGACGACAGCGTAACGTTAAATCTAACAATGCCGATTGGAACGACGCTTTCTGAAACATCGAACGTTATAAAAACGATGGAAAAAATCTGCGAGGAAGAAATCCAAGGATACACAACGTTAATCACGTCGATTGGAACTGGAAGCGGAAGTTCTACGACGTACAAAGCTTCGATTCAAATAAATCTTCCGTCAAGCGAAGAACAAATCGACACTAGCGACACGATTCAGCAAAAACTTCGTGCGCATTTTGCAGATTTTACCGACGCGCGTTTTTCGTTTGGGCAGGGAATGCGCGGGCAAATGATGGGAAAAAGTTTTCAGTTAAAAATCCGCTCCGACGATTTGGACGCGGCTTTGGATATTGCGTCAAAAGTTCGCGCCGTCATGGAAAAAATCAGCGACGTTGGCGAAGTTTCAATCGACACGGAAGAGGGACTTCCCGCCGTCGAAATTGAAATCGACCGTCAACGCGCGTATTCGTTTGGCGTGGACGTTCAAACCGTTGCAAAAGAAATCAATTACGCAATCAACGGAACGAGTGCCACAACGTATCGTCAAAATGGAAAAGAATACGACGTTTTGATTTTGTATCGAACGGAAGACAGAAAAAGCGTTTCGGATTTGGAGCAGATTTACGTCAAAGGAACGAACGGCATGGTGAGCGTTGCAAATTTTGCGTCCGTCAAAAAAGGTTTAGGTCCAGTTTCCATTCGACGTGCAAATCAAACGCGCGTTGTTACGGTCAGCGCGGATAACAACGGCACGCGAAACGACTACGAAGTCGAAGACGACATTCGCGACGGAATTGCGCAAAGTTTCATAATTCCAGACGGCGTTACGATTTCTTACGAAGGCACTTGGAAAGACACAAAAGAGCAGAGTAGCGTTTTTGCTTTAATCGGAATCATGGCGATTATGCTTGTTTTTGGCGTGATGGCGGGAACGTATGAAAGTTTTAAAGCCCCGCTAATAAATCTCTGCACGATTCCATTTATGAGCGTTGGCGTAATTTTGATTTACAAAAGTACGGGGCAAGCGTTCAGCATGATGAGTGCAGTTGGACTTATAATGCTCGTTGGAATTGTAGTAAACAACGGAATCATTCTCGTGGATTTTACGAATCTACTTTTGGACCGCGGAATGAAAATGAAAGAAGCGTGTTTGGAAGCGGGCGCGAGCCGACTTCGACCCGTTTTGATGACG
Organism: uncultured Treponema sp.; assembly: GCA_905233535.1. Lineage (GTDB taxonomy): Bacteria > Spirochaetota > Spirochaetia > Treponematales > Treponemataceae > Treponema_D. The sequence continues at coordinate 2,964 of CAJOEO010000123.1, forward strand.
ACGCTCACGACGATTTTGGGAATGTTGCCGATGTGTTTTGCAACAAGTGGAAGCGCGGGCATGGTTCAGCCGATTGGCGTTGCGGTCGTTGGCGGGTTGACGAGTTCAACTTTCGTAACGCTTTTTTTCATTCCAGTTCTTTATTCACTCGTTATGAACGAAAAAAAATCCACAAAAAGCGCGATTCAAATTCGACTTTCAAAAAAATCGTTGCCGAACGAAAAAAATAACGTGCCAAACGAATTTTCAGATTTCATGGGATTTTGAAACAAATTTAAGGAGAACAAATGTATAGAGCCGAAATTATAGCGAATCAATCGGTGCAAGACGACATAATCGAAGTTTTGGAAGAAAATATTTCAGGGATTCGCTACACGATTTTTCCGCTCGTAAATGGGCGTGGCGGAAACGACTATAAACTTGGAAGTAGCACTTGGCCAGAAACGAATTTTGTCCTCGTCAGTTACGTTCAAGACGACGAAAAAGACGACGTAAAAACGATAATCAACGCCGTCAAAAAAAAGTTCCCCGACGAAGGAATCACGCTTTTTTTTGTAAAAGCGGAAAATTAGCCGACAAAAACGCCACAAACAACGCGGAGATTTCCCGCTAAATCGCGTTCGATTTTTACGTCGGAAAATCCCGCCGCGTTTAACAAATCCGCCGCCGCGTTTGCGTTATATTCGCCTGTTTCCATTAAAAGCCTGCCGTTTTTTTTCAAATGCGCCGTCGATTGAAAAACCAAGTTTTTTATCACAAAAAGCCCGTCGTCAGAAAGTCCGTCCAAAGCCAAAAGCGGTTCGTTTCGTCCGTCTTCCAAAAGCAATTTTGCGATTTTCGTGGGAACGTAAGGCGGATTCGTCGCGATTACGTCGAATTTTTGCGGAACTGCGGAAAATAAATCGGATTCAATAAATTCGATTTTTTGAAATTGACCGATGATTTTTTGCGCGTTTTTCTTTGCGATTTTTAGAGCGGCGGTGCTTTTGTCCACAAAAACCGCAGATTTGATTTTTTTTCCGCTTTCCAAAATCGATTTCAAAACGGAAATCCCAACGCAACCGCTTCCTGTGCAGAGGTCGCAAAAAGATTCTCCGTCTAAAATCGTTTCAATCGTTTTTTCGACCAAAATCTCCGTGTCGGGCTTTGGAATCAAAACGTCGGTCGTTACAAAAAACTCGTTGCCGAAAAATTCCTTTTTTCCCGTGATGTACGCCACGGGAAGCCCCGTTTTTCGTTTTTCCGCGTCGGATTCGATTTTTTTTAGCGCGGTTTCGTCGATTTTTTCGTCGCGATGAAACAAAATCCAAGAGCGTTCTTTTTGAATCGCGTTACAAATTATCAAATCCGCGTCAAGCGTCGCCGTTCGCGCCTGCTCTTTTTTTTGTGGCGAATTTTTGAACGATTCTTCGATTTGTTTTGAAAAAATCGTTCTCGCTTCTTGAATCGTCATCAAACGTCCAACGCCTTAAATTCTTCTTCTTTTGCGTATACGTTTAGCGCGTCGAGCATTTCGTCCATGTTTCCCATCATAAACGAAGGCAAATTGTGCAGAGTCAAATTGATTCTGTGGTCGGTTACGCGGTCTTGCGGATAATTGTACGTTCTGATTTTTTCCGCTCTGTCGCCGCTTCCAACCATGCTTTTTCGTGCCGAACTTCGCTGTGCGTCCAATTTCGATTGTTCGAGGTCAAAAAGTCGCGCACGCAAAACTTGCCACGCTTTTTCTTTGTTTTTTATTTGCGATTTTTGGTCTTGCTGAATTACTACAATTCCCGTAGGAATATGGGTTAGTCGAACTGCGCTGTCCGTTGTGTTGACGCACTGACCGCCAGGACCGCCTGCGCGCATAACGTCCACGCGAACGTCGCCAGGTTTAATGTCGATGTCCGCCTCTTCCGCTTCGGGCAGCACCGCCACCGTAACCGTGGACGTTTGAAGTCGTCCCTGACTTTCTGTTGCGGGAACGCGCTGGACGCGGTGAACGCCAGATTCCCAACGCAACGTTCCGTAAACGAATTTTCCCGTAATCGACGTTACGATTTTGTTAAATCCGCCGACTTCGGTTTCTTGCGCTTCCATGTTTTCGTATTTCCAGCCTTTGCGCTCGCAAAGATGAATGTACATTTCCCACATATCGCGCACAAAAAGAGAGGCTTCGTCGCCACCAGCCGCCGAACGAATTTCCAAAATGATGTTTTTTTCGTCGAGTGGGTCAGGCGGAATCAATTTGAGTTTGATTTTTTCTTCCATGATTGGCTGTTTTTCTTCGAGCGTGTGAAGTTCCTCGCGAGCCATTTCTTTCATTTCCGCGTCTTCTTCGGCGGTAATCATCATTTTTGCGTCTTCGATTCCTTTCAAAATCTCGCGGTATTCTTTTGCAAGAATCGAAACTTCACCCAAATGCCCGAATTCGCTCATCGTTTCGCGATATTTTTTTGCGTCTTTTACGAGTTCCGCGTCTTGAACAAGGTCGCTCACGACTTTGTAGCGCGCGTCCAATTCATCAAGTTTTTTCAACAAATCCATAGAAAAATTATAGCAAAAAACGAATCGAGCGGGGAGGGGCAAAAATCCGCCTGAAAATTCGCGAAAGCGACCGTTTTTTTTCACACTATACAAAGAAAAGAAAACCTCGTCAAAAAGTTATAACAAAAAACCGTTGGTTTTACGCTTCCGCCGCTGTTTCTGTTGCGGCTCTTGCGGCAGGCATGGCAAGCGCGGAAGTGAAAATCACGATGAACGGCAGACTTCGCCCAACGTTTTTTGCAAATCAGAACACGGCAGTTGGCGACAACGAAACAAACACTCGCGACATTATGAAACTTGACGGCTACGGCGATTTTACGGACACGCTCAAATTGGCTTTTAACAACGAGGAAAAAACCGCAGGTTTAACTTTTTCGGTAAACGTTACAAACGGCAACGATTCCAAAACTGTAGGAACTTATTATCAGCACGAAGATGGAACGATTGACACAAATTCAAAGAAAAACACTGGTGAAACAAATAATCCTACAAAAATCGAACTCAAGGAATCAAACAACAAATTTGGCAATTTCCTTACGCTCAATCAGTTCGACATTTGGGCAAAAGTTTTGGGAACAGATTTGATGCTTGGCGCAGGTTCTTGGAAAGACGGATGGGCAGACGGTTCGTATCGCGTTAAAAAAGATGTTGACGCTCTGAACGCGGAAGGATTGGATTTTGAACGATTCAAACTCGGTTCTGCGTTCAAATCTGCGCCATCACTTTTTGTGGACGACCTTGCAAACTTCTACGGCGGTTCAAACGCGCTTGCGGCGTATCTTGAATATCCGCTTGCAATCGACGACCAGATGAGCCTTAAATTTACAGCGGTCGCGGTAAAATCGACATTTGATGACGATTCAGGCGACAAAACCGCAAATTACGACGCGGGCTGGAGCGGACGAATTCAGTTCAACATGAAAGATATGTTCAACTCTGAACTTATTTTGAAACGCCCTGTTGCAAACACGCAAGTCATCGCGTTCTACGCAAAACCGACGCTTCTAAAAGAACTCGACGCGACTGTCGGTGGTTCGTACACGATTGCGTCTGGCGGAAACGAAGCATGGAACGGCGCATTCGATATTGACCTTCGCGCTCGCTACGATTTGTCAGGTCTTCTTTTTGGAGAAGGAGAGGAAAACAAATTTTCGATTACTTGGTTCAGCAAATTCTCTTCTGTTGACGCAACGAATGGAAAAGCGGCGGCAAAAGTCAATTCGGGAATTGTAGGACTTGACGGAAAAGCAGGCGGTCTTATTGACAACCAAGACATCACAAAACTTTTGTGGAACAATCTTTCTGCAAAATATGTTGTCGTAAAAGATATGCTTACCGCTTCGCTTAATGTGGGCGTTATAAACGTTCTTTCAAACGAAGGCGACGCAGAATACGGCTTGAATATTCGCGTTACACCAGGTGCGCAAGTCCAACTTACAAAAGGCGCAACGTTCTGGGCGGGCGTTACATACAGTCGCGCGTCTTACAACGACGGCAAAGCAACAACGACAGACGACACAGTTGTTCAGTCGTGGTCAATCCCCGCGATTTTCCGCGTAAAGATGTAATTTAACGTCAACGCAAAAAAATCCCGCCCAAATGGACGGGATTTTTTTGTAGCCGTCTTTAATTTTCAGAAAACAAATGCGAATAAAAACAATCTAATATTCGTATGGAATACAAACTAAAAGCGGTGGAAGACCTCGTTTTTACAGAGATTTTATGTTCGGCGCGGTTATGCGAGAGCCGAAGATTTGCAAAGGCGTAATCGAGCGTCTTTTACAAATCAAAATCGACCACATCGAATATCCCGAATTGCAGAAGACGATTTCGCCGTTTTACACGCAGAAAGGTGTTCGGCTCGACGTGTGGGTAAAAATGCAGGATTTTCACAAAAAATCAAAAAAGAAAATCAGAAAGCAGGAAAAAATCAATTTGAGCGGATTATCTTTAAGGCGCAGAAGCCGCCGCGTTTGCTTAAAATCGACGAGGGACTTTTGACATAAACGGCATTCGATGAACGGCGCGGCGGAATCAACTTATTGCAAATCGAGCAGTTTTATAATCGACTCTGATATTTGCTTCATCTTTTCTTTCGACTATTTTGAAATTCGTTCTTCAATTCGATTTTGCAGATTTTCTAGTGCGCAAAAATATAGTATAATAACGACACGGAGGAAATTATGACAGCAACTGTAACGATTCAAAATGCGGACAGCGCGCTTATAAATGCGCTGAAGAGCGTTGTTAAACTTTCGCCGTCCGCGCGCCTCAAGATTCAAAAGCCAGCAAAGGACGACTTTTACAGCGAGGAAAATATCCGCCATTTGAAAGAACTCAAACGCCTTGACGACGCGGGAATGTTGAAGTTTACAGAACACGAACTCATTGAGGCGTAAAATGGACAAAATATGGACGGATTTGGCTTGGGAACAGTATTTGTATTGGCAGACGCAAGACCGAAAGACGCTCAAAAAGTTGAACAAACTCATTGAAGACATAAACCGAAACGGAAATTCTGGACTAGGACACCCAGAACCGCTAAAAGGCGACCTTGCGGGGTGGTGGAGTCGCGAAATCGACGAAAAAAATCGTCTTGTTTACAAAATCGAAGACGGCTGCATAAAAATCTATCAGTGCAAAAATCACTACGACGACAAGTAGTTTTCCGCGCATACAAAACAAAAAGACCGCCCTTTCGGACGGTCTTTTTGTTGCGCTAGGCAAAGATTAAAGTTTTACGCGCAAGATTAGAGGAATTGAAAGCGAAGTTACATTCGATGTAAGACCTGCGTCTTTCATATCGCCTGTTTTCAAAGCCTGCTCGAACTGAACAGCCGCTGTAAGTTTTGCGTTTTTGTTCGCTTTTACAGCAACAGCAGGGCGAACCACGATTGACATTGTTCC
>CAJOEO010000124.1 GCA_905233535.1 uncultured Treponema sp.
ATTTGATGAGCGGAAAAACCACGACGATTCCGTATCAAACGGGTTCGCGCTCGCGAATCGCAATTTTAACGCCAGTCGGCATGAACGATTGGTATTACGCAGTCGTCATTTCGCAAGACGTGATTTCTCGTCAAAGTCGAACGTTGTCGGGCTATCTTCTCGTTGTAATGATTGCGATTTCGTTGGCGTTCGTTCTTCTTCTCGTTACGATTTTGCATTTGGTTCAACATAGTCGAATCCTTGAAAACGCAAACGACAGATTCCGACTCGTTACGAATCAAACTCAAGCGGTCGTTTTTGATTACGATTTTTCAAAGCAGCGAATCGAATTGAACGGAAACGTCAAATTTTTTTCGGAAAATGCAAAAGAATCGTATTCGGCACTCGAATTACGGGAAACGCTCGTTCCAATAATTCATTCGGACGATTCGGATTCGATTTTGGAATTTGAGAAAATCAAAAATTCGACGGATACGTCCGTTTTGCGTGAATTGCGTCTAAAATGCGCGGACGGTCAATATTATTGGCACAGAATTACAGGCGCGATTGTGCGCGACGCAAACGGTGGCGCGATTCGTTTTATTGGAAATCTCGTGAACGTTGAAGACGAAATCAGCAAAGAACAGCAATTAAAGCAACGGGCGGAAATCGACGCGCTTTCGGGGCTTTTGAACAAAGGCGCGTTTACGCAACACGTCAGCGAGGTTTTGGAAAAATCCACAGACGAAAATCTTTACGCATTTTATATAATCGACCTTGACAACTTCAAAAAAGTCAACGATACACTTGGGCATATCGTGGGCGACCGCGTAATTGCAGACGTTTCGCAAAAATTGTGCAAAGTTTTTAGCGAAAACGACATCGTTGGTAGAATCGGCGGCGACGAATTTGCGGCATTCTTAAAACTTTCGGATTCTGGAAAATCGCTCGGACGAAAAATCATCGAACAAAAAGCAAAAGCGGCGAATATGCTAATCGACGAGATTTATTCGGACGGAACGAACGACGTGAATATTACGGCGAGCATTGGCGTTAGCATTTATCCGCGTAACGGACACAAATTCGACGAACTTTACACAAGCGCGGACAGCGTGCTTTATCTTTCAAAAAACGGCGGCAAAAATCAATATCACATAACGGAATAGGAACAAAGGGGGAAAAATGAAAGGAGTTGTAAAGTTCGCGACGCTGCTCGCGGCAACGGTTTTTTTGGTTTCGTGTTCAAAAGAATCAAAAACCGTAATCGGTTCAATCGTGTTCGACGAAAACGGCGAATGGTTCGAAGAAGCGATTGCAGGAATGAGGGACGCGGCAAAATCGCTTGACGTTGTGCTTGAAGAACGAAATTCGCATTACGATTTAGGCGTTGAAAAAGATTTGGTGAACGAACATCTAAAAAACAAAGCAAAAGCTATCGTCATTTGTCCGCTTGCCGAGGAAACGGGGCGCGTGCTTTTGCAAGCAAAAACGATTGGCGTTCCAGTCATCACTTGGAACACAGTCGTTTCGCCAGAGCCGACAGCGCAAGTCGTTGTGGATTCTGTAAAACTCGGTAGCGCGACCGCTGATTATCTTGCATCATACATAGAAAGAAACAATATTACAGGATTAAAGACTGCTCTTATAACAAACGAAACATATTCTATAGGAGTGGCACGTTGCGACGGCTTTATAAACACCATTGAACCGCTAATTCAAAAGGGCGCAATGGAAATCGTTTACGAAACACGCAGCGAATTGACGGAAGAAACGCTCGTGAATGTTCAAAAAATGCTCAAAGAACGTCCCGACATCGAGTTTATTTGGTGCTGGAATCAAACGACGTTGCTTGCCACGATGAGCGTTCTAAAAGAACTCGGACGAACGGACATTTTAGTTGCAGGCACTGACATGAGCGTTAGCCTTGCACGCGAAATGCTCGCGGAAAATGGGCAACTTCTGGCTGTTACAACACAACAGCCGTATAAACTCGGATACGAAGCAGTTGTAAATGCAGTAAAAGCAGTAAAAAACGAGGAAATCCAATTTTCTATTGTGATTCCAACTATAACATACAATAAAGAGGACGCAGATTCTCTAAAAGAATACATAAAAACTCACGAAAAATTCGAGCGAAAATAGATTTCATACGAATGCGGTGATTTTTAAAATCTAAATCACCGCATTTTTTTTGTCTAAAATTCTTCAAAAGTTGATTTTTATTGCATTTTTATTCATAATATTTGCATAAAAATACATTTTTGAGAGGAATAAAAGTGAAAGGACGTGCAGAACGGCTCAAAGCGATTAAACGTCTTGTAAAAAATAAACGCATAACAAGCCAGGACGCGCTTCTTTCACATCTTGCAGTCGAAGGCTTTGACGTTACGCAAGCGACGCTTTCGCGCGACCTAAAACTTTTGAAAGTCGGCAAAATTTCTGACGGTGGCGACGGCTACGCCTACACGCTTCTCGACGAAAACGAACGAATCGAAAACGCGGAAATTTATGCGCAAGATTTTTTGCGCGGCTACGTTTCAATCGATTGGAACGAGCCGATTGTTGTAATTAAAACCTTTGGCGGACACGCAGATTCCGTGTCGAATGCACTTGACGCTCTTGCGTTCGATGAAATTTTAGGAACAATCGCGGGCGAAAACTGTATTTTTGTGTGCCTAAAACCAGGGATTTCTGGCGAAGATTTTATGAAAGCTCTCCGCGAAAAAATCCCCGATTTAGAAGAATCTTAACGTTTTACGTTAAACGCCCCGAACCCAGCGTATCGTGCCGAATTTCCTAATTCCTCTTCGATTCTAAGAAGACGATTGTATTTTGCAACGCGCTCGGAACGACTTGGCGCACCCGTCTTAATCTGACAAGTATTCAACGCGACCGCAAGGTCTGCAATCGTTGTGTCTTCCGTTTCGCCAGAACGATGGCTTGAAATCGCCGTGTAACCCGCTTTGTGCGCCATTTTTATCGCTTCAAGCGTTTCAGAAACAGAACCGATTTGATTCAATTTAATCAAAATCGAATTTCCTGCGCCAAGCGAAATGCCTTTTGAAAGACGCTCGGTATTTGTAACAAAAAGGTCGTCGCCCACAAGTTGAACTTTTCCGCCCAACTGTTCCGTCATTTTTTGCCAACCTTCCCAATCTTCTTCGTCGAGACCGTCTTCAATCGAAATAATCGGGTATTTTTCAACGAGATTTTTCCAATGCGCAATCAATTCGTCGCGAGTAAAATCTTTTCCGCTTTTTGGCTGATGATAAAAACCTTTGCCCTTTTCGCTTTTCCATTCAGACGAAGCCGCATCGAGCGCAATCATAAAATCCTTGCCAGGCGTGTAGCCCGCGTTAGAAATCGCCGCAAGAATATGCTCGATTGTGTCCTCGTCGGATTTTAGATTGGGAGCGAATCCGCCCTCGTCGCCAACCGCCGTCGTGCTACCCTCTTTTTTGAGCAACGACTGAAGAGCGTGAAAAACCTCGGTACACCAACGAAGCCCCTCTTTGAACGAAGGCGCACCCGCGGGCATTATCATAAATTCCTGCGTGTCCACAGAATTTGTGGCGTGCGCACCGCCGTTCAAAATGTTCATCATTGGAACAGGAAGATTCGTTCCTTGAATACCGCCTAAAAAACGATAAAGCGGGATTTTTAACGACTGAGAAGCAGCGCGTGCAGTCGCAATCGAAACTGCAAGAATCGCGTTTGCACCAAGATTCGACTTGTCTTTTGTTCCGTCGGCGTTAATCATCGCGCTGTCAACCGCGTAAATGTCGCTTGCGCAAAGCCCCACAATCGCCTCGCGAATCGCGCCGTTCACGTTTGAAACCGCCTTTGTTACGCCTTTGCCGCCAAAACGTTTTTCGTCTTTGTCGCGCAATTCCAACGCCTCAAACTCGCCCGTGGACGCTCCACTCGGCGACGCGCCCAACGCAACCGTGCCGTCACAAAGCGTAACTTCGGCTTCAACCGTGGGATTTCCGCGAGAATCGATTATTTCTCGTCCGACCACGTTTTGAATTTTTAGATTCGACATAAATTCCTCCGTGTATTATCTACAACTTACAAAAGTTGTTTTATGCTAACAATTTTCAAAAAAAAGCGCAAGCAACAGATTTTACGAGTCACTTCTCACCCAATCTCAAACATTTCCCGAATCGTAAAGACATGCAACATCCGGAAGCAAAACCGTCCCAAATTTTTCTACACCAGAAAACTGAACCAAGCGCAAAGACAAATAGCAATCGACACGATGCCATT
>CAJOEO010000125.1:0-6772 GCA_905233535.1 uncultured Treponema sp.
ATTTCGCTTCTTTTGAATATGGGCGAAACGCTTGAAGATTACACAAAACGAAAAAGTTACGACAGCCTCGCTTCTTCGCTTCTTTCGACGGACGAAACCGTGCAGATTCAAACGGCGGACGGCGAAGAAAAATCGATTTCGGCGAGTTTACTAAAATCGGGCGACGTGGCGATTTTTCGTGCGGGCGGCGTAATCGCGGCGGACGGCGTTGTGGAAAGCGGCGAAGCGATGGTGAATCAATCGTCGATGACGGGCGAAAGTTTGCCCGTTCACAAAAAGCAAGGTTTGTCGGTTTTTGCGTCCACAATCGTCGAAGAAGGCGAAATTCGCGTAAAAGTTTTGCGGGCGGGCGGCGAAACGCGCGTGAACAAAATCGTTTCGTTAATCGATAAATCGCAAGAATTCAAAGCGCAAAGCCAAATCCGCGCGGAACGAATAGCGGACAAATTGGTCAAATACAATTTTCTACTCGCCGCGCTTACGTTTGGAATCACGCGCAATTTTCTAAAAGCCGCTTCAACGCTTCTCGTCGATTATTCGTGCGCGATGAAACTTTCCGCGCCAATTTGCGTACTTTCCGCAATGCGCGACAGCGCGAACGCTGGAATCATGGCGAAAGGCGGAAAATATTTGGAAGAATTGGCAAAAGCGGACACGTTTGTCTTCGATAAAACGGGAACTCTCACGGAATCCACGCCGAAAGTTTCAAAAATCATCACGTTTGGCGGACGAAACGAAAACGAAGTTCTAAAACTTGCGGCGTGCCTCGAAGAGCATTTTCCACATTCGCTTGCGCGTGCCGTTGTAAACGAAGCGGCGGCGCGAAAAATCAACCACACAGAAGAACACGCAAAAGTCGAGTACATTTTGGCGCACGGAATTGCGTCGAGTTTAAACGGCGAAAAATTGCGAATCGGAAGCGCGCACTTTATTTTTGACGACGAAAAAATCCCAAAAATGCAAGAAGTTCAAGCCGAAATCGAACGATTTGCGCAAACGGGTTCGTCGCTTCTTTATTTTTCGATTGGCGAAGAACTCGCGGGAATAATCGTCATCGACGACCCAATCCGCGAAGAATCCGTGCGTGCAATTCAAGAACTTCGCAATCTTGGCGTTGAAAACATCGTGATGATTACGGGCGACGGCGAAAACACTGCGCGAATAATTGCTAAAAAAGCGGGCGTTTCGTCGTACATTTCGCAGGCTCTCCCCGATACAAAAGTCGAGTTCATCAAAAAAATGCAAAAAGACGGACACAAAGTCGTCATGGTCGGCGACGGAATCAACGACGCGCCCGCGCTTTCGTCTGCTGACGTTGGAATCGCAATGGGCGCGGCAAGTCAAATCGCCGTTTCGACCGCGGACATTCTGCTCCCCGACGACGGTTTAGCGTCGCTTCCACTTTTGCGAAAAATCGGTTTGCGCCTAATGCAACGGATTTCCACGAATAATTCGATGATTATTGCAATAAATACATCTCTTATTGCATTAGGACTGGCTGGAATCGTAACATCTTCGACTGCCGCATTATTTCATAATGGTTCAACCGTAGCGATTTCGCTTTCAGCAATGCGTCCACTAATAGAATCTAAGTAAAATCGTATAATTTAAGGATAATGTATGGTAATTTCTAGTTTTTTTCCTGGAAGAATCAGAATCCGCGACAAAGTATTCAGAGATTCAGAGATTTCACAATCTTTGCGAGCCGCGATTGAATGGCACGACGCGATAAAAAAAATCGAACACAATTTAACGACGGGCAGTGTTTTAATCGAATACGCGCCAGAAAAATTGCCAGTTTCGGCACTTTCCGCGCTTTCGGGCGAATTGCTTTCGTTAAAAAAACTTTGCGACCGCTATAATTTGCGCGAAGACGAAACTTTGCGCTCTCAGATTTTAGGAAAAATCGCCGAATTGAAAGAAAAATTGGTAGCGTAAAAAGAAAAAGCCGAGGAAAAAACCTCGGCTTTTTGTGGAGACGATCGGACTCGAACCGACCACCCTTTGATTGCGAACCAAATGCTCTACCAGATGAGCTACGCCCCCGTAAGATTCTTATAGAATAATGAATCTGAAAATTTTAGTCAATGGATTTTTAGAATTTTTTCAAAAATACCCTTTAAATTCATAGCCAGACAAAAAGAACGACGGCTATTTGTGGTCTTTAGCAGTCGCTCTTTTTGGGGGACTGTACAAAGAAATTTGTATTCCGATAAGCGCAGGCAGAAAGACCACATCTGTCTGCGCTTTTTTTTGGAGGCGAAAATGGGCTACACGAACAATACCGCACACATTCGCAAAAATCACTTTCACGCACTCACGCGATTAGTTGACGGCGGAATAGTAGACAAAGCGGACGCTTTTGACGCTTTACGCAATCTGTTTGAATTTCAGACTTTCGGGGCGGATTATCCCGATTACGAGCAGGAAGAAAATCCTATTCTTGCTTCTTTTTATATAAACGTGGAATTCTCGTTCAACGATTTGGGATTGGCGACTGCAAAAGGCGAAAAATCGGGCGAAATCCGCGCCCAAAAAGCCAACGCAGGAAAATCCGCAGAACCTCCAAAAAAATCATCACGCGGTGGTTTCCGCAAGGGCGCAGGTCGTCCCGCAGCAAAATGACAATTTGCAAAATATCGACCCGCAGTTTGTTCCGATGGACTCAATCGAAAATCAAAAAATCATAATCGGAAAATCAAACGGCACGAATTTTGAAATCAAAAATAATCAAAACGCAAAATCAAAAGAATCAAACGAGGAAATCAAAAAAAATCAAAACGCCCTTATTTTACAAGGGGAAAAATCAAACGCAAATCAAACGCAAACGAACAAGGATAAGGATAAGGCTAGATTGATTGATTCTCAGAATCAATCAATCAATCTAGCCGTTGAAAGTGTAAGTTTAAATTCCGCGCGCGAGGAAAGCGCAAAATCAAACGGCGAAATCGAAACGCAAGGCGAAGAAATTGACGACGCTGTTTTTGACGACGCTCGCAAACTTGCGAAAGATTGGCGATGTGTTCTTGAATATCAATATGTGAAAAATAAATTTGGCGAAGTGTGGAGAAACGCCAAAGGCGACGCTATGAATTATTCGCAGTATCTTTTGTTTTTGGCGCAACAGCCGAACAAGCACCGCGCAAAAAACGGGTTGCTTTGCGCAATCAAGCACATCAAAAAAAGCTATATGGGCGATTATTTTGATGATTTGGAATGCATCAACAACTACAAAAGCGTTTCAGAGCAGGAATATACGCGCCTTTTGGATGTTTCAATTCACGCCCAGGACGAGCGACAAGAAAATTATACAGCAAATAAGGGAGAACGAAAATGACAAAACGCGAACTTTTGGACGAATTGCGCTCTTTGCCAGACGACGCGCAGATTTATGTTTACGGCGTTTTGAGCGATTTGAACGGCGGGCGCATTGCCGACGATGTTTATATTGACGATGTGATTCTGCACAAAGACGGACGAAGCGAGGCGACAATCGTTGCGCATTTATGATATGAAAAGCAAAGATTACAACGAACAGTTTTCCGCACTGGAAGACAGTTTTCTTTCGGGGCAAAGCGATTCTTCGGCGATGTATCTGATGATTTGCGATAAACTTCGCGCAATGGTATTTCGTTTCACAGGGCTTCGCAATATTCGCATTGACAGCGAAGAAGTTGACGACATCGTGCAGGACGGCGCGATTTGGTTTTTGGCGCAATACGAGCGCGCTGGCTTTCGCGTCAAAAAGTTTACTTCATATATTGTTTATGCTTTCCGCAAGTCGATGTTCAACGAAAAGCGCAAAAAGCAGGAAATGGGCAAACGCGCATTGCTCAAGGATTTGAATGAAAAAATGGAGATGTAAATTTCCAAACTGCGGCGCACTGCTCGACACGGCGGGATTTTGCGCTTTTCATTCGGCGTATGGAATCGCACTGGAAGCGGAAAGAAAACGGCGAGCGTTTGAAAATGCACATCGCGCAAACGAGGAACTTTATCACACGGTACGCTGGAAAAAACTGCGGGAATCGGCAATCGCGCGGGAAAATAAATGTTGCGTTTGCGGTAAATCGGACGATTTGACGGTTCATCACATTGTGCCACCGCGTGGAAATGCCGCGCTGTTTTTTTGCGCTGAAAATCTTGCAGTGATTTGCCGAGCCTGCCACCGCACAGAAACTGCGCGAGAAATCGCTCAAAGAAAATTGCAGAACCGATAGGGGTGTGTTTTCAAAAAAACGATTTTGGAAAGAAATCACACCGCCCAGTTTTGCTTCTCATTTGGCAAAATGAAAATCGAAATTTAGGAGGAGAAAAAATGGGCGGTCGTCCTAAAAAGCCTGTCGCTCTAAAGAAATTGCAAGGAACTTTCAGGGCAGACCGCGACAGCGAAAACTCAAAAAATACGCAAATTTTAGAGCGAATTTTGCCAGTGTCAAAATTGACTGTACCGCGCACAATCCGCCAGGGCGCTGTGCGCAAAGCGTACAAACGCCACATCGCACTACTTCGCGCAATCGGCGCAGAACTCGCCGCCGATTCTCCGCTTTTGGAAATGGCGTACCGTTCGCTCGGCGAAGCCCTGCGGATTTTGGACACGCTCGAAGACACTCCCGTTTCCAGCGCGACTTATATCAACTTGCAAAAAGCATACACAAAACATTTGCAGGAATTCGACAGAATAGCCCGCGCGTTTTATCTCACGCCAGCCCAACGCGCTCACCTAAAACTTGATGTACTTTCTGCTCGCGAAAAAGAACTTTCAATCCAAAAGGAACAAACCGTCGTAGAAAAATTGCTCTCAAAAAAGGAAAGTTAAAATTCTCAAAAAAAGCGTCAACTTTCAAAAAAGCAGACTATAGATAATATGAATCCGCTGAAACGCTTTTTTTCAAAAAGCAAAACACAAAAACGACTTGTTCGCCCGCGCACCGTGCGCGATTTTGCGTCGGCAACATCGCGTTTTGCCGCAGGCGAAAGCACATCATTTGCGTGCATTGACCTTGTGTCGTCTTCGCTCGCGCTTTTGTCTTACGGCGTATATTCGCGCAAAACTCACAAAAAAATTGGCTCACACTGGCTTTTGTCGCTTGTAAACGAACCGAACCTTGAAGAAACCCATTTTACATTTTTTTCGCAACTCGTCCGCGATTACTACGCAGGCAACATCTTTCTGAAAATCGTGCGGAACGAGGAAGGAAAAATCGTTTCGCTTTTTCGCTTGAATCCGCAGGCAGTTACCGTTTTCCGCGACCTTTCCACAAACGAAAAAATCTACAATTCCGCAGGTGAACGATGTACCGACCGCGATATTCTGCATATTCCCGCGCCTTATGGATACGACGGACTTTGCGGACACGCGATTTTTTCCGAACTTGACGCAGTTTTTCAAACCGCGCGGAATCTGAACGCATACACAGATTCATCTTTTGCGAACAATTTGGGCAAACGGCTCATCATCGACATATCGGAATCTTATCCAGACGCAAGCGACGACGATTTGGACAAAGTGCGCGAACACTACATCGACACTTATGCAGGCGCAAAAAACGCAGGCGTTCCAATCGTCAATTCGGGAAAAACCAAGTTTGACACGCTCGACACAGGCGCAAGCGACAACCGCGCCAACGAACTCAAAGAAAACCGCGAATTTCAGGACGCGCAAGTTTCGCAGGTTTTCCACGTGCCGACGGCGTTTCTAAAAGGCGAAGTTTCTGGCGACATCGAAGGACTATATACAACATACGCCAGTTTTGCCATTGAACCGATTGCCACCGCGATTCAGCAGGGATTAAATCGACTTTTGAGCGCGGAAGAACGCGCAGAAGTGTTTTTTGAATTTTCGTATTCGTCGTTATTGCGCACAAGCCTAGTTTCCCGCGTAGACGCATACTCAAAGCAACTGCAAACAGGGCAAATCACAATCGACGAAATCCGACGCGCCGAAAATCGCGCAGAGTTCGGCACAAAAGCCGCACAAACAGCAATGATTCCCGCAAATCTTATGCCCGTGCGCGACGATGTTTTCGACGCTTATATGGCAAGCGCAAAAGAACGCGCCGCCAAACTCATTGAAAACGACACAAACGACATCGGCGACGACAAAAAATAAAAAACTTTAAGGAGCAGATATGGGAAAAACAAAAAAAGCCGACCGCGCCCGATTTTTCACGCGGTCAGCAAAAATCCGTTCCGTTGAAAAAGACGGAAAAAAGTACATTGTCGGAACAATTCCGTACAATTCGCGAAGCGTCGATTTAGGTTTTGACTGCTACGAGATTCTTTCGCCAGGCGTTTTTTCCGAAACGCTCAAAAACGGCGAAAATGTATACGCTTTGCGAAATCACAATTCCGACGAAATTCTTGCTTCCACGCAGGCGGGAACGCTCACACTGGAAGACACCGAAACAGGCTTGATTTGCACTGCGGAACTTCCAGCCACCACCTACGCGAACGACCTTTTCACAATCGTACAGCGCGGCGACTGCACTACACTTTCGTTTGGATTCGTGCCGAATAGTGTGCAGTACGACGATTTGGACGACGGCACAAGCGAACGCACAATTATTGAAGCCTCGCTAGAAGAAGTATCGTTCGGCGTGCCGTTTCCAGCATATCCAGAATCTGATGTACAGGCAGAAATGCGAAATCGCAAACGCGCCCGACGAGCAAAGCGCGAAGAAGAAATCGACGACGAAGAAGAACGCGACGACGATGAACTCGAAGACGAAGAAGAAGAGCGCGACGATGAAATCGAAGACGAGGAAGAACG
>CAJOEO010000125.1:6873-12147 GCA_905233535.1 uncultured Treponema sp.
ATGACGAAATCGAAGAAGAAGAAGAGCGCGACGACGACGAAATCGAAGAAGAAGAAGAGCGCGACGATGACGAAATCGAAGAAGAAGAGCGCGACGACGACGAAATCGAAGACAAGGAAGAGGAACGGAAAAGACGCGCTAGACGAAGACGGCGCACAAGAGAAAGAGAAGCGGAAGCGTTTTTGTTTTTGAATCGGTACAAATAATTTTGGAGGAAAATATGAAAAAACTAGAAAAGAAAGCACGGCTTTTAGCGGCACAGATTCGGCGAGGCACAATCACGCGCAAAGAAGCGGACGCAAAAATGGCTCGATACCGCGCACGGCTCAACGAAAGCGAAAAGCGAAGTGCGCTTCGCTACCGACCGCGCACAAGCGGAGCGTCGCGCCTCACAAACGCGGACTTCATAAAAGCCGCCGAAGAAAAGCGGTCTCTGACACTCGCAAAAAACGGCGCACTCAATCAAGTGCAGGAACTCATCAAGGCAATCATCGACAAAGACGAAATTTTGTCGTTTGCCCGATATTTTTACGGTCCGAATGCTTCCACTACGATTCCTGTTTTGTCGCCGCGCCCAGCACTTCCAGCAGGGCAAAGCGAAGGCGCAAGCGGAATCGCGTCGGATTCCACTGCTCAAATGGGAACGACAGAAATTCAGCCGATGATTTATTTTGCCGAATTGCCTGTAACCTACGAAGCCCTCAAATTGAACTCAATCAATCTTGAATCCGAACTTCCCGAAATTTTCCGCGAAGCGTTCCAGGCGGCAATGCACGAAGGAATGTTGGTCGGCACAGGAAGCGGAAAAGAAATGAAAGGAATTTTCGTTTCGGCAAAAGACAATGCGTCTGGACAAACGGCGATTTCTGGCGCAAAGCCCACGATTTCCGAACTTGCCGCGCTCGCGCTCACACTTGCGGGACTTAACGGCAATTATGACCTTGTAATGCACCCGTCAATTTACGCAGACATTCTTTCTGACGCAACGGACAGCGAAGATGTAAAACTCTACAAAGAATCGCTTATCCGCGACAAAAAAATCGAAGGAATCAATGTTCGTTTGGATAACAATGCGCCTAGCGCAAAATCCAGCGGTGCTGTTTTGGTGGCTGGCGTTCCGCTTGACCGCTATGCAATCGGCGTGGCGGGCGAAGTCGAAATCCGTCCAGTAACCAAAACAGGCGACACGCAGACATATTTTCAGGCGTTAATGCCATTTTCTGGCAAAGCAATTTTGGACGGCGACATTTATTCACTCGTTGTGGCGTAATAGGAGAAAACTATGGCAGACAAGAAAAAATACACATTTTCGCGAACTTATGTAGGAAAACACGGCGTTTTTGTGGCGGGCAAAACCTACGAACTCACTGACGAACAGGCAAAAGCCTTAAAAGATGTCGTAAAGGAAACAAAATAATGCTTTTTTCGGCGGACGAATTTGAACACTACACAGGAGTTTTCGGCGATTCGCTCGCCGCGTCGCACCTAAAAAGCGCACAGGAAATCGTTGAAAACTACCTGCATTTTAACCTTGAGAGCAAAGACTACATCACAAAGTCAATTTCTACGGGGCGGGCGTATGTCCGCGCGAAAGCCCGCCCAATTACTGAACTTCGCTCCGTGAAAATAAATGGAGAATCCTTGCCGATAGAAGATTTTGTTTTTTGTAACGAATATGTCTACAGAACCGCGCAAAATTTCCCAAACAGCGCGATTGTGGAAATGGAATACACGGCGGGATTTACTGCGGACACGATTCCAGAAATCATCAAAACGACGGTTTGGCAAATCGCCGCGCTTCGTCAAATTGAAAGCGGGCAAAACATCGGCGTTTCGTCAAAATCGTTCGGTGATTCAGGCTCGCGCGTTTTTCTTTCCACGCGAAAATATGACGATTTTTTAATCAACTGCTCAAAATTTAAGTTCAAATAGGAGAATCCAATGGAAATCAAAGGCAACGAAACGAATTATGTGTTTACAATGCGCGTAGAATTTACCGCGGACGGTTCGGACGAATTCATTGAGTTTCGCGAACCGACAATGGGCGAGCGCAACGAACTTGTAAAACTTGCGCAGAAAGTAAAAAACGCAAACGGCGAAATCGACACGGCAAAATCCTACGAAGTTTTGGATAAATTGGAAAAGAATTTCGATTCGTCGGTTGTCAATTCGTCATTTACTTATGGTGGCGACAAAGCCACAGGCGCACAAATACACGCACTGCTCAAAAAACGCGGCGCACTTTTTGAAAGCATCACGGATTTTCGATTAAGAAAAAAAGCGACGAATCTTTTTCTTGACGCGCGCCGAACAGCAGGAACTCCGCGATGTTGCGAATGTATGGCTGTACGGCGGAAATGTTCTAGCATTCGACGAACTTGCGGAATCCTGGCACAAATGGCATTTCATCTGCGAAATGTTCGACGCGCTCAACGACGGACGGCTCGGCATTCTGCACGCTTTTCCGTGCGCGGGCGGCTATCTTGACCAGCCTTATAAAACGATGTGCGCATTGCAGATACTTTTAGACATTCACCGCAAAAAAACGCACGACGAACTAAATAAAATTTCCCGCACCTATCATTCAAATCCACGATTAAGGAGATAATATGGCTTCCGCAACTTACAGAATCAACGGCTCATTTGACGGCAAACCGCTCGAAAAGTTGAAGACTGCGCTTTCGCAAGTTGCAGAAAAAGCAAAAGGAATCGGAGCAAAAATCGGCGAATCCTTTGTAAATCTAAAAAGCGCGTTTGCGTCGGCAGCAATAGAAATCGTTAAAAATTCCAAAGCCATTTCGCAAATCACCGACAAACTCGGAAATCTTGGCTCTTCCATAAAAACTGCGCTGGGTATGGCAATTTCGCGCACGATTGCGCCGATTACAGACAAAATCAACGAAGTTTTGGACAAATCCCGCGACAAAATCATAAATATTTTTTACAACCTGCCAGAAGTGGCGCAAGTTGCGTTCGGCTACATTAAAAACATCATCTCAAAAACTTTTACCGCGGACGGATTGGCAAATCTCTTCAAAAACGGATTCAAGTCGATGTTTACAATCGCAAAGGCGCGGATTGAAAACATCGTCGATTATCTGAAAACTTCGTTTGAAAATGTAATGCTCATTCTTGAAAGCCTTTTCGGGCGACCGTTTGTAAAAATCGAAAACGCAATCGCAAAAGCGGGAAACTTTTTCATCGAAGTAATAAACAAAGCCCTTGATTTTATCTGGAGCAACGCTCCCGACTGGCTAAAAAAACTCTTTGACCTTTTGGGCGCAGGCGGAGCAGCCCCAAAAATCGACTTTCAGTTCAAAACCAAAGACGAAAACGCCGACACGGGAACGCTAAAAGGCGCAATCGACAAAGGATTGCAGAATATGAAAGACCTTGCCGCACGCGCTGTTCAGCGCGAAATCGAAGCAGGAAAAAGCCTCGCGGACAACTTCAAAGAACTTGGAAGTTTCTACAAAAGCGACAACGATGCGTTTCTTGCAAAAATGAAAGAAATTATGGGGCGTGAACTGCCCGAAGAACTCCGCAACGCTCTTGAAACTGCCGAAAGCGCGTTTCCTACAGCGAGCCAGAGCGAAAAAGCCGACATCAAAGGCGAATTTAGCCAAATGATTGACGGATTAAACGAAGAATTGGGGAATAAATGGTGGCAATTTTCTGCAAAAACGCAGGCAAAACTAAGCAAAATCAACAAAGACCTGCAAGACGGCAACATCGAACTTGAAACCGCAATGAACAAGGTGAACGACACGCTCGACCACGCAAATCTTGACGCGCTCGGCTCGGCGTTGTCTGACAGCATTGCTGGGCTTGGCGGCGAACTTGGAAGTACCGTGCAAGCGATTGCGCAGGGCGCGGCACAGGGCGGACCGTGGGGCGCGATTCTTAACGTTATCGTCAAAGTTTTTGAAAAAATGGCGAGCAAAATCAGCGAAGTGTCGCCGTCTTTTGACAAATTCACAAATTTCATCGACACAATAGCCGACGGCGCGCTAAAAATCCTTGATTTGAACCTAATCGAAGATTTTGTTCAGCCGTTTGTGGAAATATTCGGCAAAATCGGCGAAGTTTTCGGCACGATTACAAATGTGGTCTTTCAACTTTTGAACGCGCTTGCTCCGCTTTTGGACATAATCGCAAAAATAATCAGCGCGGTGGCTGGCGTGATTCAGTGCGTGGGCGTGATTCTGCGCGTTTTAATCAAAGTTCTTGCGCCAGTTCTAAAAATCTTTGAACCGATACTGCTTGCAATCTGCAAAGTTCTTGATTTTGTGCTGACTGTCTTTAAGTATGTGGCAAAAGGAATAATCAATGTCTACGCATTTGTGGCGAACGCGATTGCACGGTGCATAAACGCAGTAATCGACATTTTGAACAAATTGCCGTTCGTTGACATTGATAACGTGGGCTACATCGACGCAGACGAAATGTTCGACGATATGTTCAAAGAAAACAACTTTGAGCAGGAAAACGAACAGAACAACGAATCCGAATACAAAAGTTCAGCGGCAAATTACACTGCCGCCCGCGACATCTATATGAATGTGTATTATCAAAATTCGTACATCAACGGCGACGCGCGGGCGATTGCTCTTTCAATCCGCGACGAAATCCGCCGCGCCGAAAAAATCGGCTATTAAAGTCTCCGTACAAAAACATTTACATTGCATAAAATTGCGTATAAAATGCAAAAATTGAAAAAGACGCGGGTTTATAGGGGGAAATATGGCAAAATATGTATATCCTGCGGTGTTTACGCGCGAAGAAAACGGTTTGTATTCTGTAGTTTTTCCAGATTTGGAAAGTTGCTACACTTGCGGAAACAATCTTGAAGACGCAATCGCAATGGCGGAAGATGTTTTGGCGTTTACGCTTTTTGATTACGAAAAAGAGAACAAAAAAATACCTTCTCCGTCTTTGTCATCTGAAATTTCGATAAACAAAGACGAGTTTGTGAATTTCATTCGGTGCGACACAATAGAATATCAAAAGCGAACAAATACAAAAGCAGTCAGAAAAACGCTTTCGATTCCCGAATGGCTAAACACTGCCGCAGAAAAAGCAGGAATCAATTTTAGTCAAATTTTGCAGGAAGCCCTAAAATTAAAATTAGGAGTAGCCTAATAAAACGCAAAGCGTTTTCACTTGAATTTTTGGTCGATTAAGTTGAATTTTTTTTCATTTATTATTTGTCTTTTTTTATTGATTTCGTGCAACGTTGACAGCGATTTTGAGGACAAAAATATTGTTGAGTGT
>CAJOEO010000126.1 GCA_905233535.1 uncultured Treponema sp.
TTTTGGACTTGGCGGAATCGTTGGAACAATTTTGCAAAAAAGCAGTTTTTTTTGGCAATTCGACCCGTTTTCAAAAGGAATTTTGGACAGCCGAAGCGTTGCTTTTTACGTTTTTGTTCCGCTCGTTTTGAATTTTTTTGCATTTTTGGCAGAATATCGTCGCACCGAACGAAAAATCCCGCGCCTTGCGTGCATTTTTTTCGTCCTTTCGATTTTTTTTCTTTCGGCGACAAGCGTACTCGTTCCCGCGCGATTCGATTTGACAAAATCAAAACAATTTTCCGTTTCACAAACGACGCGCTCGCTTCTTTCAAAACTTTCCGCGCCTCTTAGAATTTCTTACGTTCGTTCCGACGAACTTTCAAAACGATACCCGCAAACGTCCGACGTTGTTGCGTTTCTTGGCGATTTTTGTCGCGCTTCGCCAAACGCTACGTTTTTTGTGGAAAAAGCGGATTCTCAAAAACTTTCCGCGCTTGGAATTCAAGGTCATCAAATCAAAAACGAAACGGGTACAAAAGTTGAATTTGAAACGGTTTATTCGGCGATTGTCTTAAATTATCTTGAAAAACAAACGATTATTCCGTTCGTGCTTTCCACGGCGACGCTCGAATACGACCTTGCGCAACGTTTGCAACAAATCGTTTCTGGACAAGAAAGACGCGCATTGATTTTGGCTGGAAACGGTCGTTCTCTTTCAGAAAATTATCGATTTGTGCGCCCATGGCTTTCTTCTCGCGGATTTGTTGCAGAAGAATGTGAACTTGAATCTGCCGCGCAAAAAATTCGTTCGTTAAATCCAAACGATTCGTTGGTCGTTTTGGGTTCGTCCCAAATCGATTTTGAAACCGCCGAAGAAATCGACCGCGCTCTTTCGCGAAATGTTGGCGTTTTTGTGGCAACGTCGCCGTATACCGTCCCAATCGAAGACGCTTGGGACATTTCGCACACGCAAAACGACGCAATTCTTCCAATTCTCGAAGAACGCGGAATCGAATTCGGCGATTCGCTCGTTTGTGATATTTCGTGCGTTCCAATTACGATGCAAAGCGGAGAGGGCGAAACGGCGGAATTGCAAACGGAAAATTATCCGCTTTGGCTTTCGATTCTTCCGCAAGAATCTGCGCCGCGAGGAATTACGCTTTTTTGGGCAAGCCCGTTGATTTTGGATAAAAACGCAAAATCTTCGATTCAAACTAGCGATTTTTCGTGGACGGTTGAAGAATCTGGCGTGGACGGTCGCGAGTTTCAAACGGACGTTTTTGTTCTTCCCAAAACGGCAAACGCGGCTGATGCAGTGGCGGAAACACAAACAGTTGGCGCACAAAACGAAAATCTTTTCGTGATTTCAGACCAATATTTTTTGGATTCAATGATGATGGGATTTATTTCGGGCGAAAACGGAATTGCAGATTTACGCAATTTTGATTTTTTGTGCGCGTGCCTTTTGCGTTTGCGTGGCGACGGCGAACTTGCGATTTTAATGGAAAAATCGCGACCGTCTACCGCGCTTTACAAACTTTCTGGCGACGATTTTTTTGCGGCACGATTTGCGACGATTGTTTTTCACTTTGCAATTTTGCCGATTTTTTTCGTTTTGGCGTTCATTTTTGTTTTTATTTGGCGGAGAAAAAATCATGAATCAAAAGAATCTAAATAAACGACTTGGAATTTTTTGTTTAATAAGCGCATTGATTTTTTTTGTCGCGCTGATTTTTTCGCGACCTTCCGCGCCAAAACCGATTTTGTCCGCGATTTTAAATCCCGCGAACGCGCAAAAAATCGACACGATTACGATTTTTGAAAACGACAAACAAACAAAACTGGAAAGAACGCAAAACGGCTGGTTCGCATTGCAAGAAAATCCACAAATTTCCGTTCGCGCAGAACCGTCGTTCGTCGAACAATTCGTAAAAAAAATGGCGCAAATTCGTCCGCTTTACAAAATTTCCGATTCCGCCGACGATTGGAATTCGCTTTTTCTGCACGAAAAAAACGCCGTTCGCTTGGAATTGTGCGGAAACGGCGAAGTTTTTACACGCGCGTATTTTGGAATCACCGACGATTTATCACATTCGCGCGCATTCCGCGCAGAATCTGCTGTTTCTTACGAAACCGCGGACGATTTTTCGCAATTTCTCACAACCGATTTAGATTATTGGGCGGCGGGCGAATTTTTTTGCGAAATCAAAGAAGATTCCGTGCAAACGATTCTTTTTTCAGATTTTGAACGCGATTTTTCGTTTAAGAAAAACGCCGACGAAGAAAATTTCAACCAAATCGCGCATTCGATTTTGTCGCTTCGGCACGGCGCAGTTCGTCCCGATTCCTTTTTTGAAAAATCCAAAAAAATTGCAAATCTTGAAGTTCGTTTGGGCGACGGTTCTTTTATTTTTTTGGATTTTTTTGAAGACGAAAAAAAATCTTTTTTTATAAAAAAGACGGAAATCCCGCAAACAAAAGAAAATTGTGTTTACGAAATCAGCGATTGGACAAAAGAAAAAATTTTTTCGATTTTCTATTGACATTTTTTTTCGATTCATGCTATATTCTATTTGTTCGCGATTGCGAGTCTCCTTCGTCTAGTGGTTAGGACATCGGGTTTTCATCCCGACAACAGCAGTTCAATTCTGCTAGGAGATGCTAAAGTCCTTCCGATTTCGGAAGGACTTTTTTTATTTCTGACGTGAAAAATGCAAAGGAGGAGTTTATGAAATTCAAAAAAATTGTTGCGCTTGCTTTGTTTTTGGTGGGTTCTTTTGCGTTTTGCGAAACGAATAAAAAAGAAGAAGAAAAACAGGAATTGGGATTTGTGGAAAATATCAAATCTTTTAAAAGTCATAGATTTTTGGAATTTCGTGGAGCGTTTCCGTATCCCGTTTTGACGACGCATGGTTCTGTGCAGTCGCTTGTTGTTGGTTTTGGCGATACGTTTGGCGAAACGTTTTCGTTTGGGACGGATTTTGACAACACATCGCCGTCGATTGCAACGGATTTGAATTTGACGGTTTTTCCGCCGTTTTCAGATTATAGTTTGGGATTTATGAGTGGCGTTTCTTTGGACAAATGGAATCATAAAAAAAAAGATAATTCGGACGAAACTTTGTGGATGAATTATTATTACGTCGGTTTTCATGCGGATTACGCTCATTGGGTGCTTTTGGACATTGGAACGCGCCTTTCGGTTTACGGAGGAGACGGGCCGGAGGAGAATGAGCGCATCGACCGTGCAGTAGATGGCCTCAAGGGTATACTTGGCGACCGGATTTATTCGCTGAACGATGACAATCTGGAGCATGTTGTCGGCACCATTCTCAAGTCTTCCGGCAAGACCTTTTTTTTATTTGTAGTTGATTGCAATTCCGCTCATTTCGTAAGAATGAAACACAAAAATCAAAAAAACCGTTGTCTTTTTGTCGATTTTAACGTTTACAACGTCGTCTGTGTCTGGATATTGTGCTTTTGCGGCTTCGTAAAGTTTTGAATATCCCGATTTTGTTGCAGACGTTTTGATTGAAACGCGCCCTAAAACTTCATACGTTGAAGAGTCGGCAGGGAATGAGCCTGCGTCAGAAACAAAACCCATCGACGTGCAACTTGCAAAAACTGTTACCAACGCCAGCGCGACAAGTCCAAAAAATGCTTTTTTCATTTTCTAAGAACTCCTAAAATTGAATTTAGTCATCACTATATAAAAAAAAAGTTTTTTATCAATAGTGAAATTCTTTTTATCGCAAAAAAAATGCGGTGGATTTTGCCACCGCGTTTTTTATTTTTTAGAATTTAGTTTGTATTTTGAATCTGACGGATTATATCGGAATATTGACTTCCGTATTTGTCATAAAGCGGTTGCATTGCTGCCTGAAATTCCGCGAACGCCGACGGGGTTAATTCAATTATGGTGTTTCCATTTGCGCGAACGGCTTGTTCGCTTGCGGCTTCTTTTTCTTTCCAACGTCTGATTTCAAATTCTTGCGTTTCTTTTGCACATTCTTTGAGAATTTGAAGGTCCTCTGGGTCAAGTCTGCTCAAAATCTTTTTTGACGCAATCAAAATCTCAGGAACTCGTGTATGCTGGTCAAGAATGTAATAAGGCGCGACCAAAAAATCGCCGCCACCGTGATACGTCGGCCAGTTGTTTTCCGCTCCGTCAACCGTTCCGTTTTCGATTGCAGTACGAACGCCCGCAATTCCAATGCCTGTAACGCCTTGCGCCCCAAGCGCACTACACATATCAAATTTTCAAGCCTGCCATGTCCGAAACGCTACGAACTGCGCGAGTCATGTAAAAGTTTCGCGCACCGCCGTCGTAGTAACACAACCCCACAAGCCCAGAACCCGACCGCTCGATTTCTTCAAGAATATCCTGTCCGATTGAACCGTTCAAAACTTTCCACATGTGTTCAGAATTACGATACAAATACGGAAGCAAAATCGCGTTGATTTTTGGAACGTACTCTGCAACAGGCGCGGCAGAAACGCGCGTAAACGCAAGGTCGCCAAACTTTAGCGCGTTAATCGAATCCGTTTCGTTTTCGGCAAGAGAGCCGCCTGGACGAACTTCGATTTTTATGCGCCCATTCGTTTTTTCTTCAACAAGACGCGCAAATTCGGCATCTGCCAATGACGTTGGATAACCGCGCGCATGAACTTCGGAAAGTCGCAACGTAATCGGTCGTTTTGTAATCGAACTTTGATTCTTTTGACAAGAAGAAAAAAGACAAATTCCAGCGATTACAATGAACGCCGTTTTGATTATTTTTTTCATTTGAAAAACTCCTTAAAAACTATTCAGTTTTGAATCGGTCAATCTGATTTCCAATTTTGATGATTGAAGATTGAACGTCGCTTGAAATGCCAGCGAGAGCCGTTCCCGTTTCGTTGATTTTTCGCGCACCTTCCGCCATTTCGTCCATGCTAGATTGCATATTTTGCGTGGAATCTTGTAGCGACTGCATTTCTTGCATAATTCTTGCGTTTCGCTGCGACATTTCTTTGGACGCTCGTTGAACTTCCATTGTGCTGTCGTTCATCGTTCGCAATGCGTCGCCAATTTGGCGCGAACCTTCGTTTTGTTCTTCCATCGCGCTTTTAATTTGAAGAACGAGAGCGTCGGTTTGTTTAATGTGAGCGGCGACCGCGCTAAACGCTTCGCTCGCTTCGTTTGAAGACGCAACGACTTCGCCGATTGAATCGCGGATTTTTGTAAGCTGTTCGCCAATCGAACGAGATCGTACGCTTGATGTTTCCGACAATTTTCTGATTTCGTCCGCAACGACAGAAAATCCTTTGCCAGCCTCGCCAGCGTGTGCCGCTTCGATTGCCGCATTCATCGCAAGAAGATTCGTTTGTTCTGCAATCGAAGAAATCGCAAGGTTTGCCTCGGAAAGAAGTTCGCTTTGACCTTCAATCGCAGAAATGCGTTCGTTGACATCTTGCTGTTTTGAAAAACCGATTTGAACGTTGTCGTTCAAAGAACTAAACGATTCCACCATTTTGTCAACGTTTGTTGTAACCGCGGCAATGTTTCCAATCATCTGTTCGATTGACGCGCTCGCTTCTTCCACGCCCGACGATTGATTTTCAACGAGTCCGTCCAAATTCGTAATATTTGAAGAGATTTCTCTAACCGCGTCTGCCGTTTGGTCAACGCTCGCGCTTTGCGACAAAATCTGCTGATGAACGCCGTCAATGTTCGAAATGATTTGCGAAATCGCGCTAGAAGTATCTTCCGTTCCCGCAGAAAGATTTGAGCCACTTTCGCCGAGTTCGTTTTTCGTGCCTTTGATTTCCGCCATGATTTGCTGAAGTTTGTCCAAGAATGCGTCAAAGTGAATAATCAAGTCGCCAATTTCGTCGCGAATGAAAAGTTTACAACGTTTTGTCAAATCTGCGTCGCCTGTTTCGAGTTCTTTTAAGAAATTAGTTACGTTGTAGATTCGCCACATTAGCCAATGCACAAATCGATAACTAAAGTACGCCAACAACAAAATGATTGCGAGTGTAATCGGAGCAACTATAAAGAACGTGTGATTTCGAATGTCCTCGACCATTTTCATTGAACGCGCAATAAATGCCATTCCAGAAATCGTACCATTGCTTGAAACGAGCGGAAAATAAATTGCCATATATTTTTGCCCATTAATTTCAACGTTTCCGTGGAATTCGTTTCCGTCGTTCAAAACCGCGTTCGTGATTGTCGTATTATCGAGCGTCGTTCCAATCGAATCATGCCCCAGCGACGTTGAAACTCGCTTGTTTCCTTCAAAAATCGTACATTCCGCTTTATACGAATTTTTGATTTGTTTTACAATGTCGCCGTTTATAAGAGAATATCCAGCAACGACAGTACCAACGAGTTTTCCGCCATAACGAACAGGTGCAACTGCAACCATCGAAAATCCAACAGAACCAATATTTTCGTAAGTGTAATCCGCCGTTCCACGCAACGCGCTTTGAACTGCTGACACCGATGAAATATTCATTCCGTCGTCGATTCCTTCGCCAGCAATTACAACGCCGTTTTTATCGGTAACAACAAGAACTTCCAAGTTCAACGTTCCGTTCGCCCAATTTACAATCGAACGAATATTTGCCGAATTCGCATTTGCCGTACTTTCGCTAATGTCTGGACGATTTGAAAGAAGCATAACGTCTGCTTCAATCGTGTCGCGCCAATCCTTCAATGTGGAATCCATACCGCTTGCAAAATTCAGCAAATCGTTGTCCGTGGAATTGCGAACACCAGAATCAAAAATGTTCAACTCCAAAATTGCCACACCAACAACACTAATCACAACTGACCCGATTATCATTCCCAAAAGTTTTGTCAAAATTCGAGTGTCAGGTTTTGCTTTTGTGTCAAACCTATCTAGTTCCTTTTTTTGTTTTGCCATACTTGATTTTCCTTCCGATTTTTAGAAAATTTCAAGAATCCATTTTATAACGACTTTTTTTGTTTCGCTACACTTTAAGATATTGATTTCCTTGAAAAATCGTTAATCGTAATCAAAATTAAAAAACGATAAAAATTTTTGGTGCGTTTATTTTCATTTGATGTTATAGTGTTTGATTATGAACGCAGAAGAATTTTATACAAAGGTCACGGCAGACGCAGGTTTACAAGCCGCGTTGGAAGCAGCAACGGATAGTGGAAAACTCGCAGATTTTCTTTCATCGAACGGGTGTACCGCTTCGGAAGAAGAATTTTCGGCGTGCGTTGCGGCGCATAGTTGAAATGCCTTGCCCTTTTATTCGCTCCGCCCAAAAAACGGGCGGATTTTTTTCGATTTCGATTCTAAATTTTTAAGGAGTTTTTATGGAATTTGATTCTAAAAATGCTGTTATCGTGCCAGAAGGTGTTTTTATAATTGGAACTTACGACGAAAACGGCGTTCCAAACGCGATGAACGCCGCTTGGGGAATTCAGTCAGATTTTGGCGAGATTTCGCTTTTTTTAGCACAGCACAAAACCACGGAAAACATCAAAAAAACGGGAGCGTTTACGGTTTCGTTTGCTACAAAAAACACGGTCGTGATTTCCGATTATTTTGGAATCGAAAGCGGAAACAACGTGAACAAAATCGAAAAAGCGGGCGTTCACGTTCACAAAAGCGCGCATGTGAACGCGCCAATCATCGAAGAATATCCGCTCACGCTTGAATGTGAAGTCAAAGAATGGAACGAAGAGCGCGAAATGCTCGTGGGAAAAATCGTGGCGCAACAAGCCGACGAATCGATTTTGACAGACGGAAAAATCGACATCGGAAAATTGCAGCCTATAATGTACGATGCTTCGTTTCATGTTTACCGCGTAATCGGCGAAGTTGTTGGAAATGCCTTTAGCGACGGCAAAAAGTTGAAGTAAAACGAAAAATCCCGCGTGTGCGGGATTTTTTTTGTTATTTTACGCCGACAAAATCGTAGCCCGCGTCTTTTATTGCGGATTTTACGGCGTTTTCGTCAAAAGTCGCATTTTCTTTTACAGAAACGACAGCGCATTTTTGTTTGTGGTTTGCGTTTGCACTTTCCACAAAATCCAACGATTCCAACGCTTTTTTGACATGATTTTCGCAATGTTCGCACATCATTCCGTTGACCAAAATTGTTTTTTCCATTTTTTTCTCCTTAATCGATTTTTCTTCGATTTTTTCATTATAAATCTTAATGAAATTCAGCCTCAGCGCGTTTGAAACTACGCAAAAACTCGAAAGACTCATCGCCGCCGCACCAAACATCGGATTCAATTTGAATCCAAACGCCCCCGCCGCAAGCGGAATTCCGATTATATTGTAGAAAAACGCCCAAAAAAGATTTTGATGAATATTTTTTAAAGTCGCCTTACTCAAAC
>CAJOEO010000127.1 GCA_905233535.1 uncultured Treponema sp.
CTTTCGCCGAATATTTTTTCTGTTCGACGGCAAGCAAAATGCCCTGCGGCGTTTCGGTGTCGGAAATTTTTGAAAAGGCGGCGGGTGAAATTTCCGCAAGCGGTGCAATTTTCTTCAGGCGTTCGATCAGAGATTTTGCACGGGGATTTTCCGAAAAATCTCCGGTAAAAAATCCGAATCGAATTTTTGAAGAGTGTTCCCCGCTTCTTCCGCCAACGAATGAAGAGATGTGGCATTTTGTTTTGTGCCGTTTTCGAGTTCGTTTATGGAAGAAGAAAGAGATTCCACGTTTTGTCGGATTTTTCCAGTCGTCTTTTTTGTGTTGTCCGACAATTTTTTGACTTCGTTTGCAATAATTCTAAATCCCGCGCCCGCGCTTCCCGCGTGTGCCGCCTCAATCGAAGCGTTAAACGACAAAAGACTCGTTTGCTCGGAAATGTTTTGGATTTCTTCGATTAAACGTTCGATTCCTTTTGTTTCTTCGTGGAGCGATTTGAATTTTTCGACGTATTTTCTATGTTCGTTTTCGATTTTGTCAACGCTACTTCTAAGCGAAATTATTGCGTCGTAAATCGTTTGAAGACGTTTGATGTTTCCGAGCGCGTTTTCCGAAATTTCGTGCGATTTTTTTTCCATTTCGTTGGAAGAAGCCATCAGCGTGTCGAGAGCGTTTTTTTGTTTTAACATCGCTTCTTCTTGCGCAGAACGGTCGCGCGAATATTTGCTCAAAAATTCCGAGCCTAAAGCGTCTTTTGAAAGATAAAAAATCAATTCCGCGGTTGCATCAAGCGCGCTTTTTACAAGTTCAAATTTTTCCATTTTGAGATTCTCCAATTCGTGCCGATTTTATTCTCCAATCACAAGCGAAACGAGCGTTTGATTACAATGGATTCGACCAAGTTGCTCGCCGTAAGCGGAAAATCCCGCAAAAGTCGGAAATGTGGCGTTATATTTTTGAATGATTTTCGCGCTGATTCTCATTCTTTCAAATGCAAGCGTTCGCGTAATGCACGTCATCAAAAGCGCGAATTTTGGTCTTTTTATGGATTGTTTGATTGCCGCACAAGTTTCGTCGCATTTTTGAAGCGGGTCGCCGATGTGCATAATTTCGAGCGTGGAATTTGGAACGACGCGCGCAAAAAGCGAGATTTTTTTGTCGGGAGAAAAGCCCGCAAGAGCGGCAATATGAAGTGCGCCGTTCAAAAATCGTCCAAACGGATTTTCAAATGTCATTTTTTCCGCTTGGCTTTCAGAAACGCCGAGTTTTTCCGCGTAAACTGTTTTTGCAGGTTTTCCGTCGAATTTGGCGATACAGCGATTCACAACGTCGCTTTCCGTAACAAAAACGCTTTTTCCCGTGGGATTAAAAATGTCTTCCTGCCGAATGTCGAATGGTTTTGGCGTTTTTACAAAAAGAAAAGCCGCGCCGTCTTCGCTGACTTCGCCGTTTACGCTGACAAAAGTTTTTGCGACATTTCCAGTGAATCCCGCAGTTCCGCCCGCAAGTTTAAAATTGTCGTTTTTTATCGTCGCGTAAAAATTCGTGAGGACAGTTTCTTCGCCGTTAAAAACTCCGTTTATAAACGCGATTGCAAAAGCGTCTTTGTGCGAATTTTTGTCGCCGACGCGAATCGCGCAGTCGCAAAGTGCATTTTCGATTTTCGATTTGCTCACAACGGGATATTTGCTCCCCATTTCAACAAGAACCGCACGCGCCCGCGTGGAAGAATCGCTCATCGTGGTAAGAACGACGGAATCGTTTGCAAAACCTTGTGGGGTAACTTCGCCCGCGGTCGTTGCGCCGATTACGTCAACGTTAGGAAAACGCGCTTTAATTTCTCTGGAAAGTTCAAAAAAATCGTAGCGCACCGCCGCAAGAAAAATCACAGCATTATAAGAATTCGCGTTTTTTTTAAGTCGGAAACACAATTCTTCAGCCGCTTCTTTGGCACTGTTTTTTCTTGAAACAACAACTTCCTGTTCCATTAAAAAATTCTCCTTGCTGCCACTCTCCCCGAGCAAAAATTTGATTCGTAAATCATACCACGATTTTTTATTGCATGAAATGGAAAAATAATTTGTTTTCACAATTAAAAAATTCTTATAATATTTTAGAAATTTTAAGACAAATTAAGGAAAAATAAAGAGGATTTAAATGAATCAAGAAGTCGTCCAATCAAAACGAAGCGACGAAGAACAAGCCGTAAATGAATTGTGTTCAAAATTAAGAAAAAACGCGGATTTGTACATTGCGATTTTGTTTTTTGCAAGTTCTTCTTACGATTTTGAAAAAATTTCCGAGTTGATTGCAGCGCGTTTTCCAAAAGCGCAAGTTGCAGGAAGCACAACTTCGGGCGAAATTACAAAAGACGGTTTTACGACAAATTCAATCGTTTTGAACGCGCTTTCAGAAAATGTTTCTGGACGAACAAAAATCAGCGGTGTTTTAATAGAAGACATTGAACAATTTCCGTTCATTCAGCGAAAAGAAATCGAAAAAGCCGCTCTTTCGATTGGTGTTCAAATTGCGTCTCCAAATTGTTCAAGAAATTCGTTTGCAATCACGCTTATTTGCGGATTAAAAAACTCGGAAGAAGGCGTGCTTTCTTTGCTTTATTCGCTAATAAAAGACCCGTATTTTCTTGTGGCGGGCGGAAGCGCGGGCGATGACCTTGCGTTCAAAAAAACGCAGGTTAGTTTAAACGGAAAATCTCATTCGAGTGGCGCGGTGATTCTTTTTGTGAACACGACGACTCCGTTCAAAATCTACAAGGAAAATATTTTTAAGCGAATGGGAAAAAGCGTCATGCTTACGTCGGTGAATCCAGAAACGCATTTAGTAACAAAAATCGACAACAAAAATCCAAAGCGACGTTACGCCGAAGTTTTGGGAATTACAGAACGCGACGTTGACAATGCAATTCTTGACCACCCGTTTGGGCGCGTTTTTGGCGAAGAAATGTTTATCGCGTCGCTAGTAAAATTCAACGATTCGGGGGATTTGTCGATGTATGCCCGCGTTTTGCAAGATTCTCAACAAGAAATCCTAGAACCGATGGACGTTATTTCGATTACGGAAGAAACGTGCAACAAAATTCTTTCGGACATTCCGCGTCCTGGTTGCATAATTTTGTTTAATTGCATTCTTAGAACGATTGGATTTCAGAAAAAACGTCAACTTCAATCTGTAAACGAGATTTGGCGTAAAAATTTTCCCGTGTATAGTGGATTTTCGACTTATGGAGAGCAGTTCGGACACATAAATTCAAACCAGACGCTAGTCGCGCTTGTAATAGGAGAATAAAAAATGGCTTATACAAAAGAACAGTTGCTTTCTACGGGAAAAGAACTCACAAATCTTTTAATTGATTTGTGCAACAGCGCGAACAATATTTCTGGCTTTTTGAAAGAATACATCGCGCTTTTAACGTCGGATACTGGAATTTACAAAA
The DNA here is from genome assembly GCA_905233535.1 of uncultured Treponema sp. Taxonomy (GTDB): domain Bacteria; phylum Spirochaetota; class Spirochaetia; order Treponematales; family Treponemataceae; genus Treponema_D. Next base: position 3,453 of record CAJOEO010000127.1, read on the forward strand.
AACAACAACAAGCGATGAGCGAATTTGCGGAATCGGGCGAAAATACGCAAAAACAGGCCGACAAAATGATGCAAACGTCGCAAATTAACAGCGAGGCGTTGCAAGCGATTTGCACGGAATTTCAAAAACTCAATCAAATAATCACGGGGGCGCAAGCGGGGCGCAAGGAAATGGACCGCAAAGTCAAAAAACTCGACGAAAAAATAAAATCAATCGGCTTGTCGATTAGAAATATTCAGGAAGTTTCCGAGCAGACAAAACTTCTTTCGTTTAACGCTTCGATTGAAGCGGCGCGAGCAGGCAACGCGGGCAAGGGTTTTAGAATCATTGCAAACGAAGTCAAAACGCTTTCTGCGCGCACAAAAACGTTCACTAGCGAAATTGAATCGAAAGTTCAAGAAATCGAAGAAGAAGTAAACACGATTGTTGCGGAAAATCACGCGCACGACGAATTCATGGATTCTTTGCAAAAAACCGCCGTTGATTCTGGAAAACGGCTAGAAAAAATCCAAGACGACGACAAAGCAAATATGGATTTTTTGCGCAATATTTTGAACGACATGGAAAATAGTCAGAAAAAAATCATCAAAACCACAAAGGAAGCAGAAAAAGCGAACATCGCAGAAGTAAAAAGAATAGCCGCCCGTGCCGCAAAAAACACGATTCAAACGGGCGACCAACTTTCGTTTTTGTTTGAATTACGAAATTTGTTCAACTACATTGAAAAAGGCGGTTCAGCCCCAATCGCCTGTGCCTGCGTATTTGACATAGACATTTTTTCCAGGAATGTCGAGTTCTTTTTCCAAAATCGAACAGACCTCTCCAGTCATTTTTGCGCAGTCCGCGCTTGCGGGCGTTCCAAAAACATCTACAGAAACGAACGCGCCTTTTTCAAGTTTTTTGCCAGCAAACCACAAATCGTATCCGTCGTTGATTCCGACCATCAGATAGTTTTCGCTTTTGTGCATTGCACTGATTGCTTTTCCAAGTTCCGCCTTGATTTTTTCCTTTTTTTCGTCCGAAACTTTCACGCTTAATTTTGTGTCGATAAACGGCATTTTTTTCTCCTTATTGATTTTGAATTTTTTGCAGATTCTTAAAATGATTTTCTAGTCATTCCGAACTTGTTTCGGAATCTGAAAATAAGGTTTCGACTTCGCTCAACAGACGCGGATTTCTGAATTACGAGAAAATTGAGCGAAGATGAATCGTCAGATTTTTGGCGTTTTTGCCAAACTTGCCGCAATTTCTGCGTCCGTCGGAATGTAATCGCTCATCGTTCCGTCGTTGAACGCTTTGTAAGCGTACATATCAAAATACCCCGTTCCCGTAAGTCCAAAGATAATCGTCTTTTCTTCGCCAGTTTCTTTGCATTTTAACGCTTCGTCAAATTCTTGCGCGGCTTTGAAAACTGAAGTCTGCTCCACGCTTCGCGCTTCGATTAAGTGGTCGTCGTAAAGTTGCGAAAGAATGGGACTCATTCCGTGGTAGCGAAGTCCGCCCGCGTGGTTCGGCGACGGCATAAACTCGCTTCCAAGCGTGTACATTTTTGCAAGTGGGCAAACGTGTCCCGTGTCGCAAAAATCGTAGACGAACGCGCCTCGCGTCAAACTCGGACAACTTGCAGGTTCAACGGCGATAAACTGATAGTCGGCTTCGCCACGCAATTTTCTGCCCATAAACGGCGAAATCAATCCGCCAAGATTTGAGCCGCCGCCCGCACAGCCGATTATCACATCAGGCTTGATTCCGTATTTGTCGAACGCTGTCATCGTTTCAAGTCCAATCACTGTCTGATGAAGAAGAACTTGATTCAAAACGCTGCCCAAAACATAGCGGTAGCCGTTTTGTTTTGTTGCCGCTTCAACCGCCTCGCTAATCGC
>CAJOEO010000128.1:0-5012 GCA_905233535.1 uncultured Treponema sp.
AGAAGGTCGCGGAATTCCTGCGTGAGATTGTTGTAGCGACCGAACAAAACATTGAAAACTGCTTGCGTTCCAACGATTTGAGAAGTCGGCGTAACGAGCGGAACATAACCAACATCTTTTTGAACGAGTGGAATTTCCTTTAGAACATCGTCGATTTTATCGCTTGCACCTTGCTGTTTTAGTTGATTTTCAAGATTCGAGAGCATTCCGCCTGGAACTTGCGACTTCAAGATTCGCGTGTCTGCTCCGAGGAATTTCGATTCGAGCGAAGAATAATGCTTGCGAATCTCGCGGAAATACGCCGCAATTTCCAAAAGCGCGCCGATGTCGAGTCCTGTGTCGTACTGCGTTCCTTTGAGCATTTCAACGACAGTTTCCGTCGGAGAGTGCGAAGTTCCCATCGCCATCGCAGAAATCGCCGTGTCAAGAACGTCCGCGCCCGCTTCCGCCGATTTCAAAAGCGTCGCCACAGAAAGTCCAGTCGTCGCGTGCGAGTGGATTTCAACTGGAAGGTCGCATTTTGACTTTATCGCTTTTACGAGGTCGTACGCTTCGTAAGGCTTCAAAAGTCCAGACATATCTTTGATACAAATCGAATCCGCACCGAAATCCGCGTAAGTTTTTGAAAGTTCGGCGTAAACTTCTTTTGTGTGATAAGGCGTTGTCGCGTAAGAAATCGCCATTTGAACGTGCTTGCCCGTCTTTTTTGCCGCTTTTGTTGCACGCTCAAGGTTTCGCGGGTCGTTGCAAGCGTCAAAGATGCGGAAAACATCAACGCCATTGTTCGCCGCAGTTTCCACGAATTTATCAACAACATCGTCCGCATAATGACGATAGCCTTTGTGTTTGGCATTGCCGCGTGAAGTTTGCGCAGACGTTCCCACGGGTCTTCGTTCAAAAAGCGAATACAAGAATCGTAAGTCGCGCCACCCCAAGCCTCTGCCGCCCAATAGCCGATTTTGTCAAGTTTTGGTGCGATTGGAAGCATATCCGCAAGCGTCATGCGCGTTGCGTGAAGAGATTGCGTTGCGTCGCGAAGGACTAATTCAGAAATACCAATTTTTTTTGCCATATCAAAAACTCCTAGAATTTTGTGTGTCAGCCACGCTCATGAAGAGCCGCTGCAATCGCCGCCACGACTGCGTTTTTGTCAACAGTTTGCGTCGCGGCAGGTTGCACAGCGGCTTGAACCTCCGCTTTTGCAGGAACTTCGTCCATTCTTGTGGCATGAACAAACACTCTAAGTGCGTTCATACACGCGATAAGAATGACGAGAAACGCAAAAACGACGCACATACCGAGCAAAGTCAAAACAGCACTCTGCCCGAGCATCTCAGATATACTCATACGTCCTCCAAAAAGAAATATTTATTTAGTATAAAAAAAATTTGTTGTTTGCTCAACGGTAGAAATTTCAATTTTTATAGTAGACAAACAATCAGATTTTGTGCAAAAAAAATCCCTCTTTCCGTAAAGAAAAGAGGGAAAATTTATTAGAACAAATCTTCCATAGAATAAAGTTTTCCGTGCGCAAGTTTTCCGCTTGAAACCAATGCAGAAAGTTTTTCTAGCGCGACAACTGCCCCGCGGGCAAATCCTTCGCGACTTCGTGCGCGATGAGTCAATTCGATTGTGTCCGCGCCAGAATCAAAGAAAACGGTGTGCGTGCCTGGCGTCGCACCGATTCTCGTTGAAGAAACGTGAAGTTCGTCCGCTTTTGGGCGTTCGTGACAAGCGTCCACCACGATTTTCTTTTTCTGCGCGTTTCCCGCCATTACGCGCCGCGCAACTTCCAACGCCGTTCCCGACGGAGAATCCGCTTTTTGATTGTGATGCGCTTCCCAAATTGCAACATCGTAATCGCTATAAGATGAAAAAAGTTTTGCCGCCTCTTCAACGATTTTGTAAAACGTATTTACGCCAATCGAAAAATTAGACGAACGCATTGCGATTCCGTTCGTTTTTTCCAAAAGTGCGCGAATTTCGTCTTCTTTGTCTGCCCAGCCCGTCGTTCCGCAAACGACTGGAAGCCCAAGCGGAATTAACGCCGTCAAATTTCCGATTACCGCCGACGGATGCGAAAACTCGATTACGCCCTCCGCGCCACTCATCTTTACGACTTTCGCCAATTCGTCGCCGTCGCCGTTTTTCACGATTGCGCTTGCGTCTTTTGCAAAAACGTCAATCGTCGCAACGACTTCGTGTCCAAGCGATTTCGCCGCCGTTTCTATCATGTGTCCCATTTTTCCGTAGCCAACAAGAGCGATTTTCATTTTTCCTCCAAATTTCTGTTCGCGAAGTTTCAAATTTTTCAGCCAAAAAGCGCGTTATGCAAAACTTGCACGGCTTTGTTCGTTTCTGCACAATCGACGAGCATTGAAATGTTCACTTTGCTCGCACCTTGCGAAATCATCTGCACGTTTATGCCCGCGTTTGAAAGTGCGCAAAATGCGTCAGAAAGAATAGACGACGATTTTGAAGCATCGCAAATCAGCGTTATGATTGATTTTCCGTTTTTGACAGTAACGTCAGACGCTTTTTCCAAATCAGCAACGAGTCCAGAAAGGTCGCTTTTTGTTTTTACGGTTAGCGAAACGGAAACTTCACTTGTCGCAATCACGTCGATTGAAATGTTCCATTTCAAAAATTGATTGAAAATGTGCGCTAAAAATCCAACCGCGCCAAACATTCCCGAAGATTGAATGTCGATTAGCGTAACGTCTTTTACACAAGTTATTGCAGTAACACGCGGTATACCAGCAGAATGTTTTTCTACAATAACAGAACCTGGACTTTCAATATTGTATGAATTTTTTACGCGAACGGGCGTTCCTGTTTTTCTGCACGGAATCATAGAACGCGGGTGAAGAACTTGTGCGCCAAACATCGCCAATTCTTGCGCTTCTTCGTATGTAACTTCGGGAACGGGACGCGCTTCTTTTACGACGCGCGGGTCGGTGGTAAGAATTCCGTCAACGTCTTTCCAAGTTTGGATTTCGTCGGCTTTTAGTGCCGCGCCGATTATAGTCGCTGAAAGGTCGCTTCCGCCGCGTCCAAGCGTTGTAATCACGCCGTTTTTGTCTTTCGCAATAAATCCCGTAACGACGGGGATTTCGTTCCATTCGCCGTTTTTGTAGCCGTTCAATTTTTCTGGAATCGTCGTCCAAACGTCGTCCAAAAGTTCCGCCGACATAAAATTGGAATCTGAAACCATGCCAATTTCCCAAGCGTCAAAACTTTTTGCCGAAACGCCGATTTTTTTCAAATACGCCGCCATGATTCTAACGCTAAGCCGCTCGCCAAACGACACGAGATAATCGCGAGTTCTCCGCGTAAGTTCGTGGAGCATGGAAATTCCAGTCAAAAGCGACTTCAATTCGTCTAGTAGTTTTTGAAGTTCCGCGGGGTCAATTCCGAGAGTTTTCGCCGTTTCAAAATGGAGATTCTCGATTTTTTCGATGCTAAACGAACCCAAAACCGCCTCGTCCGCCGCCTCAAGAAGATGGTCGGTCGTGTCGCCCATTGCGGAAAGCACCACGATTGGACGTTTTTCACTATACGCCTGAATGATACTTGCAACGTGTTTAATCCGCTCGGCATTTGCAACGGAACTGCCACCAAATTTCATTACTATCATAAAAAATCCTCGATTTTTTTGTTTTTAAAACAGAAAGGATTTTAGCAAAATGCAAAAAATCAAACAACGAATGATTTTAGATTACAGAAAAAACGCACGAAAGCGTCGGAATGTCGATTTTTGACGGTTTTACGCGCACGCTTTCGTTTAGTTGACATTCTGCTTTGATTTGCGTTTCCATCGCGATTTCTGGAATAAAAAACGTCGGAACGTCGCGCGAACGGTCAACGCAAATCGCTTCAAAATCTTTTTCGGGATTTTGCAAAAGGTATACAAGCGTCCAGTGCATTCGACTGTTTCGTTCTGCTTTTTTTGCCGCCTGCGAAGTGGCATCGCCCGCGCTGATTCTAAAAAGCATTTCGTCTTTGTCAATTAATTTTTCTTTTTTCAAAAACGAACGAATTTGCTGATGCGCAATCAAATCGCTATAACGACGAAGTGGCGACGTAACTTGAGAATACATCGAAAGTCCAAGCCCTCCGTGCGGAAACGGCGTAATTCCAACGTTTCGTTTTCTCATGCACCGCCTAAGACGAAATTGTCCAGCAATTCCGTCTGGAATGTCGGCGGGAATGTCGGGGCGGTCTTGGCTTACAAACGGAAACGGTATTTTGTTTTTGAACGCAAAAAATGCCGCGCCCTCCCCCGCTAAAAGCATCGCCTCGCGAACAACTGCCGCGCTTTCTGGGTGCGGAGTCCGTTCAATCGAAACAATTTTCGTTTCTGGGTCAACCGTTATGTGAACTTCGGGAATTTCGATTGAAACCGCGCCTTTTTTTTGTCTACGTTCAATATTTTTTCGAGCGATTTGGAAAAACGGTTTTAATTCTTCAGATTCTTTTAAGGAATCGGCTTGCTCGTAATTGTATCTTTTTACGTTCACAATCGTCCGCAAAACATCGCAAGATTCGATTTCTCCGTCGGAATCGAGTTTGATTTTGAACGAAAGAGCGCGACTTTCTTCCGTAAGCCCAAGCGCGTAATTTTCAAGGCAATTTGGCGCAAGCATCATGCTTGTACCTTCTGGAATATAAAGCGTAGAACCACGGTCGCGGGCAATTTTGTCGATTTTGGAATCTGGAAAAACCGCGCTGGCGGGGTCTGCAATGTGAACCCACAAATATTCGCCGTCAAAACCGATTGCGTCGTCGGGGTCGTTCGACCAAGCGTTATCAATCGCATACGAAACGCCAGGAATTTTCACACGTTCTTCTTCGGGCGGTGGCGGAAGCGGCTCGTTCGCACTTTTCGCGCTCAAGCCCCAACGAAGCGGATACGGATTTCGCGTAATTTCCCAAATTCCCGTATCCAAAAGAAGTCTGTGCGCGTTTTCGCACGTTTCCATAATGCCCGCGTCTTTCATCGTTTTGCTTTT
>CAJOEO010000128.1:5075-8903 GCA_905233535.1 uncultured Treponema sp.
AATTTCTTGCGCGTGTTCCTTTTCAAAATCTTTTTTTCGCAAAAGTTCGATTTCTTCAAGATTTCTCGGAAAAAAAACGATTTCTTCGTCCGAATCCGCCAATTTAAATTCGTAAGACGATTTTAATGCGACAAAAATCCCCCATTTTTCCAAAGAAGACGCGCCACCCATCAAATCAGAAAGTTCCAAAAACGAAATCGGCGACGAGGCGGTTTCGTCGTCGCTCAAAAGAAGTTCGTGCGCCTCTTTTATTTGCGCATTGATTTTTGAATCCGCCAAAACCGCTTTTTCTGCAAACGAAAGCATTTTTTCAAATACCCCCGTCCCGTTTTCTTCGCAATCTTCGGAAAGAAGAAGCACATCTTTTTCGCGAACTTTTTGTTGTGAAAAAACGGCTTTTTTTCCAGACGCGGTAGCCCTAGATGCGCACCATTCCACTATAAATTTGTCGCCGTCCTGTTCCAAAATTCTCGCAGGCTGATTTTTATAAATGACTATAGAATTTTTTTTTAGCATATTTTACGTTTTCCCTCCAAATAACGAAAAAAAATCCGCCGATTCTTAATTTTCAGAACCAACGGATTTTGTTTTTAATCGCGCGGATTTTTATGCGAAATTAAAATCACTTAGGCGATGACCAAGTATTCTTGATTTCTGGCTCACAGATGTTGATTTCTGTTTTGAGGTCAAAGAACTTCGCCTTTTCCATGTCGCAAGTAAGATTGATTGATTCGCCGAGTTGGACTTCGATGTGAGGCGCAACACGCGCAACAATCGACTTATCCTTAATCTGCACGAAAACGTGTGTGTCTGCACCAAGAGGTTCTTTGTTTGTAACCTTGAGTTGCATATTGTTTTCGGTAGAAGGTTTATTCTGATAGTGAAGGTCCTCAGGACGAATGCCAAACCAAACTTCTTTGCCAACATACGCTTTGAGGTGTTTCTGTTGGTCAGCAGTTGGTATAAGCACAAACGAACCTTCGTCTGCCACAACTTGTCCGCCTTTTTCCGCGATTTTGAGCGTAAAGAAGTTCATCGGCGGAGTTCCAATAAAGCCTGCAACGAATTTGTTAATCGGGTGGTTGTACAAATACAACGGCGCACCAATTTGCTGGATTCGTTTTTCAGACATAACAACGATTTTTGTTCCCATCGTCATCGCTTCAATCTGGTCGTGTGTAACGTAAATCATCGTTGCTTGCAAGCGGTGATGGAGGTTAGAAATTTCAGAACGCATCGTAACGCGAAGTTTTGCGTCAAGGTTTGAAAGTGGTTCGTCGAACAAGAAGACTTTTGGAGAGCGAACGATTGCACGTCCAACTGCAACGCGCTGACGCTGACCACCAGAAAGAGCCTTTGGCTTTCGGTAAAGATAGTTATCCAAGTCGAGCATACGAGATGCTTCTTTTACCTTTCTATCGATTTCCGCTTTGTCAACTTTGCGAAGTTTAAGACCAAACGCCATATTATCAAAAACGGTCATGTGCGGATAAAGAGCATAATTCTGGAAAACCATTGCGATGTTGCGGTCTTTTGGCGGAACGTCGTTCATCAATTCGCCATCGATTAGTAGTTCACCTGCTGTAATGTCTTCAAGACCAGCAACCATGCGGAGCGTCGTGGATTTTCCACAACCAGACGGACCGACGAAAACGCAGAATTCTTTGTCTTCGATTGTTACGTTCGACTTCTCGACTGCAAGAACATTGCCGTCGTAGATTTTTGTGATGCCCTTAAGCTCAACCTTTGCCATATTTTTCTCCTTTTATGACATTGGGATTATGATTATTTTTCTATAATAAACGACAAATTTTCATAACGCAATGAAAAAATTTAAAAAAAATGAAAAATAATTTAACGTGAAGATTTTTAGATTTAAAAATCATTTTGGACAAAAAAAAGGATTCCTTTCGGAATCCTTTTGCTGCGGAGAAGCTGACTTGAACAGCCACGGCTCGCGCCACCAGCACCTCAAGCTGGCGTGTCTACCAATTCCACCATCCCCGCGAATGAAATCTATAATAAAAAAGATTTTATCTTTTGTCAACGTGTCGATTCAAATTATTTCATTTGTTTATCGTTCAAATACAGTCTATAATTTTTCAAATCAAAATTCATAATAATTGAGGACAACATGAAAAAACGAACTTCGGTGGCACGGCTAATCGGGCTTGCCGTTGCTGGAGGAATTTTTGTTTATTCCGCGGTAATTTTTTACACTGTTCAACAGGGTTTAAGCCGAGGACTTGTAAATTATTTTAAGAAAGACACGGAAATTCTTTCGAGCGCGATTGTAAGCGAATTAAAAATCGAACTTTCGCACATGGAAGAAGTTTGCAATTTTGTAAAACGTTCTTTTGAATTCGAATTCGACAAGGACGGAATGGACAAAGAAAAAGCGGATAATTTTTGCGAAAGCGCGATTCAATTTATGAAAGCGGATTCGGCGGTAATTTTCGATTCAAAAGGTCAACAATTTTCGTCCGAAAAATTCGGAAAATCTGAAAAAACGGATTTGATTTTGGACGCGCTTGGCGGAAAAAAAACAACAAATATTGTAAAACGCGATTCTGAAATATTTGCAATTTGCGTTCTTCCGCTCGTTTCTGGCGAAAAAACGGTTGGCGTTGTGGAAGTCAAAAAAAATCTAGGCACAAACGAATTTGTAAAAAAAATCAGCGGTTACACTCGTTCGTCGGTTACGATTTTTGACGGAATGATTCGACACGCAACGAGCATCGAAGGAATGGAAGGTACGCGAATCGTCGATGAACAAGTCATAAAAGACGCTCTGAACGGTAAATCCACGATTTTAATAAACGACATCGGCGGCACAAAAAATATTTCGTATTATTTTCCGATTCGCGACGAAAACGGTATGATTTTAACGACGGGATTTATGGGAAAACCGTTAGTGGCAGTTGAAGAAGTCGCAAAAAATATCTTCCGTCCGCTAATCATAATTATAGTTGTTGCATCTGCGGGAATCCTTATCCTTTTTGGATTCTTGATTTTTAGTCGAATAATTCGTCCGTTGACCGATGTTGATAATGCCGTCAAACGTTTGAGTTCTGGCGACGCGGATTTGACGTATAAACTTCCTTTAATTGGAAACGACGAATTTACAGAATTAAGCGAAGGAGTCAATTCGTTTATAGAACTTCTGCGCGGAATTATCATAAAAATCAAAGAAACGTCGTCGCAAGTTCTTATCGAAAGCGACCAAATCAGCGCGGCGAGTCAATCGATTTCGACGGGTGCAAGCGAACAAGCCGCAAGCACGGAAGAAATGAGCGCGACGATGGAACAAATGGCGAGCAACATAAATCAAACTGCCGAAAACGCAGAAAAAACGGGAAAAATTGCCGAAAAAACGTCAATCGACAGCGAAAGCGGTGGCGAAGCGGTTAGCGAAAGCGTCGTGGCATGCTGCAATCGAAGCCGCGCGTGCAGGCGAAGCGGGCAAAGGTTTTGCGGTCGTTGCGTCTGAAGTGCGAAAACTCGCCGAGAGAAGCCAAAGTTCTGCGGCGGAAATCATCGAACTTTCTGAAAAAACTTTAAGTGCGAGCGAAAACGCTGGAAGTCAAATCGGAAACGTAGTTCCCGCGATTCGTCAAACGTCAACGCTAATCGACGAAATCTCAACGGCGTGCCGCGAACAAAACAACGGCGCACAACAAGTTAGCCAAGCGATTATCCAACTTGACAGCGTTGTTCAGCAAAACGCAAGCGCGGCAGAAGAACTTGCCGCAATGAGCGAAGAACTTTCAGCAAACGCAAAAGAACTTTCAAAAATCATAAGCGTTTTTAAAACGTGATTTTTTGATT
>CAJOEO010000129.1 GCA_905233535.1 uncultured Treponema sp.
TTTTGCCACGATTAATTTTGCGTCTTGTACAGGAAGCATTTCGCCGTTTTCCTGCTTTTTTCGTTCGCGATGAATGAACATAACCACGTCCGCGTCCTGCTCGATTGAACCAGAACCGCGAAGTTGATTCAACGTCGGTTCGTTGCCCTCCGCATCGCGACTAACTTGGCAAAGCGCGACAATCGGAATCTGCAATTCGCGAGCAAGACTTTTCAGCGACTTTGAAATTTCAGAAACGCGGTCGTAAACTGGCGCGTTCGGGTCTTCCGTGGAAATTAATCCTATATAATCGATAAAAATTATTCGAATGTCGTTTTTTTGCTTGAGTCGTCTTGAAAGCGCACGAATTTCCATAAGTTGCATATTCGGCGTGTCAATTATGTAAAGTGGTGCGTCGTAACAACGAGCCGCGGCAACTTGCAATTTTTGCAATTCGTCAAGTTTCATCGTACCGTCGCGAAGTTTTGTACTTGGAACGTGTCCAACTTGCGATAGAATTCGATGTCCAATTTGTTCGTAAGACATTTCAAGTGAAAAAAATCCACATGGGATTTTTTGATTCAGAGCGATGTGTTCCATCATGTTCAACGCAAGCGCGGTTTTGCCCATAGACGGTCGCGCCCCAATTATGATGAGTTCGCTATTTTGAAATCCGTTCATCATGTTGTCGAGTTTTGCGTATCCGCTAGGAATTCCCGTAAAAACTCCGTGATGTTCGTAATGTTTTTGAATGTTCTCAAGCGAACGCGGAATAATGTCCAACATCGTGCGAATTGGACTTGATTGGTCTAAATCCGCAATCGCAAAGATTTTTTTTTCCGCAGAATCGAGAATCAGCCGAGAATCCCGCGCTTCGTCAAACGCTTCCGCTTTTATTTCCGACGAAATGCGAATCAGATTTCGCCTAGTCGATTGGTCTAAAACGATTCGCGCGTAATATTCAACGTTTGAACTTGTCGGCACAACGTTCGTCAACGAAGAAATGTACGCTGCCCCACCCGCTTGTTCAAGTTTTCCCGCACGATTTAATTCGCCAATTAAAGTAAGCGTGTCGCCACGAACGCCTTGATACGAAAGGGCGGCAAGCCCCTCAAACACGGTCTGATTCTGTTGGGTATAAAAATCGCTTGAACGCAATAACATCATAACAGAACTCACAGAATCCCAATCGAGCAACATCGCCCCAAGCGTTGCTTTTTCCGCGTCAATGTTGTGTGGCGGAACTGAATCTTTGAGTTTGTTTTCCACAGAAACCTCCCGTTTCGACAAAAAAGGGACGTTCTTCAACGTCCCTCTCTTCTTTGTGCTGTTTTATTTGGCACTACTCAGATTTCTTTGTTTCCTCAGAAACGTTCTCTTTTTCTGCAACTTTTGCCGCTTCGTCTGTCTGCGATTTTACGGCAAGTTTCAATTCAGCAGTCTGCGATTCGTAAAGATGAACCGTTGCATGATAATTTCCGACAGACTTAATCGCAAGTCCTGGAATGTCGATTCGTTTGCGCTCGATTGTAAAGCCGTTTTTGTTCAAGAACTCTGCAACAGTCTGCGCCGTAACCGCACCATAAAGTCGTCCGTTTGCACCCGCTGGCATCGAAAGCTCCACGTTCAATGCTTCCAAATTTTCTTTGAGGCTTGCCGCGTCCTTTCGCTTTGCTTCTTTTCGCGCTGCAATTTCCTCTTTGATTGACTCAAAGTATTTTACAGATTCAGCATTGTATGGAACTGCAAAACCTCTCGGAAACAAATAATTTCGAGCGTATCCGTTTGCAACGTTTTTCACGTCGCCTTTTTCGCCCAAGTGGGCAACGTCGTCGTTAAGAATGACTTTCATTTCTCAAGCTCCTTTTTAAGTTTTCGCGTCCAGCATCACCAGGAGTTGGATTGTTGGACGCAACGATTTTGAACGATTTTACTCCGCAACAAACGGAAGAAGGCAAATGTTTCTAGCGCGTTTAATCGCAACTGTTAATTCGCGCTGATGTTTTGCGCAAGTTCCCGTAATTCTGCGTGGAAGAATCTTGCCACGTTCGGTCGTAAATCGTTTCAACATATCCGCATCTTTGTAATCAATTGGAGTTTTTGTCGTGCAGAAACGACAAACCTTTTTGCGGAAAAACGCTTTGCCTTTTCCGCGTGGAGAACGGTCTTCGCCCTCGCGTCCCTCAGAAACATTCTGAGCGTCCATATTCACTTTTTCAACTTCGCTATTTGCAATTTCGTCTGCCATGCTGATTTCTCCTTTTGTTTTTTAGAATCAGAACGGAACTTCATCTGGGAGGAAATTATTGATGTCGCCACTAAAGCCCGAATCGTTTGCCGTGTTTGGTTGGTACTGCTGATATGACGACTGTTGCGGAACGTTCTGCGCTTGGTATCCCCCTTGTTGATACCCTTGATTTTGAGGCGCACCGCCCATGCGACCGTTAGAGTTTGCGCCACCGAGCAACTGCACGTTATTCGCTACAACGTACAATTTACTACGCATTGCTCCAGAATCTTTGTCAGTCCAACGGTCTTGGCGTAATTCTCCTTCAATCGCAATTTGCTTTCCTTTTGTAAGGTAAGATTTTATATTTTCCGCCGTTTTTCCCCAAATGGTAACATCAATGTAATTCGCCACGTCAACCCATTGCTCACCATTTTTTTGGCGAGAATTTACAGCGACAGAAATATTCGCTCTTGCGATTCCGCTTGGCGTATACGCAAATTCTCGTTGGTCTGCCACATTCAAATCGCGAGTTAAACGTCCAACGATTACGACGTTATTCACATCTGCCATTGTTTGCTCCTTGGATTTTTCGTGTTAATTGTTCTGACTCTTTTTATGTAATTTTAAGCCGATTTTTTCTCGTCGAGTTTGACGAACAACGACTTCAAAAGATTGTCTATGAGTTTGAATTGCTTGCTAATGTCAGCAATTTTTGCAGGGTTCGCTTTTACAACGAACAAAAGGAAACGACCACGATTTTGTTTTTTGATTTCGTAGGTCAAATCACGGTCACCGAATGGTTTTTCCTCGTCAATCGTTGCGCCGAATTGCGCCAAAACAGAACGAACCGCGTCCGTTCCCGCCTTAAACTTATCGTCCTCAATCGGATAGATAGTCATAAGTTCATACTTTTTCACAGTATTCTCCTTGTGGACACTTGGAAGTTGCATACGCAACCTCAAGGGGTATTTTTCTATAATATCATTTTTGCGGTTTGCTGGTCAATTAGTCGAAAAATATATTCATTAAATGTAAATTTATGACGAGTGTTTTTCGCATAAATCGTGAACTACTTTGCTCGCCATTATTAAACCTGCCGCTCCAGGCACAAATGCAAGGCTTCCTGGTGTTCGTCCGTTTCCTAAAATCGGCGGTTCGTCCGAAAAAACAACGTTCAGTTTTTCGATTCCGCGTTTTTTGAGTTCGTGGCGCATAACGCGGGCAAGCGGGCAAACGTTCGTTTCGTAAATGTTCGCTACACGAAAACGCGACGGGTCAAGTTTGTTCCCCGCCCCCATCGCGCTGATGATTGGAACACTCGCCAACGTTGCCTTTTTGATGATTTCGATTTTTCCCGCCACTGTGTCGATGCAATCCAAAACGTAATCGTAAATCGAAAAATCGAACGAATCCGACGTTTCAGGCAAGAAAAATTCTCTACGCGCTTTTACTATACACTTTGGATTTATGTCTTCGATTCGTTCTGCAAGAACGTCAACTTTTGCGCGTCCAATCGTTGAACGAAGTGCGATAAGTTGCCGATTCAAGTTTGATTCTGAAATTGTATCGTTGTCAACAATTTCAAGCGCACCAACTCCGCTTCGTGCCAATGCTTCAACAGCATAACCGCCAACGCCACCCACTCCAAAAACTGCAACACGCGCTTTTGAAAGCCGTTCAATCGCCTCGTTCCCTAAAATTAGTCGCGTCCGCGAATCCCAAAGTTCATTATTTTCCATTGTTTCCTCTATTTATATTTCCACCATACATTTGTCTGAAAATTCAAAAATTTTTTCGCCCGCTTCGCGGGGATTCTTCTTCTTTGAACGCGCATCTTCTTCCACTTGATTTTTCTTTTTTGCTTTTAAAATCTTCTATCTTTGAACGCCCGCCCCCACCCGCCCGACATTCC
>CAJOEO010000130.1 GCA_905233535.1 uncultured Treponema sp.
GCAAAGCAGCGCAAAAAATTGATTGACGCGCTCAAAAAGGAAATGACCGACTGCGCAGACCGCCTCGACTACGAGCAGGCGGCGGCAATCCGCGACCAAATCAAGGAAATCGAAGACACCTACGGAAAAAAGAAATGAGCAGATTGAAAAACGCGCTTGAATATATGAACAACTTTCAAAATTCTCAGAAAAGAAAATCCGTATAAAAACGACAACGATGATTATTGATGAAATTCGTTCTAAAAATCGCCAGTGCAGTTTATAATTGTTATGACAATTTTGGAGGTAAAAATGCCAGCAATGCTAAACGCGCAGGCGGTTCTCAATTCGTTTGTTCCAGTCAGCCGATTCAACAAAGGCGAGACGAGCCAGATTATCAGCGAAGTCAAAAATGACGGAATAAAATTTGTCGTTCAAAACAACGCTCCCGAATGTGTGATTTTGAGTTTGAAATCGTATCAGAAAATCTTGGAGGATTTGGAAGACGCGGAACTTGCAGCAATCGCATTTGAGCGCGAGGCAAAAAAAAGCAGAACGATTCCGTTTGAAAAAATCCTTGCAGAAAACGGAATTTCACAGTCGGATTTGGACGCTGTTTCTGATTCGGAGATTGAAATTGAATGAAAAAATGGTCTGTTGAATTTTACGAGGAAGCGCAAAAAGAATTTAACGCGCTTGACGGCTCTCAAAAACCGCAGGTTGCAAAAGCAATCCAAAAAGTCAGCCAAAATCCGCTTCCTAATTCGCAAGGCGGCTACGGAAAACCGCTCGGAAACAAAAATGCGAACGATTTAACAGGACTTTTGAAAATCAAACTAAAGCGGCTTGGACTGCGCGTGGTTTATCGTCTTGTTCTTGAAAACGATGCGATGAAAATTATCGTGATTTCGCTCCGAAGCGACAGCGAAGTTTACGACATCGCTTCAAAACGGCTGAAAAAATGAACAAAATCGAAGAAACCTACGGAGAAAAGAAATGAGCGGATTGAAAAACGCGCTTGAATATTTGCTTGAAGCGATTTTGAAAAAAATCCTGATGATTTTGGGTCTTTTTCCTGGAATGATTCTCGCGCGGAATCTTGACGAGTGCGGGCTTTTAAACTTTGGAAGCCCGATGAAAAATCTCGCTGCGTTTTGCATTGTGATTTTTCTGACAATGCTTTTTTATGTGCTTTTTCCGATTTTAATCGCGCCCAAACTGCCCGCCGTACCGAGATTCGTAGGCTTCGTCGCGCTTTTTTCGATTTCGGCTGTCTGCTTTTATTTTTGCAGACTTTATCCGCTTTAGATTTGCGATAAAAAAACGCTCCGTTTTGGAGCGTTTTTCAAACTAGTTTGCTGCTTTTGCGCCAGCGTTTGCTGGAACAACCTTAATCTTCTTTGTAAAAATTCCTGTTTTGTCTGCGGTGCGGAGGCAACGTGTGCATACATTGTATGTTTTTGTTGTTCCAAAATCGTCCTGAACCTTGATTTTCAAAAGATTCGGTCGCCAAATTCGGCGTGTGTGGTTGTATGATTTACTGACTTTATTTCCAGTCTGCTGTCCTTTACCGCAACAATCACAAACTCTTGCCATGATATATACCTTCCCTAAAATAAGTTTCAAATCGGTTCGGGCATTTTATCAAATCATAGGTTTACTTGTCAATGGTAGCAATTTTTCTATTGTGCGTTCAAAATCAATCCGTCAAACGCAGGACTGACGCTTCCGCCGTTTGAAACGATTTTTGAAAGATTTGGAAAATGAGGAACACGTTTGTCGAGGTACGCTTGAATTTGGACGTGGCTCAAATCGTGGCTGACGTGCGTTATCCAAGTGTGCGTCGCGCCGATTTTTTCCGCGTAAGCCAACGCCTCGTTAAACGAAAAATGCGTCGGGTGGGTTTCCACGCGAAGCCCGTCGATTACAAGATGGCGGATTTTCCAATTTGTTCGTTTAATTTCTTCTATTGATTCATCGGGGATTTCGTTGCAATCCGTCAAATACGCAATCGCTTCTCCTTCCCTACCCTTTATAAGCCAGCCCGTCGAAGACATTTTTCCATGAATCATCGGAATCGGAACGATTGAAAGAGTGCCGATTTTTAGCGGATTTTTTGAAGAAAACGATTCACATTCAAGAAGATTCAATTTTGGAAGTCCGCCACCCAAAAATCGCGGGTGAAAAACGTATTCAAATCGAAGGCGAAGGTCGGAAACGGTGCTTTTGTTTGCGTAAATCGGCAAACCCGCGCCCGCCGTTTCAAGTGGAAAATTCGTTTGCGCTCCAGTCGAACCAATTTGAACGACCGCGGGGCGCGTGTGGCTAAAAACGCGAACGTCGTCAAGCCCATGAACGTGGTCTGCGTGGCTGTGCGTTAGCAAAACGCCGTCCAAATGCGAAACGCCAAATTTCAGCGATTGCACGCGAAACTCTGGACCTGTATCAATGACAACGGACGTATTTTCGTCGCAAATAAACGCCGAACATCGCATTCGTTTGTCTTCTGCACATTCAGAAAGGCAAACTTTACATTTGCAACCTATTACAGGCACGCCAAAACTCGTTCCCGTTCCCATTAAAACTATTTTCATACAAATATTATAGAAGAAACTTTGTTTTTTGCTCAACATTTTGCGATTTTGACGATTATTTTATCGAATCCGCCGTTCATTTTTGTATCTCTAGTTTGCGAAATGATAGAATCAGATTTAAAATGAGTTTAGGAGGTTTTGATGAGGTTTGCCTGGATTTTTATTTTCGCATTTTTTTTTATTTCTTGTGAAAAACGGCAAATCGAACCGCAATCCCGAAACGTTCTTGGAACTTTGTGTACTATAAATCTTTACGAAGACGGTTCAAAAAATCTTTACGACAGAATTTTTCATCGACTTGAAGAAATCGACGACATTTTTAATCCGTACAAAGATGATTCTGAAATCGTGCGCGTAAACAAAAACGCGCAAAACTGCGAAATCGAAGTGAACGCGGAATTTGCGCACGTTTTGCAAGCCGCTCTTTTGGTTTGCGAGGCAAGCGAAGGCGCGTTTAATCCCGCGCTCGGAAAAACAATCGATTTGTGGGGCATTAACAACAAAGAAAATCTAGTTCCAGAAAACGGCGTTCCGCCAAAAAAAAATAAAATCGATGAAGCGATAAAAACGGCGGATTGGAAAAAAATTACAGTGTGGACGAACGAAAACAAAGCGTTCGTTTCGATTCCGAGTGGACTAAAAATCGATTTGTGCGGAATCGTCAAAGGATACGCCGCAGATAGCGTTGCTTCGATTGTAAAAAAGGCAAACGTCAAAGCTGCGCTAATAAATTTGGGTGGCAACGTCTACGTTTTTGGCGAAAAAAGCGACAAATCGCCCTGGATTGTTGGCATAAAAGACCCAGAAAATCCTGACGGAGAACCCGCGCTTTCGTTGACGGGCGTTCGTAACAAGGCAATCGTTACAAGCGGAATTTACGAGAGATTTTACAAACATGATGGAAAAATATATCATCACATAATAGACCCAAAAACTGGCGCACCTGTGCAGAACGATACGATTTCTGTTACAGTAGTTTGCGCAAGTTCAATGTACGCGGACGCACTTGCGACGGCGTTTTTGGTGGAAGGCGCACAAAATGCGTTAAATAGCCTTGAAACGCTTTCGTTTTTGCCAGAATTTCGCGGAGAAAATCGCCCGCTCTTAGTTGCAATCACGGAGGACGGCAAAGCGATTTCTTCGGAAGAACTGCGCGGATACGTTGGAGTCTTGTTGGACGATTTTTCGTTAGAATTTCGTTAATATTACAAATCGGTGGTTAATTTTTCCAAAACCACCTCGCACAAGAATTTTCGAAATATCTCTAAGATTTCACTAAAATTTATTCGGAGAGTAATATGGACTTTGAAGAACCCAGCCTCGAACAGTTAGAATATATCATTAAAATCATAAATCAATGTACTGACGCATTTGTTTTTATGTATGACGTAAATGCGGACACATACATAATCTCAAGAAACGCGCTTAGAATCTTTGATTTTCCTGGCGAAAAATTCTCGCACGCAATGGAAGCAATCCAAAAAATCACCTTGCCAGACAAAGCCGACCACAATTTGGAAATTCGACTTTTTAACAAACTCGGAAAGCCCGTTTGGATTTCTAGTCGCGGAAAACTCACGCCCACGGCGAATCCTTACGCAAAAATCGTGATTGGCACGATTGAAATCACAAACGATTTCGATAAAAGCGACATTTTAACGGGACTTTCCACGGAATCTCAACTTAGAAGCGATTTCGCGCTCACAAAAACGAGTTCCGATTTGGTTTCGGGTTTTATGCTAAAAATCGACATCGACCAACTTTCGAGCATAAACGAACAATTCGGCGTTCGCGTAGGCGACCTTGTGATTTCTCGCGTCGGCGAATGTTGCAAAAAAGTATGCACGAGTCTTACAAAAGCATACAAAGTCAATTCGGACGAATTTATTTGCATGGATTTGACGGGAATGAGCGCACTAGTCGCAAAACGACTATACGATGACATAAAACGAGAACTTGCACGCGCTGAATCAACCGACGGACTTGGACACGAAGTCGCGTTTACAATTTCGGGCGGAATTTTGGCGTTTTCTGACGATTCTTCGCATTTGGAAGAGTTTATGCGAAAACTCAACTATACGTTGCAAATCGCGCAGTCGCGTGGCGGAAACACGGTGTCAACATACAACGCAAACGAATACGCAAATCATCTACGAGTATTGAATTTGCAAGAAAAATTGCGGGATTCGATTAAAAATAATTTACGCAAAACGACTATACTTGGACAGCGACAACACGGTTTTGAACGTAATCGGCGCGGAGGCTCTTTTGCGCTGGTCGCACAAAGATTACGGAATGTTGCACCCCGACGATTTTATTCCGATTTTGGAGCGAACGGGAATGATTGTTTCGGTGGGACGCTGGATTTTGAAGACGGCGTTTTCGCAATGTCGCGAATGGAATCGAATCCAAAAGGATTTTAAAATCAGCGTGAATATTTCTTACGTTCAAGTTCAGCGGAGCGACATTTTGTCGGACATCGAAACGGCAAAAATCACGAGCGGCGTGAATCCGAACAACATCACGCTTGAACTGACGGAAAGCGGCTACATCGACAATTCGCAGGCGTTGCAAGAACTTACGGAAGCGTTTGCGACGCGCGGATTCAATGTGGACATCGACGATTTTGGAACTGGCTATTCAAATTTGAGGTATTTGCAATATTTGCACGCTTCGACGCTCAAACTCGACTATACATTTGTTCACAAAGCGACGCACGGGAACGACGGCGACAGCAAAGTCATCAAGCACATCACGCAAATGGCGCACGAATTGAACATGAAAGTTTGCATGGAAGGCGTGGAATCTAAAGATGAATTGGCGAAATTGCAGGATTATGCACCAGACAAATTTCAAGGATTTTTCTTTGGTCGTCCAATGACAGCGACGCATTTCCGCGAGCATCATTTGCGCCCCGATATTACGCGCGACGTTTTTGACAAAAATCGTCCGCAAGAAGAACTCGGCGAATTGCCGAGTGCGGAAAGCGTTTAACCGAACTTTTGTCGCAGGGGCATTCACCCCTCGACGACTTGAAGTTTGTGCGATGCGTATTTCGGCAAAAACGTTTTCATTTCGCCGTTTTCAAACTGCACAAAAATTTTCTTCTCGCCAGAATCCGTCGTCGTACTTTTAACAATTTCGCCGTAGCCGTGGTCGTCGTGAAAAATCTGCGTTCCAACACAAAATCGCTCAGCACTTTCAAAATGCGAATTTGAAAGCCCATTTTTTCCGTGTTGCGCCTCCAAAAAATTTCTCACTTGCCAAGCCTGCCCGTTAGAACTCGAAATTTTCAAATTCTCCGCGTCGATTTCATCAAGAAAA
Source organism: uncultured Treponema sp. (assembly GCA_905233535.1). Taxonomy (GTDB): domain Bacteria; phylum Spirochaetota; class Spirochaetia; order Treponematales; family Treponemataceae; genus Treponema_D. The sequence goes on from CAJOEO010000130.1 coordinate 5,898, forward strand.
ATGCTCCGCTCAGAATGTCGCGTAAAACCATACAAACGACGACTAGCGCACGCCGTCAAAAAAAGACGATTTTTCGCCCGCGTCATACCAACGTAGCAAAGCCGCCGCTCTTCCTCAATTTCGTTCTGATTTTTGTAATCCCGCGGAAAAAGCCCATTTTCCATACCAGTCATCACAACGTTGTCAAACTCAAGCCCTTTCGTGTTGTGCAGCGTGATTAGCGTAACCCGCTCCGTCGCGCCGTCGTCGTTTTGCGCCCTGTCGAGTTCAATGTGGTCCAAAAACGACACAAGCCCGTCAAACGACAAGTCAAACGGTTCTGCGCTATTCGCCAATTCGATTAGATTTTCAACTTTGCTCGTTCCATTATCCTCGTCAAAAGAACGGTAGTGCGCCAAAAGTCCCGATTCGTTCACAACCGTCCAAATCGCGTCGGCAAGTTTGCCCGTTCTCTGCCAAACAAAATGCTCGTCGTCGTTTTTCTCTTCGACATTTTCATTTTCAAAATCAAACGCGGGCAGATTTTCTTCGTTTTCGTCGGATTTTTCGGAAGATTTTTCTCCCAGAAGAAAATCTTTCAAAGATTCAAAAAGTTGAACGAACGATTTTGCGTTTTCGCTCGCTTTTTTTGAAAGCGTCGGAGCGATTTTTTCCGTCGCCGCCAAAAAATCGATTTTCATCGACGGAATCGACGAAATCGTGTCAAAAAGAACAGAACTTCGTGCAAGCGTTGCGATTTTTTCCTGCGACGTGTTTCCAATACCCCGTGGAGGCTTATTCACAATTCTGCGAAACGCCACTTCGTCGCGCGGATTTGCCAAAAGCGAAAGATACGAAAGCGTGTCCTTGATTTCCTCGCGTTCAAAAAATTTCAGAGAGCCGACAACTTGATACGGGATTTTGCTTTGCATAAACGCATTTTCAAACGCCAACGACTGCGCGTTTGTGCGATACAAAACCGCCCAGGACGACAATTTTCCGCCAAGCAAAACGTCTTTTTGAATCAATCCAACAACGTCCAACGCTTCTTCGTCCGCGTCGCGAAAAAACGTCAAAACGGGTTTTTCGCCGTGTCCACGTTGCGAAACGAGCGTTTTTCCGAGCCTGCCAAAATTATTTTGAATAACGTCGTCCGCCACGCGCAAAATTTCCGCCGTGGAACGATAATTTTTTTCTAGCCGAATGATTTTCGTTTCTGGGAATTTTTTTTCAAACGTCAAAATATTTTGAATTTCTGCGCCACGAAACTTGTAAATTGACTGGTCGTCGTCGCCAACAACGCAAACGTAATTTCCACTTCCCTCGCGCACGCCCGAAAGTTCCTGCAAAAGAAGATACTGCGCTACATTTGTATCCTGATATTCGTCAACCAAAATCGCACGAAATCGATTCTGAAAATACGAACGAACGTCGTCGTCGTTTTTTAGCGTCAAATATGGAAGCAAAATCAAATCGCCAAAATCCACGTTTCCAGTTTCCCGAAGTCGATTTTGATAATTTTGATAGATTTTTGGAAAATCCGCGTCCTCGCCGCAAATTTCAGAAAGGTCGTCGTCGGGCAGAAGGCAATAATCTTTTGCAAGCGAAATGAGCCTCGCATAATGAGAGGCTCGATTTTTCGTCAAACGCGGATTCGCTCTGATTAAAAGTTGCAAACTATCTTCGTCGTCGTACACGGTAAAATTTTCCGCCACGCCCGCCGCCTTTGAATTTGTGCGCAAAAAATACGCCCCAAACGAATGGAACGTGAGAATTTTTGATTGAGATGCTTGTTCTTCAAGATTTATGGCGCGGTGGCGCATTTCGTCGGCGGCTTTTTTTGTAAACGTGAGTGCGAGAATTTTCCAAGGCGCGATTTGTCGTTCGCCAATCAAATACGCGATTTTTGTTGTAATCACGCGCGTTTTTCCAGAACCCGCACCCGCCAAAATCAAAAGCGGAGAACCTTCGTGAACCGCCGCTTCAAATTGTTCTTCGTTCAAAACCGAAAGATAATTTTGCGCATTTTCGGAAACTTGCGACAAAACGTCAAAAAATTCCGTTGATTCCATGATTTTTCCTTATAAAAAACGAAAAAACGGAGGTTGCAATTTTTGAAACCTCCGTTAAAAAAGATTGAAAAAACGATTTAAAAATCTTGCGCGAACGAAAGCGAAGACGGTTTGATTTTTTCGTTTAGCGGACTGTCGCCGATAAATTCACCATACAA
>CAJOEO010000131.1 GCA_905233535.1 uncultured Treponema sp.
TAACTCAAAATCATTTATTAAACTATTTAACTATCCTGTAATTTTTGGAAGTATTTATTATATTTCATAATTTTATCTTTAATTCCAAATGCTGTATTTTTTGATAATCCTTGAATATATTTTTGTATCAGTTCAAACATCTTATTAGTTACATTAACAGCAAAAGTTGTTCTCTGGAAATTATATTTAAATATTTCTATACAAGTTCCACAAGTATTTATCAAAAACTCAAATTCATCAAAATCATATTGAGTTATTTTTCCATCAAATTCTGAAATATCATTCAAAATTTCAGTTAAAATAGTTTCAACAATTTGATTTCCTTCCATTAAATATTTTTGATCCCCTGTAAATATTTCATCATTAGAATCAACATTAAATACATGATAGGGCAATCTTGTTTGTAATTGGGTAGTAACAAACTTTGTCATTGATAAAAATATTGATAATTTTACTCTAGAAAATAATAAAGTCTTATTATTAGTTTCAGCAGTGAATAAATTAATAAATCCTCTTATTAATTGGAAAGGATCATCAGGATTTGAAGGTACCATAATTAAAAATCCTAAAAGTGACTTACTAAAGTTGATAATAAAATCAGCTTCTAATTTATCTAAATATTCAATTATTTCTCTCTGGATACCAGTAATTATTCCTCTACACGAAAGCCTTTCGTATTTGCGTTCAAAGCGCGTGATGATTACTGGCGCGGGCGGTTCGATTGGCTCTGAACTTGCGCGTCAACTTTTATCGGGGGGCGCGGAGCGGCTTTATCTTTTTGGACACGGCGAAAATTCTATCGTAAATATTTACCGCGAACTCATCGTTTTGCAAAACGAAGGCGTGGGCGAAAAAGCCACCGTCGTTCCGATAATCGGCGACATGAAAGACCGCGAATATATGCGCTATATAATAGAAAAAACTCGCGTGGACGTGATTTTTCATTGCGCGGCGTACAAACACGTTCCAATGATGGAAGAAAATCCCGTGGCGGCGGTCGAAAATAACGTTTTCGGCACAAAAAACATTTTGGACGCGGCGATTGAATTTGGAACGCGAAGATTCGTTTTAATTTCCACGGACAAAGCCGTTTCTCCAGTTAGCGTTTACGGCGTAAGCAAAATGCTTTCTGAAAAATTGGTTTTGCAGGCGGCAAAACGCGCAAAAGAAAATCAATCGTTTATGTTCGTTCGATTTGGAAACGTTTTGGGTTCGCGCGGTTCGATTTTGCCGCTTTTTCAGTCGCAGATTCAAAACGGCGGACCTGTTACCGTTACCGACCCAAAAATGGAGCGATTTTTTATGACGATTCCCGAAGCGTGTTCGCTTGTTTTGGAAACTGGCGGCGTGGGCGAAAACGGAAAATCGTACCTTTTGGACATGGGCGAGCCAATAAAAATCATTGACCTTGCAGAACAAATCATTAAATTTTCTGGGCTTGAACCGAATCGCGACATCGAAATCAAAATTATCGGCGCGCGCGAGGGCGAACGAAATTACGAGCCGCTTTGGCTTGACGAAGAAAATCCTCAAAAAACCGAGTGGGAAAAAATTTTGATTCTAAAAAACATCGAAATGGAAGATTCCAAACTCGATTCGATTTTGAAAAAACTTGAGCCGATTTGTTTTTTCGATTCCAAAAACAAGGATATTTTCAGAAATCGCGACGAACTCGTTTCGTTTTTGAGAAAAGAAGTTCCGTCGCTTGACGATTTTTACAAATCGACGAAAGATAAATCGCAAAGCAAGCGAATTGAAAATTCTGACGAAAAAATAACGCTTTAGGAGAAAAAATGTCTGAAAATTTTAATGTTCCGTTTTTTAAGCCATCGATTGGCGAAGAAGAAAAAAAAGCGGTTTTGGAAGTTTTGGATTCTGGCTGGCTTACAACGGGAAAAATCGCGCACGAGTTTGAAAAAGAATTTGCAGATTTTGTTGGTTCAAAACACGCTCTCGCAGTGAATTCAAATACGAGTGGCATGATTCTTGCAATGGAAGCGTGTGGCGTAAAGGAAAACACGGTTGTTATCACAACGCCATACACGTTTGTTTCTACGGCGGCTAGCGCGATTCATTTGGGAGCGCGTGTGGCGTTTGCCGACATCGAAAAAGATTCGTATTCGATTTCCGTTGAATCAATCGAAAAAATTCTTCAAAACGACACGGAAAATCGAGTTGTTGCAATCGTTCCAGTTCACATTGCGGGAAACGTGTGCGACATGGAAAAAATCTGCGCTCTTGCAAAAAAATATTCGACAAAAAGCCGAAAAATCCGCGTAATCGAAGACGCGGCGCATTCGTTTCCGTCAAAAACGAAAAACGGATTTGCGGGAACGCTTGGAGATGCGGGCGTTTTTAGTTTTTACGCCACAAAAACGATTACAACGGGCGAAGGCGGAATGGTAACCACAAACGACGACAACCTTGCAAAACGAATGACGCAAATGCGTCTTCACGGCATGAGCCGCGACGCTTGGGACAGATACACGTCGCCAAAAGCAAGTTGGGAATACGACATAATCGCGCCTGGATTTAAGTCGAATTTGCCCGACGTTTTGGCGGCAATCGGGCGAGAACAATTAAAAAAAGCACTTTCTATGTTTGAAAAACGAAAGAAAATCGCGATTCGATTCAACGAGGCGTTCAAAAACCTTGATTTTTTGCGACTTCCGCCCGACGGCGACGGAAACGCTTGGCATTTGTATTTGATTCGGCTCATTCCAGAAAAATTAAAAATCAGTCGAAACGATTTTATGAAAGAACTTCAAGAAATGGGGCTTGGCGTTTCGATGCATTTCATTTCGATTCATAGATTTTCTTGGTGGAAAGAAAATTATGGTCAATACAACGAAAAAACGCTTCCGAACGCGGAAAACGCAACTGCGAACACGATTACGTTGCCGTTTTTTCCCGACATGACAGAAAAAGAAATCGAACGTGTGATTTTCGTTGTAAAAGAAGTGGGTAAAAAATTCCATGCATAAACCGTCTTTTTCGTCAGCGTTCTGCTCAGAAATTGATTTTCCCGAAACGAAATTCGCCGCGTTTGTAAAAAGTCCCGTGTCGTTTGGACATCTTCGGGAAGTTCATTTATCAAGCGAACGCGGCGAGATTTTTACGGCAAAAGATTTGCCCGCCCGAACAAAAATTCGTCTGTTTGACACGGAACTTTCGCTTTTGTGCGACGGCGAAATTCATTTTAAGGGCGAGCCAGTCGCGCTTGTTCTTGCAAAAAGTGCGCAAATTGCCGCCGAAGAAGCCGAAAAAGCGACGGTGATTTTGGATTTTGACGATTTTTCAAACTTTTACAAAAAGATTCCAAAAAAATCGATTTTGCTTTCGCCAAAAAAAGACGAGTTTTTTCAAGATTCTGAAAAAATTTTGGTTGCAAAACATATAAAAAAAAGCGAAAAAATCCAAACGGAAGAAAACGAAGACGACAAAATTTTTTGCGGAAATTGGCGCGTTGATTTGCCGCCTCTTCTTCCGCGAGAACCGTTATGCGCCACTGCGACGTTTTCGCTTGGAAAATTGCGCATTTTTTCGCCGTGCCAGTGGCTTTCCGCGCTTTCAAAATGCGCCTCAGACGCGACGGGTTTAAGAGAAGACCAAATCGAAATCACTCGAACGGAAATGTCTGCGGAAACGGGCGACACGAACACGATTTTGTTTGGAATCACGCTTGCGTGCCTTGTTGCCACCGTGAGCGTAAAAAAGCACGCCCCCGTTTCGATTATTTTTTCAAAAGAAGAACAAACGGAATTTGTTGAAAAAAACGCGGAAATCTGCGTGAAAAATCGTGCAAAAATCGGCAAAGACGGAATTATCAAGGACATTTTTGTTGAAATCGATTTGGACGCGGGAAGCGGAAATCCGTTTTGCGAAGAAATTGCGCGACGGCTTTCGATTTGCGCGCTTGGCGTTTACGCGCCTAAGAATTTTTTTGTGAAAACCAAAGTTTTTAAAAGCAAAACCGCGCCAAAAAACGTTTCGATTCCACGACTTGCGATGTTCGCGTCTTTTGGAATCGAAAATCT
>CAJOEO010000132.1 GCA_905233535.1 uncultured Treponema sp.
AAATTGGACATTAAAATTCTAAAATTCCTAGATTCAAAATTTCTGAAACGAATTCGGAATGAAAAAAATCATTTAAAATCTTTTACGCCGTCCAAATCGAGCGTTGCAAAAAGGTCGTCAATCGTTTCGCGCCTGCGGATTTGTTTAATAGAGCCGTCTTCGCGGAGCAGAAGTTCGCCTGCGCGAAGTTTCCCGTTGTAGTTGAATCCCATCGCGCGTCCATGCGCGCCTGCGTCGTGGATTATCAAAAGGTCGCCGATTTCGATTTTTGGAAGAGCGCGCTGAACGGCAAACTTGTCGCAGTTTTCGCAAAGGCTTCCAACAACATCGCAGACAAAATCGTTCGGCTCGTTTTCTTTTCCGCTTACCGTAACTTCGTGGTACGCGCCGTACATTCCAGGTCTCATCAAATCCGCCATGCTCGCGTCCACTCCCACATATTCGCGGTAAATGTGCTTTTTGTGAATCGCCCGCGTTACAAGGTATCCGTAAGGTCCTGTAATCGGTCTGCCACATTCAAAGCAGATTCGCATCGGCGCAAGTCCCGCCGCGACGATTTTTTCGTCGTAGAGTTTTTTGATTTCGCGCGCAACAAATTCCAAATCCACCGCCTTTTGTTCGGGTTTATACGGAATTCCGATTCCGCCACCCAAATCCACAAACGAAATCGAAACTCCCGTTTTTTCTTTGATTTCTACCGCCAAATCAAAAACGAGTTTTGCCGTGTCCACAAAAAAAAGCGGATTCAATTCGTTTGACGCGACCATCGTGTGAAGTCCGAATTTTTTAACTCCGTTTTCTGCGCAGATTTTGTACGCTTCCAAAAGCTGTTCTCGCGTGCAGCCGTATTTTGCTTCTTCGGGGCTTCCGATGATTGAATTGCAGCCGTGCTTGGCTTTTCCTGGGTTGTAGCGGAAGCAAATCGTTTCGGGAAGTTTTCCGAGCGTCTTTTTCAAAAAATCGATGTGCGTAACATCGTCAAGATTTATGATGTCGCCCTCGGCAAATGCGTATTCGTATTCGCTTGCGGGCGTTTCGTTTGAAGTGAACATTACGCGCTCGCCAGAAAGCCCCACCATTTTTGAAAGCATAAGTTCAGGAAGGGAAGAGCAGTCCGCTCCGCAACCTTCTTCCGCCAAAATCTTCAAAATGTACGGATTCGGACACGCTTTTACCGCAAAATATTCGCGGAATTCTGGAAAAATCGAAAACGATTTGTGAAAATAGCGGACATATTCGCGAATCGCTTTTTCGTCGTAAATGTAAAACGGCGTTTGGAATTTCTGCGCCAAATCGCAAAGCGCGGAATGTGAAAGCGGAAAATTTCTACTCATATTAACCTCGATTTTTTTATTTTTGCAAAAATTATAGCGATTCCAATTCTGTTTTTGTAGATTAAAAAATGCAATTTATTTTTGTTCGTTGAGTAAAATTGGCAAACCGAATACAATTTTGAAATCCATGAAAAACGAACGAAAAAAATTGTACGCGCTTTTGATTGCTGTTTGCGTGGTTTGTGCGGCTGTTGCCGTGTTGAGTGGAGTTTTTTCCAAGCCCGAAAAACAAAAACCGCAAGAAAAACCGCAAAATCAAGAAACAGAACACGATTCTGAAACGGAAATTCAAGAAAATCCGATAGAAATTTCCACGCCAGAACAAGAAGAAAAAGTAGAAGACGAATTGCCACCGTTCGATATTCCGCCTGCGCAAAATGGCGCAACGCTCGTTTTTATTTTTGACGACGCGGGACAAAGCGCGGATTTTGTTCGCGAATACGTTTCTTTGCCGTTTCCGTTGGCGATTTCTGTTTTGCCAGGTTTGCCACACACAAAAGATTGCGCTTCTTTGATTCGCGATTCTGGAAAAGAACTCATGCTTCATCAGCCTATGCAATCTGAAAATCTGAATCTTTATCCAGGACCTGAATCGATTCAGCCTGAAATGAACACGACGGAAATCGAAGCGTTAATCGAAAAAAATCTTTTGGAACTTGGCGAAAACGTCCGCGGTTGCAATAATCACGAAGGCTCTCTTATTACGACGAACGTTGTAAAAATGGGCGCGGTTTTGGAAACGTGCAGAAAACACGGAATTTATTTTTTGGATTCGAGGACGACTCCGCAAACCGTGGCGGATGCGGTTGCTCTTGAAATGGACATTCCGATTTTGGAGCGAAACGCGCCGTATCTTGACAACGAAATCGACCGCGAAAAAATGCTTTCGCGCGTTTACGAATGCCTTGAAAAAGCGAACAAAAGTGGGGTTGCCGTGATAATTGGACACGTTGATAAAAGTGTTGAAATTCTGCCTGCTCTCCTTGAGCAGATGCACCCGTATCTCGTTAGCGCGGGGTATCGATTTGACGTTCCCAGTTCGCTCGTTCCAAAACAAGCCGATTAGAGAGGAAAAAAATGAAAGTTCTTGGAATTGAATCTTCGTGCGACGAAACGGCGTGCGCCATCGTGGAAGACGGTAAAAAGATTTTGAGCAACGTCGTTGCAACGCAAATTCCGTTTCATCAGATTTATAAAGGTGTCGTTCCAGAAATTGCGTCGCGAAAACACGCCGAATGGATTTTGCCCGTTGTGCGTCGCGCTTTGGATGAAGCGAATCTAAAACCCGACGAAATCGACGCGGTTGCTGCCACAAATCGTCCAGGTCTTATGGGAAGTCTTTTGGTCGGTTTGACGTTTGCAAAAACGTTTGCTTGGAGTCTAAAAAAACCGTTCATCGCGGTAAATCACATTTTGGGACATTTGTATTCTGCGCATTTGGAAAACGAAATCGCTTATCCATACATTGGTCTTCTTGTTTCTGGCGGGCATACTATAATTGCTCGCGTAAACGATTTTGACGACCTTGAGATTTTGGGAACGACAATCGACGACAGCGTGGGCGAAGCGTTCGACAAAGTGGCGAAATTCTACGGGCTTGGGTATCCTGGTGGCGTTATAATCGACAAAATGGCGCAAAACGGAAACGCAAAGGCGTTCGATTTTCCAATTGCAAAAATCGACAAAAAAGACGGACATCGCTACGACGTTTCGTTTAGCGGGCTAAAAACGGCGGTAATTCATCAAGCGGATATGTGTTTGCAGGCGGGTTTTGAAAAAACGAACGAAAACATTTGCGCGTCTTTTCAAGAAACGGCGTGTCGAACGTTGTCTTCACGGCTTTTTCGCGCGGTGGAAGACACGGGGCTAAAAACCGTGGTGGCTGGCGGAGGCGTTGCTGCAAATTCGCGTTTGCGTGCAATGCTGGCGGAGCGAACAGACATAAAATGCGTTTTTCCGCCACTAAAACTTTGTGGAGACAACGGCGCGATGATTGCGGGCGTTGCTTACCATTTTTTGAAACGAGGCGAGCAAAGCCCAATCGACACAACGGCGTTTGCAAGAATTCCACAATTTAAACGCGGATTAAAAAACCTTGAAGATTTCGGTCGCCGTTGAGCAAGGCCGAAAAAAGACACGCGGCGGTCGAGATTCTCTCCACCACCGCGCATTTAGTTCATTGTGCAAAAGCCGAAATCACCGCGCGTGTTTGCGTTACGCCGTCGCAAAAATACGCTCGGCGATTTTCTGCACTTGCTCCAGCGGAACTTTTGCAACGATTGCTATGTCTTCTTGCGATAATTTATTCTGCTTGAGCAAATCTTTCACCAACTCCGTGTTTCGTTCTGCAATCGCTTCTGCTCTGACTTCTTCGCCGTATTCTTCAAAAATTCTGCACATATTTGTACCCCCCTTTGTCTGCTGTTTGTGAATCTTCACGCGCTCGGCGATTTCGGCATAATTCATTTTGTCAGCGTTCGGTTCGCAAAAATCTTGCATCAACTTGCCGATTGCGTCGTTTCCGCGATATGCGCCGTTCACATAAATCGTGTGCGCTCCGTCGTCGAACGGCAATGCTTCTCCGCCGTCGTCGGCGCAATCGAAGGTTTTTCGCACCTGATAAATCGGTTTTCCTCGTCCCAAATAATCGTTTTCCGTGATGAA
>CAJOEO010000133.1 GCA_905233535.1 uncultured Treponema sp.
GGCTGGCGAATTTTTATTTTTGCCGACAACGAAAATCAAATGCTTCGTTTGGAAGAAATCTTCCGCGATTTTACGGAAAAATCTGAATCGTTTGGGGACAAAATCCGCGACAACGCAAAACGCCATCTTGCGTATCACGCGCTTGAGATTTTTCCGACTGCGATTAGCGCGGGATTTTCGATTGAGCAAACAAAAACGTTCGTCGTTCAAGAAAACGAAATTTTTGGACGGCGACGACAAAAATCTTCCGCTTCGATTCATGCAAAAAGCGAGGCAATCGAAGCGTTCGTGGATTTGAACGAAGGCGATTACGTTGTGCATACGGGGTTCGGTATCGGTCAATTCAAAGGAATTCAGCGATTAAAAACGGGCGGGGCAGAAAAAGACTATATAAAAATCGAGTACGCGGGCGAAGAATTTTTATACGTTCCGCTTGAACAGTTGAATTTAGTTCAGCGTTACATTGGAAGCGGTGGAAACGCGCCACGCCTTGATTCGTTGGGAAGCAAAAGTTGGGAAAATCGAAAAAATCGCGTAAAAAAAGCGGTTGAAGAAATGGCGGAAAAATTGCTCGCGCTTTACGGCAAGCGAAAAATTGCGCGAGGTTTTGCGTTTGCGCGAGTTCCCGATTTGGAAGCAGAATTTGACGCGGCGTTTCCGTACGAAGACACGCCCGACCAATTTTCCGTTACAAAAGAAATCAAAGCGGACCTGGAAAAAGCCGTGCCGATGGACCGTCTTTTGTGTGGTGATGTTGGCTACGGCAAAACCGAAATCGCCATGCGAGCCGCATTTAAGGCGGTTTTGTCAAAAAAACAGGTCGCTTTTCTTGCGCCAACGACGATTCTTGCGGAGCAACATTTTGAAACTTGCGAAGAACGATTCCGCGGATTTCCTGTGATAATCAAGCATCTTTCAAGATTCGTTCCTCAAAAAGAACAGAAAAAAATTCTTTCGGAATTGAAAGAAGGAAAAATCGACATTCTTGTTGGAACGCACAGAATCATTCAAAAAGATGTGGAATGGGCGGATTTGGGTTTGATGATTATTGACGAAGAACAGCGATTCGGCGTAAAAGACAAAGAACGCTTGAAAACGCTACGCACGAACATCGATTGCCTTTCGATGAGTGCGACCCCGATTCCGCGAACGCTTCAAATGAGTTTGCTAAAAATCCGCGATATGAGTCTTTTGACAACGCCACCGCAGACGCGAAAACCGATTGAAACTACTGTTGACGAATTCGACGAAGAAAAAATTGCAAACGCGATTCGGCGAGAAATCGAACGGGGAGGGCAAGTTTTTTTTCTGCACAATCGCGTGGAAACGTTGGAAGAAACGTGCGCAAAACTTTCGACGTTGCTTCCTGAACTTTTAATCGATTTTGCGCACGGACAAATGAGCGCGAACGAACTCGACGACATTTTCCGCAGATTCAAAATGGGCGGATTTCACGTTCTTGTAGCAACCACGATTATAGAAAACGGAATCGACATTCCAAACGTGAACACGATTATAATCGACCGCGCGGATATGTACGGAATCAGCCAACTTTATCAACTGCGCGGGCGCGTGGGGCGTAGCGACCGCACGGCATACGCCTATCTTTTTTATCCAAAAAACCGCGTTCTTTCGGAAGTTGCGATGAAACGACTTCAAGCGATTTCCGATTTTACGGAACTTGGAAGCGGATTTAAAATCGCCATGAAAGACATGGAAATTCGCGGCGCAGGAAATCTTCTTGGAAAAGACCAAAGTGGCGACGTTTATTCTGTTGGATTTGATTTGTACGTTCGACTTTTGTCGCAAGCAATCGAAAAATTGACAAAAGAAAATTACGTTGAACAAACCGACGTTCTTTTGGAATTAGAATACACAGGCTTTATTCCTGACAATTACGTCAAAAACACGCAAACAAAAATGGAAATCTACAAAAAAGTCGCGTCGATTCAAAATCAAGACGCGCTGGAAATGTTGATTCTTGAAATTGAAGACCGCTTTGGACCAATGCCCGACGAAATGGAAAGCCTTTTTTCGTTGGCGCAAGTGCGTATTTTGGCGAAAAAACTAAAAATCGACTCGCTAAAAGAAAAAGGCGGAAAAATCTGCACAACGTTCCGTTCCGTGAGCGACATTCCCGTGGAAAAATTTATGCGCTTGTTCAATTCGTGTCCAACACAAATAAAACCCGACCCAAAAAATCCGCGTTCGTTTTATCTTATTACAGATTCAATTCCTCCCAATGAAAAAGGTTTGTTTATCCGCGAGAAACTCGAAGCAATGATATAATATGGTAGAAAAAAAACATAGAATTTCATATAATCCAAGCAAAAATTTAAGTAAAGTCAATGAGGGGTGGACATGATTCGTAGAAAAAAGTACTCAATTTTTCTCCCTGCACTTCTTGCGACGACTTTGGCGTTTTCGTCTTGTTCGTCGTCGAAAAATGTCGCGGAGTTTCAAGACACGATTGATTCGCAAAAAATCGAAATAGAACATCTTGAAATTGAGCGAGATTCGCTCTTATCGCAAATAAACGATTTGAAAGACGATGTTGCTGAGAAAGAGAAAAAACTCGGCGAACTCGAAAATGAAATCGGAACTCTTCAAAAAAATCTTGATGATGCTCAGAAAAAAGATTCGCAATCGCAATCTGAAATCGCTTCGTTAAAAAAACAACTTGAAGACAAAAACAAAGAAGCGACTTCGCTTCAACAACAAATCGATAGCAAAAATAAAGAAATTTCTTCAAAAGATAAGCAACTTGCGGATTTGCAAAAGCAACTCGCCGATTCTAAAAAACAACTTGCTGACGCACAGAAAAAAGCGGCGGACGCACAAAAGCAACTCGCTGACGCTCAGAAAAAATCTGCCGACGCGCAAAAGCAACTTGTTGACGCGCAAAAAAAATCTACTGACGCGCAAAAACAAGTCGCCGATTTGCAGAAACAAATCGCAGATGCGCAAAAAAAATCTACGGATTCGCAGAAACAAGTTGCTGATTTGCAAAAACAATTAGCCGACGCGCAAAAAAAGTCCACGGACGCGCAAAAGCAACTCGCAGACGCTCAAAAATCAAGCGCGGATTCTCAAAAACAAGTCGCCGATTTACAAAAACAGTTGGCGGACGCGCAAAAGAAAACTGCGGATTTGCAAAAACAAGTTAATGACGCAAGCGCGAATTCTGCAAACAAAGACAGACAAATTGCCGATTTACAAAAACAATTAGCCGACGCGCAGAAAAAATCTGCCGACGCTCAAAAACAACTTACAGACGCGCAGAAAAAATCTGATACGGCGCAAAAGCAACTTGCAGACGCGCAAAAACAGTTGGCTGACGCAAATAAAGCGAACGCCGATTCTGCCGCGAAAGACAAACAAATCGCGGATTTGCAAAAGCAATTAGCAGACGCGCAGAAAAAATCTGCGGACGCGCAAAAACAACTCGCCGATGCACAAAAAAAATCTTCCGATGCGCAAAAAGATTTAGCGGACGCAAAAAAACAATCTGCCGATTTGCAGAAACAGTTGACCGCATCGCAGAAACAAATCGCAGATTCTCAAAAACAAATTGACGACGCGAAAAAAGCGAACGAAGAATCTGCCGCAAAAGACAAACAAATCGCCGATTTGCAGAAACAACTGGCTGCCGCACAAAAGCAATCTGACACGGCGCAAAAGCAACTTGCCGACGCGCAGAAAAAATCCGCCGACGCGCAAAAACAGTTAGCGGACGCAAAAAAACAAGCGACAGACGCGCAAAAACAATCTGCCGATTTGCAGAAACAGTTGACCGCATCGCAGAAACAAATCGCAGATTCTCAAAAACAAGTAGACGACGCAAAAAAAGCGAACGAAGAATCTGCCGCAAAAGACAAACAAATCGCGGATTTGCAGAAACAACTCGCTGCTTCGCAAAAACAATCTGATACGGCGCAAAAGCAATTAGCAGACGCGCAGAAAAAATCTGCCGACGCACAAAA
>CAJOEO010000134.1 GCA_905233535.1 uncultured Treponema sp.
GAAAAAATTTTATTTTCTATAATGGGATAAAAAAGTTCTTCGCCCGCGCAAAATCCTTTTTCGCGTAACGAATTCAAAATCTCGTCGAGTCGTTCGTCGTCGCCAAATTCTTTTTTTGCTTGCGTTTCAAGCGAAGAAATCAACGATTCATTCCAAATAATTTCTTTCATCGGAGAAATGACGAGACGATTTATTTCGTTTTCCGTCGATTGCGTTTCAACGTCAAACTTTTTCATCGATTCGATTTCGTCAAAATCAAAACGAATTCTAACGGGTTGCCCTCCTCCCGTAAAAATATCCAAAACTTCGCCACGCAACGCAAATTCGCCTTGAACGACGACTTTCGGAACGCGCGTATAGCCCAAAGTCGCAAGACGATTCACGATTTCGCTCAAATCTACATTTTGTCCGCAACAAATCGAAAACGAAAGTTCGCGCAAAAACGATGGATTTGGAACAGGCGACAAAAAAGAACGTTGTCCCATCAAAAAAATGCGCGGTCGCGTTCCCGCGTTCAACGGACGATTTGCGGCAAGTTCGCAAAGCGCACCCGCACGTTGTCCAAATATCGCAGAACCTGGCGCAACCGCCCGATACGGAACAGCGTTCCACCAGGGAATTTCAAAAATGTCCACGGAATCACAGAACGCGCTTTCCAAATCGGCACGAATCGAATGAACGTCGCGTTCCGTTGGACAAATCGCCAAAAAATCCAACGCGGACGAATCCAAAAAATCGACTTTTTTTCCTTTTGTTGTACTATACTGAATTGACGCAAGGACGCGAGATTTTGTATCGTTTACGAATGCGGCAGCAAAAAAAGCCGCGCTTGCTCCGTGCAAACCGTTTACATCGGCGGGAAGTTTTGCGTCCAAAACCGCTTTTGAAAATGCAGACCAATTTTTGACGACACTTTCAAAATAATTTGACAATAATGATTTCATAAAATTGTCCGATAATAAAATATAGGTGTGCGCAATCGCGCATATTTTTCCGGGGGAAAATTTTGAAACGAACCGTATTTGCCATTATATCGTCTTTATCTCTATTTGCACAGGTTGCATGGGCAGCAAACAATTCTGAATCTTCTTCACAGGATTTTTCAAAGGCATCGGTTGTAATAAAGTTCTTTGACAGAACAATGTATTATCCGAGTGGAACAAAAGATAATCCTGTAAAGGTAAACGTGTCTATTGTAAACAACGGTACAGAAACTTTGCGATTTAAACTTGCAGATGAGCGTATGTTTAGTTTGGATTTTAATGCAAACACCATAAAAAACACTAAACTTTCGCAAACGAACGATTTGATTACGCGCCGTTCTTCAAAAAATGACGTGTATTATCGTGACATTGCAATCGAAGCGGGCGAATCTTATTCGTTTATTGAAGACGTTAAAAAATACATCGATTTTGAAGAGCCTTCGATTTATTACTTGCAACTCGACTTTTATCCCGAACTATACAAATCAAAGGGCGTAAAACTTACGTCAAATCGTTTGAGTTTGGACGTTCGACCCGCGCCAGCCGCGAGTGCGTCAACGTTGCTTCCCGTGCAGAACGAAACGGCAACGCTTTTAAAGCCAGAGGCGATTTCGCCAGACCAAGTTGTAAAACAAACGATTATTGCGCGTCAAAAATCGCTTTGGGATCAATACTTTTTGTACATTGACCTTGAGCAGATGATGAAACGTAATGGCGAAACAGAACGTCGTTATAATGCTGCAAGTGCAGATGAGCGCAGAAGAATGTTGGATTCGTATAAAATGGACTTAATGCAGAACAGAATCGACCACGATGTTATTGCAGTCCCTGAATCGTTCCAAATTCAAACGACGACTTATTCGCCAACTTCGGGTTCGGTTACGGTTGAAGAGAAATTCAAGTATCCGAATTACAAAGAAGTCAAAAAGTACGTTTACAAAGTTCGTCAACGCGACGGCATTTGGCAGATTTACGACTATACAGTCACGAATTTGCGAACAGAATAAAAAATCCAAGGCTTTTCAAGCGGGCGATTTCGCCCGTTTTATTTTGGAAAAATAAAAGGAGGCACACCGATGAAAGCGTTGGTAATTGCAGATAATGAAAATGTCATAGAATCAGTTGCTAAAATTCTCCAAAAATTCGATTTCGAAACGATTATATACAGGTGGCTTCTTAAAGCATTGGACAATATTTCGGAAATAGCCCCACATCTTATTGTAATTAGTGCGGAAGACTATCCACGACATTGGAAAACTCTTGCGCAATACTCGCGCGATGATATGGGAGCATCAAAAGTTATATTGTATCGCGGGGCGGCTTTTTCCAAAGAAGAACAGAAAAAAGCGGACGCGATTGGCGTTTTCGGTACGTTTTCTTCAGAAAACAATTTTAAGGAATTGGAAGATTTGATAACGATGTTCCAGCCGTCGCCCAATGTTTCCGTGGATTTTACGAGAACGGAAGTTGAGCCTCTTGTTGCCGAAGAAAATGCGCAAGAAGAAACGAAAAACGAAGAGCCGAAAGAAAAAGTCATTACAAGTTGTTCTTTTGTGTTTACAAATCCTGTTTCGCTCGCGCTTGTTTGCGGTTGTGCGCGGAATTTTGACGGCGACACGTTGGAATTTACGCCCGACATTGACGATTTTGTGCGCAATTTGCCCGCAGAAACGAATATCAATTTGGCGACGCTAAAAACTGCTACGGGGATTCGTTCGGTTAGCGCAACGGTCGTTTCAAACGATTCTGAAAAACTCGTTTTGAGGATTGTGGCTTAATGAAAACTGCAAAATTTTTTTGCGAAAGTTGTGGCGCGGAAGTTGCAGGAAACGCAAAATTTTGCAAAAAGTGCGGACGTTTTTTTGCGTCCGTGCGTTGTCCCGTTTGCGGCGAAACAGGTCCAAATGAAAAATTCGCA
The DNA here is from genome assembly GCA_905233535.1 of uncultured Treponema sp. Classification (GTDB taxonomy): domain Bacteria; phylum Spirochaetota; class Spirochaetia; order Treponematales; family Treponemataceae; genus Treponema_D. The sequence continues at coordinate 2,902 of CAJOEO010000134.1, forward strand.
AAAGGTTGTCCAAAATGCGGCTACACGGTAAAACGCGACGGCGGGAATTCAAAGGAAGAAAAAAACAAAATTTCCCGCACTACTCGCCACAGATTTCTTTCAGCGATAAATTCAAAATCTAAAAATTACGACGGTTCGCTTCCAATTTGGTCGTATTGCGTAATTCTTGCGACGTTTGCCGTAGTTGCAGGCGCATTTTTTTATATAAACCGTTAAGCACAAAAAAAGACCGCTTTAATAAGCGGTCTTCTGCCCGAAAGGGGACTCGAACCCCTATGAGGTTTCCCTCACTAGGACCTGAACCTAGCGCGTCTACCAATTCCGCCACCCAGGCTAGAATGATTGACTTTAACCGTTCACGAAGATTTTGTCAAGAATTAATTTGCAGCCGTTCCGATATTTATCAACTGCAAAAACGCTTCGTTGTTCCGCGTTTTTTTCATCGTGTCCAAAATCGCTTCGGTAACTTCGATGTCTTCCATTGAACCAAGATTGTTGCGAAGCGTCCAAATTCGCTGCAAAGTTTCCTCTGGAAGCAAAAGTTCCTCTTTCCGCGTTCCCGATTTTTTGATGTTAATTGCAGGGAAAACGCGCTTTTCTGCAAGTTTTCGGTCAAGGTCGATTTCGCTGTTTCCAGTTCCCTTGAATTCCTCAAAAATCACCTCGTCCATTCGGCTTCCCGTGTCGATTAGCGCAGTCGAAATTATCGTGAGCGAACCGCCCTCTTCCACATTCCGCGCCGCGCCGAAAAATCGCTTAGGCTTGTGGAGCGCGTTTGAATCCACGCCGCCCGAAAGAACTTTTCCGCTCGTCGGCACGGTCTGATTGTACGCACGCGCAAGGCGCGTAATCGAATCGAGGAAAATCACGACATCTCGCTTATGTTCCACGAGCCGCTTTGCTTTTTCCAAAACCATTTCCGCAACTTGAACATGGCGCGTTGCTTGCTCGTCAAATGTAGACGATACAACTTCCGCTTTAATCGTGCGCTCCATTTCGGTAACTTCCTCTGGACGCTCGTCAATCAAAAGAACAATT
>CAJOEO010000135.1 GCA_905233535.1 uncultured Treponema sp.
ACGCTTTTTCCGTTTAACGAAACTTCGCCTTTTTCCGTTACCAAAACAATGATTGTGTTTTCGTCCGTACCACGCGCCGTGGAACTTTTTGGAAGATTCACGGAAATCGCGGGTTCAATTTTAAATGACGAAGAAACGAGCAGAAAAAGAACAAGTTGAAAAATCACGTCAATCATTGGGGCTAAAATCAAATGGTCTTCTCTTCGTTTTTTTCGTCGCGCTTTCATACCATTCGCCCCGTAAGTTTTAGAAGAATTGTTGTTACAAATCGTTCCATGTCGGCGATTCGTTTTTCGCTTGCACGATTCAAAAAACTTGACGCGACAAACGTCGGAATTGCAACAATTAAGCCCGCGGCTGTTGAAACAAGTGCTTGCGCAATCGCTTCTGCCAAAATTTCTTGATTTATCATCGAACCCGTCGCGCCAAGAACGCCAAACGCGCTAATGTTTCCGCAAACTGTTCCCAAAAGTCCCAAAAGCATCGCCACGTTTGCAACCGTTCCTAAAAATCCAATCCAACGGTCAAACATCGGAACAACGCGGTCGAGTTCGTTCTGCACGACTTCGCGCATATCGGATTCTGTGAGTTTTTTGCTTTGTATGGCTTTTTTTAAAACGATTCCCATTGGAGTTTCCGCACTTGTACACAAAGATTCTGCGGAAAGATAGTCGTAGCGAGCAAACGCACGGTCAAGATTCGTGCATAATTCTGCGTCGCGTCTGTCAATCGCACGAAAATAAACAAATCTTTCTATTATTATAAACGCGGATACAAGCCCGCACACAATAATGGGGATAAGAAAAATTCCGCCCGCACTAAAAATATCCATAAAGAAGATTGTACACTTTCTATTTACAGTAAAAAACGCGGTGAATTGAATTTTCAAAATCACCGCGTTTTTTTATTTTATCGGAGGGCGAATCGGTCTGAAGAAAGAACGCGCGTTAAATGAACGTAACATTCGCCACATTCTGCCAAAAACGCGCCAAGCGACAATTCTCTTCCTTCAAAGAAAACTGTGCAAGCAAAATGCCCGCTTTCGTCAAAATATGGAAAAATTACAGCGGAATCGTTAAACGAAAAAATTTCCGCGCTTTTTCCTTTTGCTGGATTTTTTCCAGGGCGAATGCTTTTTCGCACCGCCGCCAAATAAAAATACGTCGGCTCGGTAACGCCCAAAACGTAAAGAACTTGCTGTAAATATTTTGAACTGTAGCCTGAATCTTTTAAATATCCCGACAAATTTGCAATTCCGCTAGACGTGATTTCTGAACTAAACGGCTGAATTTTCACGTCAACGCCAGATTTTTCGTAAAGGTAGCGTTTTTTTGTTTGCACAGAAAGACGCGCCGCCGCGAGATTTCGTGTCCAATCCAAAGAAAACGTAAAATCTTCTTCTTGCCCGCGAACGCCCGCATAGCCAAGCGGATTTACGGAAACGGTTTCGCGCAAAAGCGGTTTTATCAACGTGCCGCTTCCCGTAAGCGGATAAATCAAACCGTCCACAATCCATTTTGCAAAACCGTTTGAATCAAGCGTCAACGGCGGTTTTTCTGGAATTTCGTCAGTTTTTTCGTCATCGTTTTGCGCCATCGGAAGAACGTCGGTTTCGCGCTCGCTTCCGTCGTTTGTGTGAACGGGTTTTCCGTCTTCGTCGTAAGAAGCGTTGTTTTCGCGAGAAATTCGTTCAAGATTTTTGCGAATTTGCTTCATCATCATAATTTTGTTTTGGTATTGCCCCGTGTGAATTTCTGAATATTGCCAGGGAAGAGTTCGTTCCGTGAGCGAAAGAATTTCTGCAAAACTTGCCGTATACAATCGTTCAAAAGGAATTCCAACGGGAACGTTTCGCGCGGCGTAGCAACCGCCAATCACATAATCGGCAAGCGTTTTTTTTCCGCCGTAAGGGTCTGGCGAAAACTGAACGTAAACGTCGCCGTCCTGCACAAAATACCAACGAATCCGAATCGGTTTTCCCGTCATTGAATTTCGTTCAAGCATCCAAGAACCGCAAGAATCCGCCACAAAATCGCTAATCGTTTTAATGCCCTCTTCGCTTCCAAACGAAAGAGAATTTTCTGGCGCGATAATCACAGAAAACGACGATTTTGATTCTTCCGACCAAACTTGAAATTTCTGCCCGATTGAATTTGTGCGAACCTCTGCATTTCTAGCGCGCACACTTTTTATAGAAGGATAAAGCCAAGTTCCCGCAATTTCCTTACGGATTTGAGAAGAATCGGGAACGCCCATGCTGTTGTATTCTGCAAAAATTGGGGCGGTCAAAAACACCGCCGCCGAACATATTATGGAACGAAGCAATTTCATCAAAATATCTCCACAGATTTTCTTCCATTATCGGACGAAATCGCGTCTTTCGGCAACATCAAGCACGAGCAAAGTAAATCGACTTAAAAAAAGCATAAAAAAAACTTTACGAAAAACAGATTTTTATGTAAACTTGCCGTTAATGCTATCCGAAAGAGCGTGCTAAAAAAAACAGATTTTCTTTTGCGCAAAGGTCAGCGCGGAAGAACGGTCAAAGGTCAGGCTGAAAAGTTTTTGAAAACGCGCTTTTTTTGGTGGCAAAGGGAGATTACTATGAAACTTTCAAGAAAGACGCTTGCCGCGGTGTCCGCTGCGGTGGCTTTGGTCATGGGTAGTGTTTTCACTTCCTGCTCAAGCGACGACGAAGACCCATTCAATCTAATCAATGTTGACGGCGACAACGCAACAATCGACGCACAAAACGATGGAACATTAACCGCAGATGCAGATGGAAAAACTGCAACAGACGCAACATTCATTCGCGGTTTTAAAACTCCAAAAACAACAGGTTGGAAGGCGGCTGTTTACAAACTCACAATCAACAAGGCTTCTAGCGGTGGCGTAATGGGTTGGGTTTTTGACGAAGACAAAATCGACGCTAGCAAATCAGAAAGTGGCGAAGCCGAGTATTCTTTCTACTGTCTTGGATTAAAAGCAACAAACGACCACCCATCGATTTATCTTTCGCGTTTTAACAACGTTACACAATCAGGTTTGACAGGCGAAGGCACAACATTCGGAACAGAATACACGATGATTGATTCAGGTTCTCCATCTTCTACTACAAGCGGTTCAAAATGGTACTATCAACTCAGTGATATCGACTACGATTCAGAGGGAACAGCTACCATTTACGCAGGATTCAAACAAGTTAATAAAGACGGTCGATATTCTTTCAGAATTTTCAGCAATGAAACCGATGCAAAAACTTGGTATAACGGAAATGAGGCATATACAGGTACAATCGATGGCATTGAGCCAAATACCTTAAATGCAGTGAATATTCCAACAAATGGAGGAATCTTCGCTTCCACATACAAAACTGCTGGCGGAGAAAATAGTTCCATAAATAATTTTGGAATTACAACCGACGGACAAGTTCGCGACAATCAAGTCGGATTCTACGCGATGATTCCAAAAGGTGGCTCGCTTAACGGTTCTTTCACAAAAAAACACACTGCCTGACCTACAGTGGCAACGCCCCAAATCGTTTGATTTGGGGCGTTTTTTTGTGTGCGCAGAAAAAATGAGGTGCTACCGTTCGTTGAGCGTAGTCGAAACGAACAAAGCAAAGATTTTTGTTAAACGGCGGCGGTTGACGCGGGAACAAAGTTCTTTGCGTCGATTGGGTCGTCGTCTATGAACGTTGCGCCAGCGGCGTATTGAATTATCGGTTCAACTTCGCCTTCGCTCGTCCAAATCTTGCCGTTCGGCAATTCGTCTGGATTTTTTCCGATTGGCGCGTTTGAAAGCAAAAGTTTAAGTCGGTTCAACTGATTTACTTCGCTCGCGCCTGGGTCGTAGTCAATCGCCGCGATGTTCGATTCGGGGAATCGTTTTCTAAGTTCCTTGATTACGCCTTTTCCCGTAATATGATTCGGCAAACACGCAAACGGCTGAACGCACGCAATGCTCGGCGCACCCGAATGAATCAACTCAACCATTTCGGCGGTCAAAAACCAACCTTCGCCCGAAATGTTGCCCGTTTGAATTATTCCGTCCACAAGTTCCATCATCTTCCAAATCGAAGTTGGCGGGTCAAATCGGCGACTTTGGCGAAGTTTCTTTTCGGTGTAATTTCTATAAAGTTGTAACGCCCAAATTAGAAGTTTTGAATTCCGTTCATCGCTTTTTGGGAACGCAAGTTCGCGGTGGCGGAAAACGCCGTCGCTCATCGTATAGAACATGAAATCCATCAAATCGGGCATAACGCATTCCGCGCCCTCGCGCTCGATTACGTTCACTATGTCGTTGTTCGCGGTCGGGTGGAATTTTACAAGGATTTCGCCGACAACGCCAACGCGCGGTTTTTTAATTGGAAGAATCGGAAGATTGTCAAAATCTCGAATTATTCCGCGCACAAGTTTTCTATATTTATGAATAGAAGACGATTGGAGCATTTCGATTGCCGCGGCATTCCATTTTTCGTAAAGTTTATTCGCGCTTCCTTTGACTTTTTCGTAAGGTCGCACACGATAAAGCACGCGCATCAAAAGGTCGCCAATAAAAACGGACATTAGTCCACGATGAACGAGAGTCGGCGTTAAAACAAAGCCTGGATTTTTTTCCATGCCAAGCGCGTTCAACGAAATGACTGGAATATGACTCCAACCCGCGTCGTTTAAAGCTCGGCGAATAAATCCGATGTAATTCGTTGCACGACAACCGCCGCCTGTTTGCGTAATCAAAAGCGCGGTTTTGTTCAAATCATATTTTCCGCTTTCCAATGCGTGAATCATTTGTCCCGCAACAAGAATCGACGGATAACAAGCGTCGTTGTTCACATATTTCAAACCTGTATCCACGGCTTTCGGGTCAACCGCGTCCAAAACAACAAAATTGTATCCTGTTGAATTGAACGCTTCTTGCAAAAGTCTAAAATGAATCGGCGACATTTGCGGCGACAAAATCGTGTACCGTTCTTTTCGCATTTCTTCGGTGAAAATCGTTCGCTGATACGCTGCCGATTTTTTAACAAATTTGTGCGGATTTCGCTGGCGAGCCTTTACGGCGGCAATCAAACTGCGGATTCGGATTCGTACCGCACCGAGATTGCTTCCTTCGTCGATTTTTATGAGCGTGTACATTCGGCTTTTTGACTTCATAATTTCGTCAACTTGGTCCGCCGTAACCGCGTCAAGTCCGCAACCAAAACTCGTCAACTGCACGATTTCAAGATTCGGCATTCCTGAAACGAAATTCGCCGCGCGGTACAAACGATTGTGGTACGTCCATTGGTCAACGATTCGCAAAGGTCGTTCCACGCTTCCCAAATGCGCCACGGAATCTTCCGTGAAAACCGCCAAGCCCAAACCGTGAATCATCTCTGGAATTCCGTGGTTGATTTCGGGGTCAAGATGATACGGACGACCAGCCAAAACGATTCCGTTTCCGCCCGTAACGACGAGTTTTTCCAACGCTTCTTCCGCAACTTGTTGCGTTTCGAGTTTGAATTTTTCCTGTTCCGCCCAACCGTCTTTCACGGCTTCGATTACTTTTTCGCGCGCGATTTGCGGAAAATGCTTGTGAAGTTCCTCGTAAAGCCTTTCGCCAAGCCGTGGCAAATCGTAAATCGGCAAAAACGGATTCATAAAAAGAATGCTTCCGTCTTCGCGAACCGCGTCGATGTTGTTTCGCAAAACTTCGGGATAACTCGTAACGACGGGGCAGTTATAGTGATTTCCTGCGCCTTTGTCTTCTAGTTTTTCGTAAGGAACACACGGATAAAAAATGAATTTACACCCCATTTTCAAGAGAGATTCAAAATGTCCGTGCGAAATTTTTGCGGGATAACAAACGGATTCCGACGGAATGGAATCCATGCCACGCTCGTAAATCGCATGGCTTGAACGCGGCGAAAGTCGAACTTGAAAACCCAATTTTGTGAAAATTGTAAACCAAAGCGGATAATTTTCGTACATATTCAAAACGCGCGGAATTCCAACAGAACCGTTCGGTGCGTCTTCGGGTTTTAGCGGAATGTAATGGTTGAAAAGTCGTTTGTATTTCCAATCAAAAAGATTCGGAAGTTCAAAGCCCGTACTTTCAACGCCAGTCGCTTCTTTGTTTGAACCGTCAACTTTTTTTGTATTTTGAAGAGTGTGCCTTTCAAGTCCTTTTTCGCAACGATTTCCAGTAACGAATTGACGAACTTCGCCTTCCGCTCCGCCGATTCCCGCCGTTGTAAACGTGTTTATCGTCAAAAGACAATTATTTTGGCAACCGCCGCACCGCGTCAATTCAAGCGACACTTTGAAAGTTTCGAGTTGTTCAAGAGTCGCAATGTTTGAAACAACTTTCGGTGGAATCCAATTTTTTTCCTGCCCAGGCTTTGGCGCGGTAAGGTCGCACCATTGGTCGTAAGCGATTAACGCCGAGCCATACGCGCCCATGAGTCCCGCCACGTCGGGTCGAAAAACTTCCACGCCCGCGATTTTCTCGAACGCACGCAAAACCGCGTCGTTGTAAAAAGTTCCACCTTGAACGACGACTTTGTTTCCAATTTCGCTCGCTCTGCGAAGTTTGATGACTTTGAAAAGCGCGTTTTTGATGACGGAATACGAAAGACCCGCGCTAATGTCGGCAACGGTCGCGCCTTCTTTTTGCGCCTGCTTTACACGCGAATTCATAAAAACTGTACAGCGAGAACCCAAATCCACAGGCTTTTTCGCCAAAAGCGCGAGCCTAGAAAATTCTCGAATGTCAAGATTCATCGTGTTTGCAAAGTTCGCAAGGAACGAACCACAGCCCGCGCTACACGCTTCGTTAAGTTGAATCGACGTAATCGCGCCGTCTTTCATTCTGAGGCATTTCATATCCTGCCCGCCAATGTCGAGCAAGAATTCTACGCCAGGTACAAAAAAATCCGCCGCACGAAAATGCGTTATCGTTTCCACTTCGCCAGCGTCCACGCCAAGCGCGGCTTGAAACAACGCCTCGCCGTAACCCGTAGAAACCGCACGCGCAATGTAAACGTCTTTAGGCAAAATCGAATAAAGATTTTTCAAAACGCGAACCGCCAAATCCACTGGATTTCCTGCGTTTACGTCGTAAAAATCCCAAAGAATTTCGCCATTTTTATTGATTAAAACCGCTTTCGTTGTGGTCGAACCCGCGTCAAGTCCCAAGAAAACAGGACCTTTTGTGGTCGAAAGGTCGCCACGCTTCGCTTTGTCGCGCGAATGTCGCTCGCGGAAAATGCGCAAATCTTCCTCATCGG
>CAJOEO010000136.1 GCA_905233535.1 uncultured Treponema sp.
AAAAACGCTTTTTCAGATTCGACTTTTGCGACTGCGCGATTTTCGCCACGGCACAAAAAAATCCGCGCGTTTTTCAAAAAATCCGATTCGATTTTTTTTGCCAAACAAAATCCGCGTTCGCTAAACGAAAAAATCCGCACCGAATCAAAATCGATTTTCTTCATTATTTTTCGATTTTCGGAACGACGTAGAAAAATTTTCGTCGTAAAGTCGGCTTTTTTCTCCGCGTTGATTCAAAAAATCGCCAACAAAAATTATCGCTTGCTTTTCGATTTTCGCGTCTTGCGTTTTTTGCGCAATGTCAAAAAGCGTTCCGCGAATGATTTTTTCGTCCGCCCAAGTTGCGCGATAAACGACGGCGGCTGGAGTTTTTTGCGTAAAAGTTCCGCCCGCCAAGATTTCTTTTACAACGTCAAAAATCCGCGACGCGCTCAAAAAAATCGCCAAACTCGCGCCCGATTTTGAAAGTTCGCAAAGATTTTCGCGTTCTGGCACGGGCGTTTGCCCGCTGATTCTTGAAATTATTAGCGATTGCGAAACTGTGGGAATCGTGAATTCCACGCCCAAACTTGCCGCCGCGCCAAACAAACTTGAAACGCCAGGGACGATTTTAAACGGAATTTCGCGCTTTTTTAACTCGGCGATTTGCTCGGCGATTGCGCCGTAAAGCGACGGGTCGCCCGTGTGAAGACGCACGGAAAGTTCGCCATTTTTTTCGGCATTGCACAAAACGTTTGTCGTTTCAAAAAGCGTCATTTTTGAACTATCAAAAATCTTCGCGTCTTTTTTGCAATTCAAAAGAACGTCAGGATTTACAAGGCTTCCCGCCCAAATTACCGTGTCGGCACGAGAAAGAATTTTCGCGCCTTTTATCGTCAAAAGTTCCGCGTCGCCCGCGCCCGCGCCCACAAAATAAACCATTTTTTCACCTTTTTAGAATTTGACTTTTAGAATCGAGCCGTTTAATTTTCAAAAAAATTCCTCGAAGAATCAAGAACGAAAAACGGCGGTTTCGACTACGCTCAACCACGCGCAGACGCGCGAGATTTATTGTTTTTTCTTTAGCGAATCGAGCCACAAAAGCGCGGCGTTTAGCGAAAAAACGCTCGGCACGTTAGAAAGATTCGGGCGAGCGAGCGCGAAAATGCGCATTCTGCACGTTTTCGCCGCTAAGATTTTTTCGTCTTCGCCGCCAGATTTTCCGCTCAATTTTGTGATTAGAATTTTCGCGCCCGTTTCCAAAAAAATCGCTTCGTTCAATCGCGCTGAAAACGGTCCTTGCATCGCAATTATTCTTGCGGGAAAAACGCCCGCATTCAAACACGAGCGAATCGATTTTTCGCTTGGAATTACGCGCGCAAAAATCCTTTGTGCGCCGATTTTTTCGACGATTTGCGAAATGTCTTTGCTCCCCGTCGCCACAAAAACGTTTCCGCGCGTTTTTGACACCGCTTCCAAAAGTTCGTCGAGCGAATCGAATTTTTCCACGCCGTCCACTTCTTCGGATTCTTTTCTGCAAAATCGCAAAAGCGGAATTTTTGCATTTTCACACGCGATTTTGATTTTTTCGTGCGCGTTTTTTGCATACGGGTGCGTGGCATCAAAAACGGCTTCTGCCCCGCAGTCCAAAATCAATTTTTGCATTTGATTTTCGTCGAGCCTGCCCACACGAATCGAATCGTGATTTTTTTGAAAAACCCCCTTGCCGTATTCTTCCGCGACGGAAAGCGTTACGCGGTGATTTTCCAAAAGTTTTTCAAAAAGTTCGCGCCCCTCGGTCGTTCCTCCAAAAATCAAAACGTTCATCGTTTGTTAGAATACCCCCGCTCCGTAACGAGCCATTTTCGTTCTTTCGTTTCGATGATTTTTGTTTGCGAATTTCCAATGAAAATCGTCGAAAACATATCGGCGTTAAAATCCGCAAGTTCAAAAAGCGGAAGAATTCCCCAATTTTCACCGTTTCGAGCCACATTTTGAACCCAACCGCACGGAGTATTTTTGTCGCGGTCTTCGAGCAGAATTTGAACGGCGTTTTTGAGCGCGTCTTTTCGCGCCACCGAACGTGGATTGTAAAGCGCGACGCAAAAATCCCCGATTGACGAGGCTTTTAAGCGTTTTTCGATTGTTTTTTGAGGCGTTAAACGGTCGGAAAGCGAAATCGTGGCAAAATCATTTGAAAGCGGCGAACCCAAAAGAGCCGCCCCAGAAATCGCGGCAGTAACGCCCGCAACAATTTCGATTTTTGCCTCCGAATCCGCGCTAAGTGAAAGCGCGAGGCTTGCCATTCCGTAAACGCCAGCGTCGCCCGAACACACAATCGCGGTTTTTTCGCATTTTGCCGCGTCAAGTGCGAGCCGAACGCGCTCTTCTTCCTTTGTCATTGGCGTTGAAATGATTTTCTTTTCAGATTCGATTTTTGGAAAAATCTTCTTCAAAATGTCGATGTATGTTGAATATCCCACAATCGTATTCGCTTCCAAAATTGCATTTCGCGCTTGCGCCGTCATCATTTGGGCGTTTCCAGGACCAATTCCCACAACAAAAAGTTCAGCCATTTGAAAAGATTTTACTTAATCGCGCCGATTTTTTCGTGTGGATTTGCTAAAATGGCGCATGATTTTTCGATTTTTCGCGTTTTTGTTTTTAATTTTGACTTTTTCGTGCGCGTCGTACAAACCTTTTGAAGATTCCGCCCCGTTACCCGCCGACAAAATTGAGTTTTCCGACGAAGGCTGGAACGGCGCGGATTTTACGCAAATTGCAGACCCCACCGCGCCCACGCAAACCGAAAGCGCGTCAAACGTTGAGCAGAACGAAGAATCCGACAAAATCGAATTTTCCGACAAATAATCGCGTCGAATTTTCCGCAGAATTTGAGCGAACCTTTTGCGGTCGTTGAGCGTAGTCGAAACGAAAGAGGAAAAATGAAGAAATTTTTTGCAATTTTTGCGTTTTTTTGCGTTTTTTCGCAAGTTTTTTGTGAAAAATCTTGGAAAATGTCGAACGACCAAAAAATTCAGGCGTTCGTGGACGAAGAGGATTTTGAGTGGACGGGCGGTCGCGCAAAAAATTTTGCGCACGGAAGCGGAACGCGAAAAGTCTACAAAGACGGCAAACTCGTGTTTTTTGTGCGCGAAACGCGCGAATTTGGTGCGCTTTCGTCGGATTTTGTGCAGATTGACGGAAGCGCGGATTTTTTTGCGGGAAATTTTGCGAAAAACAAAAAAATCCCCGACGGTTTTGGCGTTCTAAAAAAGCAAAACGGCGCGGTTTACGTCGGCGATTTCAAAAAAGGCGAACTTTCTGGAAAAGCGGCGCGATTCGATTCTGACGGAAATCTTCTTTTTTATGGCGATTTCAAAAAAGGTCGCTACAACGGGCGTGGCGAATTGTACCAAAACGGCGAAATCGTTTATTCAGGCGAATTTAAAAATGGCGTTCGGCACGGCAAAGGTTCGGAGTTTTCAAACGGTTCGATTTTGGAAGGCGAATGGAAAAACGACAAAAAAGTCGGCGAGTTTTTTGTTGAAACGGCTTCGGACAACGGCGCGATTTGTCGGACGATTGTTTTTGAAAACGGCGAACCGCGTCATTTTGGAAAAATCCATTATCCAAACGGAATCGATTGGAACGGAAATCTTGGCGCGGAATTTGAGGCAAAAGGCGAGAAGTTTCTGCACGGTTTTACATTGGCTACTACTTGTCAAAGTAAAGCCTATTTCCCTCATTCAGAGGCTGATACGTCGGCAGGATTCCCTGACCTTTACCTTGAACCTCGAACAGACCAATATCCTGATTTAACTCATAGTTATCTTATTGAGTTTAAGTACGTTAAAGAAGACGCAACCGCCTTATTGCGGATTCGTTTTCGTATTCTGGAAATTGGCAAAACGGCGAACGAAACGGACGCGGCACGCTTTTTGTGGGCGAATCTCGCTACGATGGTTTTTTTGAAAACGACCGATTGAACGGGCGCGGGATTTTGCTTTTTGAAAACGGCGATTATTACGACGGCGAATGGGTTGACAATCGTCAAGAAGGTTTTGGCGAATATCATTGGGCGGACGGTTCGGCGTATTTTGGCGAGTGGGAAGACGACCTTCAAAACGGCGAAGGCGAATTATTCTTGGCGGACGGCTCTTCGTATTCTGGCGATTTTGTGGACGGAAAATATTGGGGCGAGGGGGTATTTTGTTACGCAAACGGCGACCGCTACGAAGGCGAGTTTGAAGAAAATTCGCGTTCGGGTGCGGGCGTTTACGAATTTGCAGACGGCGCGTCTTATTTTGGCGAGTTTAAATCGAATAAAATCGACGGAAAAGGTCGATTTTTGTTTTCGGACGGTTCTTTTTACGAGGGCGAATTTTCTGGCGGAAAATTGAACGGAAGCGGTTCGCTTTTTGTTCCGTCAAAATCAATCGACGGCGAAGAAGAATTTGCTGTTCTTACGGCGCGTTGGAACGGAAACTCTTTTCCAGAATTCGGTCTTCTTTCGTTTCCAAACGGCGACGAATTTTCGGGCAAACTTTCAAAAGGTCTACCAACGAACGAAGGCGAATGGCGACGGCGTGGCGAAAAAAGCGCGGCAGAAAGCGCGGCGGATTTTTACAAAGCGCACGAATCTGAAATCGAAAACATCGCGGACAAGGCGCAACTTGTTTTGGCGGGCGTTTCGCTTGCGGGCGACGTGGTTGCCACGGTTGCCATTCCGTGTCCGCCCGTGGCGGGCGTGGCGATTGCGCTTTCGCGCGTGGCGGACGTGGCGGGCGCGGCGATTTCTGCGGCAAAAATCTTGGCGGGCGGCGTGGAACTTTTCCGCGAAGTTGAACGGGCAAAAGCGGCGGGCGACGAGAATCGTGTGCGGGAATTAAAGAAGGAATTTGCAAAGGCGCAAGTTTGGAACGCCTCGGACATTGTGTTTTTGTTCGGTTCGTCGGCGTGGAAAACGCTTCGTTCGGGGAAAAAAATCGCAAAAGCGTCAAAATCTTTTCCCGCGTTGCAAAAAGCGATTTCTAACACGGGAAAATTGTCGGGCGCGGCAAAAAGTACAAAAATCGGCGACAAATTCGTGCGTTCTGTCGTGGAAATCGCTTATGGGCGCGTCGGAAAATCTCTCGTTTCGGAATACGGCGACGACGCGGCAAAACTTTTGTTTAAGTACGGCGACGGCGCGATTGATGCGTTGACAAAAAATGCTTCGAGCGCGTTAAAAATCGCAAAGAAAAATCCTGCGGCGTTTCGGGCGTTTTTGTCGAACGGTTCG
>CAJOEO010000137.1 GCA_905233535.1 uncultured Treponema sp.
CCTGTTCGTGCGCCGTCAAAATGTGGCGCAATCTGTCAGAATTTTTGTAAAGCGCGTCGTAAATATTGAGAATATTTCCGCCAGGGTATCCAAAAACCGTATCCACGCCTTGTTCCAACAAACATTCAACTACAATTTGAGAACCGTTGATTTTCATTTTGTTTTCCTTTTATTTTTTTGTTTTGCAAGAATAAACGAAATTTGCGCAATTTAAAAGGGCTTTTTAATAAGTTGATTTTTTTAATTTTTTTTATAAAAACACGAATTTTCTTGAAAAATCTAGTATTCTACTACAAATTATTCAACATATTTCAAGGAGGAAATTATGAAGAAATTTTTAGGATTTTTTTGTTTTTGCGCAATGATTTTTGCGTCTTGCTCGCTCGATGACGGAAATTCAAAAGGCAAAATTACGTTTTCGATTGACAAAAACGCGCTTTCGTCGCAACAAAATCGTTCCGTAACAACGTCGGGCGTGAACACGGACGAAAAACGAACGCTTGAAATTCAATTAAAAGGCGATTTTGAAGAAAGCGCGACAGTGGAAATTTCAAACGGCGCGGTCGTTTCGTTTGACGACATTCCCGTCGGAAGCGAAATCTACGCCGAAGCGTATTTGAGCAGAGAAAGTGCTACGCAAAAAACTGAATATTACATGAAAGGCAAAAGTTCCACCGTCAAAATTAAAAGCGGCGAAAATTCTATTTTCTTAAAAATGCACGGTCGAACTTACGGCTCTTTGAACGCGAACGGCGGTTCGTTCAAAGAAATAAATCTCGATGAAAAAAATTATTACGCTTACAATTCGATAAACGGAACGGTGCGTTTTGGAGGATTTCAAATTCCGCTTGCAAGCGAATTGGGTTTAACGCGAGAAGATTACACGTTTATGGGTTGGGCAACAAAATCGGGCGGAAACGTAGTTTATGCAGACGGAGAAGAAATTTATTCAGAAACCGATTTGACGCTTTACGCGGTTTGGTCGCAAGCGAATTATAAGTACACGATTATTTTTGACGCGAACGGCGGAAAATTCAACGACGGTTCAACAACAAAGAAAATCGGAGCGGACACTACGGACGATTTGAATGCAAAATTAACAAATATTTATAATGAAATTCTTAAATACTCAGAAGAAGACGATTATGAAACATCAAAGTACGCTGATTATATTCCAACGAGAAGCGAATATGATTTAAAAGGCATTTCGACTTCCAAAAACGGAAATACGTTAGAGGTTGAAAATCTTTACAATTATATAATACAAATAATTTTTACAAACTCCGTAACCGTTTACGCAGTTTGGGACGACGATTAAAATAAAAACGCGGTGGCGAAAATCCACCGCGTTTTTATTTATTTTACAAAAAATTTTTGAATGTAACCGACCACCCAAATTCCCAAAATCACGATTGGAAGAATATAACTAACGTAAACGCGGATTTTTTCGGAAAATTTCACGCCGCTACCCGTATTTACTTCGTTCAAAAAGTTTTTGAATCCCCAGCCGTAGCGCGACGTACAGAAAATCAAATAAACAAGCGAACCGAGCGGCAACAAATTATTTGACACAATAAAATCTTCGATGTCTTGCACACCGCCGATTCCTGGAATTTGAAAACCGCTCCACAAATTAAATCCCAACGCACACGGCACGGAAAGCACCGTTACAAGAACGAAATTCACCAAAACCGATTTTTTTCTGCTCCAACCGTACATATCGATTGCAAACGAAATTATGTTTTCAAAAACCGCGATTACCGTTGAAATCGCCGCAAACGACATGAAAACAAAGAAAAGCGTTCCCCAAAATCGTCCAAACGGCATAGAATTAAAAATGTTCGGCAACGTTGCAAAAATAAGTCCAGGACCTGCTCCAGGATTTACGCCAAACGCAAAACACGACGGAAAAATGATGAATCCCGCCATTAACGCCACGAACGTGTCAAGTGCGATAATGCTCACCGCTTCGCCAGTCAACGCTTTTTCGCGTCCAATGTAACTTCCAAAAATCGCAAGCGCACCGATTCCAAGCGAAAGCGTAAAAAACGATTGCCCCATCGCCGCAAAAATCACTTCGCCAATTCCGTTTTCTGCCATTTTTGAAAAATCGGGTTTTAGATAAAACGACAATCCGCTCGCCGCGCCAGGAAGAGTTAGAGCGCGTACCGTCAAAACAAGCATCAACCCAAGAAGACTAGTCATAATAACGGTGGAAACTTTTTCAACGCCATTTTTTAGACCGCGAAGACAAACCGCAAAACCAATCACAATCGAAACGAACATCCAAATAAGTTGTTCCGCGGGATTTGCAAGGCTTTGCCCAAAAACGCCCCCGACTTCTTCTGGCGAAAGATTCGTAAAAACGCCAGACGCGCTTTTAAAAACGTAAGAAAGCATCCAGCCAGCAACGGTCGTGTAGAACATCATCAAAAGATAATTTCCCGCAGCCGCAAAATTTCCAAAAATGTGCCATTTTGAACCTTTTGGTTCAAGCGCGTGAAAACTTCGCACCGCACTTTTTCCGCTCGCTCTGCCAACTGCAAATTCTGCAACCATAATCGGCAAGCCAAGCAAAACAAGGAAAATCAAATAGAATAAAACGAATGCCGCGCCCCCGTATTTTCCCGTGATAAACGGAAATCGCCAAACGTTACCCAAACCAATCGCGCACCCCGCGCTCGTCATAATAAATCCGATTCTCGATTTAAAATTTTCTCGTTGTTCCATAATGAGAAAGATTTTAGCACAAAACGCAAATAGTCGGCAGTTGTAAATCGATTTTTCAGTTTTTGCAAGATTTTTGGTTTGTTTTCAAACTTGAATCTGCGTGGTAGAATAAACGAATCGAAAAGAATCGGAGTAAAATATGAAAGAAGCGGACGATTTATACGCGCAGTTGCAAAAAATGTACGAATTCATGCAGGAATCTGGAGCAACAGAAGACATCGAAAAAGCGATTTTTGAATACGAGGACTGCGTTTCCGAAGACGAATATTCTTCTTGGTTAAAAAAATATGAATACTATAAATGATTCGGAAAAAATCAGACGCGCCAACGCAAAAGATATTCCTCGTGTTTTGGAACTTTTGACGCAAGTTTGCAACGTTCACAATAAAGGTCGCCCCGACATTTTTAAGGCGAACGCCACAAAATACAACGAAAACGAACTTAAAAAGATTTTTTTGGACGAAAAATCGCCCGTCTTTGTTTTTGAAAAAAATCAAAATGTCGTCGGATATATTTTTTGTGAATTGCAAGAAACTAAAAATGACAACGTGTTTTTTGATTGTAAAACACTATACATTGACGACCTTTGCGTAGACGAATCAGAACGAAAAAGCGGAATTGGAAAAAGACTTTACGAAAACGCCGTCGAATACGCGCGTTCTTTAGGGTGCAATCGCGTTACGTTAAACGTTTGGGAATTAAATCCAACTGCAAAACGATTTTACGAAAACTTAGGCATGAAAACGTTAAAAACGTACATGGAACAGCCACTTTAGGTTTGAAATCGGTCTTAATCGACCGATTTTTTTGTTCAATGTGAAAAAAAATTGAAACATCTAAAAATCTAGTGCAATTCGACTTCTTTTGTGAGCGATGAAATATTAGTGATGCCGTCAAGCGTGATTGAGTTTTGCAATTTCAAAAAGAAATTTTCAGTGTCTTCAATCTGTGGATAACAAATCACACATTCAATTTGCGATATTCCGTTGATGTAAACTGCGCCAAAAGCATCCTTTTCCTTGTCGCCTGTTTTGTATTTGATTGTTCCGCTAAGTACAAC
>CAJOEO010000138.1 GCA_905233535.1 uncultured Treponema sp.
ATGATGGCGAACGTTATTTGGCGAGCGTTGTTCAACTTGCAAAAGAAAAAGGCGTTAAAATCCAAACCGAAATGCGCCACGGTGCGGTTTGGGCAGAAATCGAAAAATGTGCCGACGAGTTTGGCGCGGATTTGATTTTGCTTGGTGCAAAACGATTTGGAAATTCTCTTCAGCGCGACAAAATTTCGGCAACAAACAGCGAAATTATTGGAAGTTCAACGAGAAACGTGCTTGTTGTGAAAGACCGCGAAGTCGAAAAGAAATTTAAGATTTTGTAAAGATTTTAGAAATTTTTTTCAGAACTAACAAAAACACTATTGCGCCCAAAAATCCACCGATTGTGTCTGAAATCCAGTCAAAGACAGACGATTCTCGACCAGGCGTAAACGATTGGTGGATTTCGTCGATGATTCCGTAAACCGAAACAATTGCGGCAGGTAGAAAAATGCCGCGACGATTTTTTGTTCCCACCGCAAACGAAACCCAGAACGAAAGTGCCGAAAAGCAAATCAAATGAACGAGTTTGTCGGCGTTCCAAAAACTTGGCAAGCCTTCGATTCTTTCAAGGCTCGAAAGATGCCAACTTGTCGCAAATATAAGCGCGGCTGGAATCGATTTTAAAGTTTCTTTTAGAATAAAAAAATCTTTTTGCATTTTATTTTTCTTTTTTAATTTTAAGTGGCAAATTCTGAATGAAAAAACGGAGGGCAGAATGAAAAATGCCGCTCCGTTTTTTTAAATTACGCCAATTCGTTTTTGATTACGCTGTCCATATCGCACGGAATCGGGAATCCGTTTTCGTCTGGTTTGCTTCCCGCGTTTGCGTAAATCGTCAAAAGACCATTGCCAAGTTTTGGATTTGTGATGACCGAAGGACCTGCGATACAACCGGAACTGCGCCAACGTTGATTTTGCCGTATTGTGCCAACTGCTTCATTCCTGCTTTGCTAAGACCGTCGATTACAACTGGTTTTAGAATCGCTTTATATTCTTCTGGTAATCTGATTCTAACGCTTTCTGCAACTCCACCCGTTTTTGCAAAATTTCTTCCAGAAACAGTCGGAATGTACTTTGAACTTTTTGATTCTGCCTTTGCAATTTCAATTCCTTTGGCGATGAAAAGCGCGTTCACTTCCTCCACGGAAAGAACATAATCCACCAAATCAGAATCGAATCCTTCGCGGCGTTTTGCAAGGCACGGTCCAATAAAAACCGTAACGCATTCTGGGTCTGTTTTTTTTGCAAGTTCCGCGGTGTAAATCATCGGGGATTTTGTTTCGCTGATGCAGGCTGCGAGTTCTGGAACGTGAATGTTTACCGCGCGGACATACGCAGGACAGCAGCTGGTCGTCATCATTTTGTCGCCTCGCTCCATTCGCTCCGCGTATTCTTTTGCCTCGCGGTCTGCCGTGATGTCCGCACCGATTGCGACTTCCCAAACGCGACTGAATCCTGCGGAAAGAAGCGCGCCTTCAAGTTGACCTGGCTTTGAGCGGAACTGCGCACCGATTGCAGGCGCGTAAAGAGCCACGACTTTTTTGCCGTTCATAATGTGCTTGATTACATCGAAAAGTTGCGATTTATCCATCATCGCGCTGAACGGGCAGTTCGACATACATTTTCCGCAGAAAATACATTTGTCGTAATTTATCGTTTCGCGCCCGTCCGCGCCTTTTGAAATCGCGCCCACAGGACACGCTTCCTCGCACGGAATGACCGTTTTGATAATCGCGTGATACGGACAGTTCTGCGCGCACAAACCGCAGTTTATGCACTTTGTAGCGTCAATCGTTGCGCGGTGATTTACGATTTCGATTGCTTTTTTGGGACAGTTGATTTTGCACGGACGAGCAAAACAGCCCTGGCAAGCGTCCGTCGGAAAAAAATGCGGCTTTACGCAGGCGTGGCACGCGCTTTGAATCATCGTGAGCATCGGCCAAGTCGGCTTTTCGCGCTCATACGCTTCTTTGACCCAATCGCGAAGTGGCTTTTTTGGGTCGTAATCTTCCACAGAATGACCGAGCCTCGCCACAATTCGCGTGCGCACGATGTCGCGGTCTTCTTCAAGATTCGCGCGGATTGGCGTGCTTCCGTCAGGAATCAGCTCTTCTGGAATTTTTTCGATTTCGTCAACTGTTTCGCTGTTTAAAAGTTTTCCAGAAAATTGCAATTTGGCAATTCGCACGAGAATTTCCCGCTTTAGAGCGGCGGCGTTATTGTTCGTGTTTAGCATACAGTACCTCTTTTTTGCGGAATTTTGACCTTTTCCGCATTTTTTTTGAAATTTTATGCAATTATATCATTTTATTGAAGAACGGTCTGAAAAATTCTATGATTTTAAGAAATTCGTAAAAAATCAAAAAGGAGCGCGAATGGACAATCCGTACAAAGTGCTTGGAGTTGAAAAAAACGCCACGATTGCAGAAATCAAGCGGGCGTATCGCGCAAAAGCAAAAATTCTGCACCCCGACGCGAACGGTTCTTCCGAAGCGTTCCGCGAACTCGTCCAAGCATACGAACTTCTTGCCGATTCGCGTTCACGCTCGATTTTTGACGAGTCGTTTGCGATGCATTTTCGTTCGGGCAAAAAAAAAGAATGGGATTATCGTGAATGGCTTTTGGCGAGGAGCGACGACGAAAGCCGCGCAAAACTGATTTTCTTTGATTTGATGCACGCCCGCGAAGACGAGGCGGTTCAAGAGTTCAAGCGAATGTCAAAAGAACGCCCGAATTTTAGGCTTTCAAATCATTTTACGCGCGAAAATTTTATGGATTACGGCTTTATTCTCGCCGAGGAACTCGTGATTCGGCGGGAATATTACGACGCGGTTTTGTTACTCGAACAGATAATCAAAATGGAATATTCGTTTTCGTATTTCCGCCATTTTTTTCCCGAGGTTTTGGCTTTGGCGCGTATGATTTTGCGCTCGCATTTGGACGGAGTGATTGCCGACGAACTTGCGCTGGACTGCTGGGAACGCGCTTTGGAACTGGGATTTGGAAAAGCAGACGACGCATTTTTTCTGCGGAAAATGGCGCAAGCCTACAGACGAATGGGCGATGAGCGCACCGCAAGAATCTGCGAGGAAGAATCTTCAAAACTTTGAGAAATCTAAAAATCTTCTTTAGTGGCAGAAATCATCAAAAAGTTCTATCATAAGAACGAAACAGCCAAAATTTTTTTTTGGAGCAGAAAATGATTCGCTTAAAAAACGAAAAAGAAATCGACGGAATCCGAAAATCGTGCCACGCGCTTGCGGATTTGTTCAGATTTGTAGTGCCACAAGTAAAAGCGGGAATGTCTACAAAAGAAATCGATGATTTGTGCGTCAAATTCATCAAAGAAATCGGTGGAAAGCCCGCTTGGTACAAAGAGGATTTTCCAGGCGCGGCGTGCATCAGCATAAACAACGAGGTCATTCACGGAATCCCGTCAAAAAAACGTATTGTAAAAGACGGCGACATCGTTTCGCTTGACATCGGAATCGATTTGAACGGCTACATTTCGGATTCCACGCACACCGTTATGGTCGGAAACGTTCGTCCAGAAATCAAACGTCTAGTAAAAGCTACGCGCGAAAGCCTTGTTGCGGGAATTGCCGCCTGCAGAGTTGGAAACAGAATCCGCGACATTTCAAACGCGGTGAACGATGTGGCTTTCGGCAGATACGGCTACGGCGTGGTCTACGAATATTGCGGACACGGCGTTGGTCTTGATGTTCACGAAGACCCGAGCGTTCCGAACTGCCCTGAAAGCGGACCGAATCCGCGGATTCAGGCGGGAATGGTTCTTGCAATCGAGCCGATGATAAATCTCGGCACGGCAGATGTGGAGCTGGCAAAAGACGGCTGGACGGTTCTGACAGCCGACGGAAAATGGAGTTGCCACGAAGAACACACCGTTGCAGTTTTCAAAGACCACACCGAAGTTTTAACGGCGTGCAACGATTTGCCTGAATGGGCGTAAAATCCAAAATCAGCGAAATATTCGCTGATTTTTTTTGCCCGAAAAATTGCTTGAAAGTATAGTTTTTTTTGCAGAGTAGAACAGAGCGAAAAAGTTAGGGAGATGAGGTTCTGTTCCACTTACTGTTAGTAAGATAAGCCTTCCGACAGATTTTTCGCTTGAGAAAAAAGAAAATGGCGAAGAACGAGAGTTTGCAAAAGGCGCGCGATGCAAAGAATGGCGAGTTTTATACGCAGTTAAACGACATTGCGAACGAACTCAAGCATTACAAAGAGCATTTCAAAGGAAAAACGGTGCTTTGTAATTGTGATGACCCGCGTGTGAGCAATTTCTTTCATTAGAGATGTTCGGAAACTTCAGTTTCCGAATCATCAACTTTGAATTCACTAGTTTTCGCAAGGCTACAGCCTGAGAAAACTGACTGACCTGTGAGGAAATGACCGATTTCCGAACAGGTCTATTATTTTTCGTACAACTTTGAACAGTTGGGGCTGAAAAAGCTGATTACGACGTGCTACAAAAATCAAGAGCGCGATTTATTCAGCCGCAACGACAGCGAAAAGGCGATTTATCTTGAATACACGGGCGAGAAAAACGGAAGCCGTGTGCCGACGGTGGAGGAAATCGGGATTCACGAGCTAAAAGGC
>CAJOEO010000139.1 GCA_905233535.1 uncultured Treponema sp.
AACGGAATTTTTTGCCAAACGGAAAAACTTTTTCCACTTTGGACGTATAGCGTTTGGAAAAAACGCCTTGTTTTTTTGTGGAAAATGCAAGGCGCGCTTGGCGTTTCGGCGTTTTTTGCGTGCGCCATCGAACAAAAAATCAAAGAAATCGAAACGGAAGTCGGCGAAAAACTTTTTGTCGTTCCAGTGCCACCGCGACCTGGAAAAATTAAAAACGAAGGATTCGACCAAGTTGAATCCCTTTCGCGCTATATTTCGCGTGGATTTTCGCGTCGCGTAATTCGTCTTCTTGAACGCACTAGTTTGGAACAGCAAAAAAAACTCAAAAGAAAAGAACGTCTTTTGACGAGTGCTAATTCGTATAAACTCGCGTCGAAGAGCGTTATTTTTCGCGAACGAAAAAAAATCGGTGGCAATTTTCCGCAGTCCGTTGTTCTTCTCGACGACGTTGTTACGACGGGCGCAACGGTGGAAGCGTGCGCGTCGATTCTAAAATCTATTGGAATCAAAAGAGTTTTTGCTGTTTCGCTTTTCATCGTTTGATTTTTTTTGCATTTCGCTCAATTCTTCGGTATACTTTACAGAACAAAATTTCAAGAGGTACGGGTGCTATGGAGAAGGAAGAAATAAAAGGGTATACAATAGAAGAGGCGATTTCTGAAGCGAGAAGATGTTTGAATTGTCCAAAACCTCTTTGTCGTACGGGTTGCCCAATTGAAAACGATATTCCAGCGTTTAACCACGCGGTTTCGCTTGGCAATTTTGGCGAAGCGTATTCGATTATTTCACAGCGAAGCAATCTTCCTGCGATTTGTGGGCGCGTTTGTCCGCACGAAACGCAATGCGAAGGTCATTGCGTTCTTTCAAAAGCGGGCAAAGGCATAAAAATCGGACAGATTGAACGATTCGTTGCAGATTTTGATGCCGAGATGAATTTGAATCGCGAAAAGAAAATCGCAAAAATCGGCGGAAAAGTTGCGGTAATCGGTTCAGGTCCTGCGGGACTTACTGTTGCGGGGGACCTTGCGCGTCGCGGCTACGACGTTACCGTTTACGAGGGCGAAAGCGAGCCAGGCGGCGTTCTTCTCTACGGCATTCCAGAATTCCGTCTTCCAAAAGACGTTGTTCGACGTACCACCGCAAAAATCAAGGAACTTGGCGTTCAATTTATAACAGACACAATGGTCGGCGAGGATATTACTGTCGAAGAAATGCTTGCAAACGGATTTGACGCAGTTTTCATCGGAACTGGAACGGCACTCGCAAAATCTCTCGACATTCCAGGTGCGAATTTGAATGGCGTTCTTCAATCGAATTATTTACTTCGCATGGTTCGACTTTATCAAGACGGCAACGTCGAAAAATCGGACGTTCCAATTAAAGAAGGCGACCAAGTTGTCGTAATCGGTGCGGGCAACGTTGCAATGGACGCTTGTAGAACGGCGGTTCGCATGAAAGCGGCAAAAGTTACGGTTGCGTATCGCAAGACCGTGGAATTTATGCGTGCTGCAAAGGCGGAATACGACGGCGCAATAAAAGACGGCGTAGAATTTAAGTGGGAACACGCTCCAATCGAATTTGTGGGCGAAGATGGTCGCGTTACGGGACTTAGATGCAAAACACCTGACGGCGAAGTCGTGATTCCCGCAAACAAAATTCTACTTGCAATCGGTTCTCGTCCAGCGGCTCGCATTTTGAGTACAACCGAGGGAATTGACGCGGACGAATCGGGCTACGTTATCACAAAGCAAAAGCCTTACGGAATGACAAGCCGACGAGGAATTTTTGCAGGCGGCGACGTTGTTCACAAACCCGCGACGGTCGTTCTAGCAATGCGCGAAGCGAAGAAAGTCGCGGTTGGAATCGCGGACTTCCTTGAAGCAAAAAAATTGCTTGGCGAATAATTTTCAAAAAAACGAAAGGGCGGATTTTCCGCTCTTTCGGGGGGAAATATGGCAGAAAACACACAAATTCAACTCGTTACGTTTCAGTTGGGTGAAGAGATTTACGGCGTTGACATCATGGACGTAAAGGAAATCGTAAAGGTCAGAAAGGTTCGCCCGATTCCAAATGCCCCGTATTATGTTGAGGGCATTTTTAATCTTAGAAGCGAGATTATTCCAGTCATCAACCTGCACAAACGGTTTCAAATCCAAAAACTTGCACAATCTGACGAGGAAAACGAGTTTGAGGGTGGTTTTATCATTTTGAACATTGACGACAATCGAATTGGAGTCATCATCGACAAAATCAATCGCGTTGTTACGATTAACACGGAGGATATTAAAGACCCTCCACAAATGATTAGTGGAATCGGCACTGAATACATTTCTGGAGTAATTCGTCAAGATGCAAAATATCTAATCATGCTTGACATTCGACGAATTTTCAACGCACGAGAAATGAAGAGAATCATTGGTCCGTCAAGTTCGCTCGACGACGAATAAGACAGTGGATTCTTATTCCCTTGTACCTGCGTTCAGTTCAACCGTTCGGCGCAGGGAAATGGACGCGGTTTTGACGTGCCTTGTGGACGAAAAACTCGGTCCAGGAGAAATGAACGCGCGACTTTCAAAAGCCGTCTGCGATTTTTTTTGCGTTTCGGGGGCGGTTGCGCTTCGGTCGCCAGAGTTTGCGCTTTTGTACGCATTTCGTGCGCTTGCAATCGAGCCACCACGAAAAATCATGTTGTCCGCGCTTGCTCCGTCTTGGCAGTTTTGCGCGCTAAAATCGTTTGGATTTGAGCCGATTCTTTTGGACGTTGACGAAAAAACGGGCGCGATTTCTTTTCAAAATATTCAAAATGAAATGAAAAAAGGCGCGAACGTTTTGATTCTTGGAGCGTCGTTTGGAAACGTGCCGAGTTTAGAAGAAATCGAAAAAATTGCGTCGTTGAATCTAATCGTAATCGAAGACGTTTCGCAGGCGGCGGGCGCGACGATTTTTTATGAAAGACGCGAAAAAGATTTGTTTGACGAAGAAACGCTCGACGAATCTTCTGCAAAAAAAGCGGGAACGATAGGCGTTTTTTCGATTCTTTCGCTTGAAGAATGCGATTCGATTACGGGCGGAGGCGGGGCGGTTTTGCTTGCGCCAAAAAATCGCGAGTGGACGGTTTTGAATCGGCTTGTGCAGAACGCGCCAAAAACGCATTTGCTTTCCGATTTGAACGCGGCTCTTGCATTTGTTGGAATTCGCGAGTTTGCAAAAAACGAAAAGGCAAGGCGATTTTTGTTTGAAATGTACGCGAAATCGCTTTTGAATTCACAAAATCGAGAAAATTTTACGTTTTCAAAACGAAAAAGCGATGTCGTTTTGTCATTTCCTGTTGTGCTTTTTTGCGATTTTGAAGAAGCAAAACTTTACGCCACAAAAAAAGGCATTCAAATCGTTCGGGCGTTTGAAGATTGCGCTTTAAGTCGGTACGCAAAAATTTTGGACGAAGAAAACGGTTCAATTTCGGCGGTGGACGGTTTGACACACGCAAAATCACTTTTTTTACGAACAGCGATTTTTCCACTTTATCCGCGTTTGCACTCTGAATACGCGACAAAAATTTCAAAAATTCTTGCGACGCTACCATAAAGCGGGGAGGAATTATATGAATATTGTGCCTAAAAAATGCATTATCGTGGTAAATTCTTATAAAGAAGAATCAAAAAAACTTGGCGCAAAAGTGAGCGAGTACCTTGGAACAAAAGGAATCCGCGCAGACCTTT
>CAJOEO010000140.1:0-3704 GCA_905233535.1 uncultured Treponema sp.
TCACGCTTTTGCCAGAAATTTTCGCGTTTCCGTTCGCCGAAAATGTGTCCGCAAATTCGATTTTTGAAGAATTGCCCGAAGCCGAAATCGTCGCGTCATTTTCGATTTTTGCCGATTTTTCAAAAGTTTGGTCGCCCGTCGTTTCGATGTCGCCCAAAATCGAAACCGCGCTTTTTACAACTAGCGAAGCGCATTTTGCGTCTGCAAGAATTTTCAAATCCGTTCCCGCGATTTCGATTTTTCCGCCGTCCGCGTCGTCTTTTCCAATTTGAACGCCGTTCGCAAACGAATTTCCGCCCGCCGTCAATTTCAAATCGTTTTCGCTTCCGTTAAAAATCGTCGTGTTTTCGCCAACCGTCAGAGCGTCAGAAATTTCTCCCGCCGCGCCGTCATCAAATTCAAGATTTTTGTAGAAATTGCCAAAATTGAGCGAAGAGCCAAAATCGCCGTAATAGCAAATCGTGCCTTGATTTGAAAGATTCGCGATAAAATCGTTTTTGTTCCCGATATTCGACAAATCTTCCGTGCCGAAC
Source organism: uncultured Treponema sp. (assembly GCA_905233535.1). Lineage (GTDB taxonomy): Bacteria > Spirochaetota > Spirochaetia > Treponematales > Treponemataceae > Treponema_D. Next base: position 534 of record CAJOEO010000140.1, read on the forward strand.
GCGCGGATTTTTCCGCCCGCGCCGTTTTCTTCAAAAGTCAATTCGTAAACTGTGAGCGTTTTTCCGTTCAAATCAAGCGTCGCGCCGTCCGCCACCACAATCGAACTCGAAACGGATTCGTTTGTGCCGTCCACGTCCGCATCAAAAGCAAAATCGATTGCTTCTTTTTCCAAATCCAAATCCGACGGCAATTTCGGAAACTTGCTCGCCGCGTTTATCGTGATTTTCGCGTATTTTCCAGGAACGCTCGCAGGATTCCAGTTTTTAGCGTCGTTCCAATCCGAAGAAATTTCGCCCGTCCAAGCGTATTTTTGTCCCGCGAAAATCCAGTTTGTGTTTCCGCCGCCGTCTTTGTTGAATTCGTCTTCCGCATAAACGACGATTTCTTTTGATTCGTCGCCGCCGTTTGCTTTTGAATTTTGAATCGTTGCGTTTTTCGCGCTCACTTTTGTTGAATCAACGCTCAAATTCCATTCGCCGTTTTCTCCGCCAAAATTGCAGTTTTCGATTGTTAGATTTCCATCGATTGTTTGCGTTGAACCCGCTTCAATCGTAATCGTTACATCAGCAGTCTTACACTCAAAATCGTAAAAAGTTGTGTCGCCTGAAATTTCGGAACTTGAAGTAAAAATTACTTTTCCTCCGTTTGCATCAAAAGTTCCGTCGTTTTTCCATTCGCCTTTTACGGTGATTTCTCTTCCCGCGGATTTTAGCGTCGCGCCCGCAGTGATTTCTATTTTGTCGGCGGTCAATTCGTTTTGTATGTCTTCGGTTGTCGTCGTGGGATTTCCTTCGTCGTCAGTTCCAGAAATCGTCCGCGATGGCGCAAAAAGAGCGAGATTTCCAGACGAAACAAGCAAATTTTCAACCGCGTTTTCGTTCAAATTCAACGTGCAATTTGAATTTGCAAACGAGAGAGTGCCGCTTTTTTCGAGCGAGTTTTGCGCAAAATCAACATTTGAAGCAACAAACTGAATCGTGTTTCCGTTCGCGTTGAATTTTTCGCTTCCCGAAACCAAAACGGTTTGCGCGGAAATCGTTGTGTTCTCGCTCGCCAAAAATCCATCTTTGAATTCGATTTTTGAAGAAGTCAAAATCGTTGCGGAAGATTCGATTTTTGCCGATTTTTCAAAAGTTTGGTCGCCACTCGTCGTGATGTCGCCCATAATGGAAACCGCGCTTTTTACAATAAGTGAAGCGCATTTTGCGTTTTCAAGAATTTTCAAATTCGTTCCCGCGATTTCGATTTTTCCGCCTTGTTTTTCTTTTGAAGAATCGTCGATGTCCGTTCCAATTTGAACGCCGTTCGCAAACGAATTCGTGTCCGCAGTCAATTTCAAATCGTTTGCGCTTCCGTTAAAAATCGTCGTTTTTCCGCTTACCGTCAGAGCGTCAGAAATCGTGCCTTTTGCGCCGTCGCCGAACGAAAGATTTTTGTACGACGAACCGAACGCAAGTGCCGAAAGATTCGCGTCGTAATATTCGATTGTCGAATCGTCGCTTTGCGTGAATTTGTCCGTCGAGTCCGTCGAAAGATTTTTGCCGTCAACGGTTACTGCCGCGTTTTTTGTGCGAATCGTGCCTTTGTTTTCGATTTTTTCCGCGGCAACGCTTACATTTGAAAAATCCACGATTTTTCCGTCGTTTATAGTAAACTCGATTACTTTGACGGAACTTGAAAAAATACCGCTCGTCAGCGTGAGCGTTTTTCCGCCGTCAGAATCTGTTTCGTCTTTTACGATTACAACAGACGCGCTTCCGTTTGTCGGCGGATAACTTCGCGCACGCTTGAATTCCGTTTCGCTTGAACTCCAGTTTCCGCGTTTTTTCCAGTTGCTGCTTTCTTTTCCCCACCAATAAAATTTTGGCGAAAACCAATTTTCTGTTGTGACTTCTCCGCCGTCGCTGTCTTCCGCGGGAAATCCGTAGGAGTCGCAAACTTTGTCTTCGCTTTCGGGCAGGTTGAGTTTTGCAGACGATTTCGATTTGTCGATTATCGTGTACGAAAAATTCGATTCTGCGGGAGTTTCTAAAAATGTCGCGTTCCAAACCGTTCCGCCCGTCGAAAGAACGAGAGGCGCGTTTTCCGTTCCTGCAAAAATCGCTCCGCTTGCAAAAGTCTGCGTTTTTCCGCTTTCAAAAAGAATTTTTGTCTGTGCCGTGTCGCTGGCGTTTTTTATGGAAGAAAAAGTGTTTTCGCCGTTGATTTCCACAGAATCCGCCGAAATCGCCAAATCCGCGCTGTCGGAAAATCCGCCCAAAATTTTTGCCGCCGTTTTTGCTTTGACCGTAAGTTTTTTTCCATTCGCCGTGATTTTTTTTGAAGAATCGCCAATCGAAATTTCGCCGTTTTCCGAAACGAGCGAACTGTCCGCGCTCAATTCCACCTCGCCCAAAAAAGTCTGATTTTGCGCCGTGGAAATGCTCGCGCCGAGCGTGGTTTTTCCGTAAATCGTAAGCGATTTTAGATTTTTTGCGTTTTCCGCAGAAACTTCTCCGCCAAAACTCACATTCACATTTTTCGCGCTCGAACCGACCGTCAGCGAAATTTCGTCGTTTTGAGAATAAACGCTCGTCGCAATTTCAAGTTCGGTTGCAAGAATCGTGGAATCTGCGTTTACAACAACGCTTTTGCACTCGATTTTTCCGCTTGAAGAAATGTTGGATTTCAAAAAAAGTTGGTCGCCGACCGTCAAATCTGCAAACGAAAAAGTGCCGCCGCTTTCGATTTTCAAATCGTTTGTTACGGAAATTTTTGAAGTCGCGGTTAAACTTTTTGCCGTCAAATTAAAAAAAGTCGAATCTTCGGAAGACAAATTTTCGTAAGTTGAAGCAGAATCGCTGAAAGTGAACAAGCCCGCGCTTGCAGAAAAAGACGCGGAATCCGAAATCGAAAGACTTTTTGCAGAAATTTTGCTGTCCGCTCCCGATTGGCTGATTTGCGCGTTGTTTCCAAGAGAAATCGCATTTGTTACAGAAATTTCTCCGCCCGTCTGAACGAGTTTCGCGCTTCCGCTCACAAAAATATCGCTTGCGGAAATCGTGCCACCAGAAACAGTCGCCGTCGCGCTTTCTAAAATCTGAATCGCGTTTGAAGAATGTGCAAAATCGCTTGAAAAATCAGGCTCGTTTGCGCGTTTTACGATTACAAGCGGAAGCGTTCCCCAATCG
>CAJOEO010000140.1:3757-4747 GCA_905233535.1 uncultured Treponema sp.
AGAAAGAATATCTTGATTCATTGAAGACAATGTAACCGTAATTAAGCCTTTGTTCGTTACAGAGCCGTTCGAACCCAAAATCGTGCCAGCGGAAACAACGCCCGTTTCTGCAACAACGAGAGTTCGCGTTGTTACAGTTGAAAGGTCGATTTCGTCGCTTTCAAGCGTTCCCGCCACAGACAAAATGGTGGGCGGAGAAGAACCGCCTTGATTTTCGATTTCGGTAATTTTCGCGCTTTTTCCCGCTGGAATCGTAATGTTTCCGCCTGAGTGCATTATAAGTTTTGAAATCTCGCTCGTGCAGTTCAAAATCAATTCGCTCGTTGCGTCCGCGCTTGCGCCCGTTCCTGCAGGTCTAACAGTTTCTACATTCGTCGCGGTAAATTTGAAATCGCCTGAAATCGTTACGGAAAAAGACGAAATTTGAACATTTGAACCGCTTATTCCAAAGGAAGAAACTGAAACATCTTCCGTCAAAGTTATATTCGCCTGTGAGTCTACATAAACGATGTCGTCTGATGTTGGAATCGCGCTCGTTCCGCTTCCGTTTTGAGCAGTATTCCAGTTGTTTGCGTCGCTCCAGTTTCCGCTTGTTCCGCCGACCCAATAATAAGTTTCCGCAGGCAAAAATGCGCAAAAAAACGCAAAAATGAGAAAAAAAATATCGCGGACAAAACGGGAATTTTTCATAATTTCAATTTTCGGCAAAGTCGGCATTTTGCCGTTTTCCATAGATTCATTCTAGCACAAATAGTACAATGCAAAAATGTTTGACTATATAAAATTATTTCTGAAAGGCATTGTTTTGGGCGTTTCCAATGTGATTCCTGGCGTTTCAGGCGGAACGATGGCGGTGGTTTTTAATGTGTACGACAGAATTATCGCGCTGATTTCGCCGAATGTCCGCAGGATTTTGCGCGAGTGGAAATTTTGGCTTCCGCTTGGAATTGGAATGGGCGCAGGAATTTTGGCGTTCAGCAGAATAATCAC
>CAJOEO010000141.1:0-3704 GCA_905233535.1 uncultured Treponema sp.
AGACGCCTACGAAGCGCAAGACTTTAGGCGAAGTTACAACATAAAAAAACCTGTGAAGTATCCGTTCAAAGCGACTTATACATATTTGCGCGACGAAGAAACAACGGACAAAGACGGAAAACCGCGAACTCTGTGCGTGATTCAGGCAAAATACAATCTTGCGTTTGAAAATCCAGTTTCGGACGATTACATTGTAAACATGGCGACCGACCCGCCCGTTTACACGATGGGATATTCAAACAGAACGATTTGGTGGGACAACGAACGCGGACAAATCGACCATTACAACGAAGACTTTAGAATCCAAATAGAAACGTTTACTGGAAATGTGGCGGTTTTTTCTGGAAAAAATACAACGGAAGTTACGGAATTTGTGCGTTCTTCTACCGACGAAAATCTAAAAATCGTGCAGGACGAAGTTCAATCGTTGGGACTTTCAAACGTTTCCGTGGAAAAAAGTAGTCAAGGTCTAAAAATCAGTCTAAAAAATATTCAGTTTGAACCAGATTCTGCACGGCTCGTTTCGTCTGAAAAAGCAAAAATCCGAGAACTTGCAAAAATCTTGCGCAAATTCCCGAACGATATTTTGGTGAGCGGACACACGGCAAGCGCGAAAGACGAAGACGCTTGCCAAAAACTTTCCGAAGAAAGAGCCGATTCGGTTGCAAAATATCTTGAAAGTTTAAAAGTTCGTTCGCGCACACACATTTTCACGGAGGGATTTGGTTCGCGAAAACCGATTGGCGACAACACGACGGAAATGGGACGAGCGCAAAACCGTCGTGTCGAACTTACAATTCTCGATAAATAATGGTAAAATTAACGCATGGAAAAAGATAACGAATCTAACGAAAAACACGAAGGCGAAAACTTCAAAATCAATCAGCGTATAGTATATCCTACGCAAGGCGTGGGCATTGTTGTTGACATTTTCGACAGAAAATTCAACGGCGAAATGATGAAGCATTACAAAATCTACATTGAAGTTTCTGATATGAACGTGTACGTTCCCGTGAAAAACGCTTGGGTACACGGCATTCGCCCACTCGTTTCGGCGCAAGAGGCAACCGACGCGCTAAATTCGCTTGCGGTTGATTGCGGTCCAATCACGTCGGATTGGAAATTGCGATTTCAGCAAAACATGGACCTTCTAAAAAAAGGTAGCATAAAAGACATTGCGACAATCGTTCGAAGTCTTTATCAACGTTCAAAAGTCAAGGAACTTCCGATTCAAGAGCGAAAACTTTACGACAACGCTAGACGGCTTTTAATCGACGAAGTTTCGTTTGCGACTGGAAAAAGCGCGGAAGAAGTTGAAGCGGAACTTCACGCAAAACTTGAACCAATAGGAGCGTCAATCGGAAAGAAAAGCGTTCAACAGAATTTTGACGACGACGACGACGACGAATTTGGCGACGACGTTTCTGAAAACGTTGAAACAGACGATTCAGACGACGGAGATTCCGATGATTCGGACGACGCGGCAGATTCTGAAGAAGAAGAAGACGACGACGAGGACGAATGAAAACGGAAAAAAACGACGAACTCGCGCTAATTCTTTTGGCGGCGGGTTCGTCCACCCGATTTGGAACGGGACAAAAAAAAGAATATCTTAAATTAAACGGCGGCACGGTTCTTTCAAATGCCGCCGATGTTTTTTTGCAGGTCGCGGATTTTTCCACGGTTCTTGTGACTTTTCCAAAGGACGAAACCGAGGAAACGGCAAAAAACGCGCTTTTTGAAAGCGATATTGTGAAAAACGCGCACAAAAATGGCGTTCGATTTTTGTTTGTTTGCGGTGGCAAAACGCGACAGGAATCCGTGTTTTTCGCGCTAAAAAAATTGCCGAGCGAAACGTGCATCGTTTTGATTCACGATGGGGCGCGTCCGTTCGTTTCGCAAAAAATCGTAAAAGACACAATCGAGGCGGCAAAAACGTTTGGCGCGGCAGCCCCCGCGATTCCTCCCGTGGACACGCAGAAAAAAATCGACAAAGACAAAAAAATCGCGGAACATCTCGTTCGTGCGGATTTGGTTTGCATTCAAACTCCGCAGGCGTTCGATTTTGGTGGAATTTTTTTGGCGCACCAAAAGGCGCGAGAAATCGGCGCGGAATGTACGGACGACACGGAAATTTGGGACAGATTTTCAAATCGTTCTGCAACAAAAATCGTCGAAGGTAGCGCGGAAAATCGAAAAATCACATATCGGGGGGATTTTGAAAAAATGGAAATTCGCACGGGGCTTGGCTACGACAAACACGCGCTCGTTTCGGGGCGGCGGCTCGTTCTTGGCGGCGTTGAAATTCCGTCGGATTTGGGCGAAGCGGGGCATTCCGACGGCGACGCGCTTTTACACGCGATTACGGATTCGATTTTGGGCGCGGCGGGAATCGGCGACATCGGCGAGTTTTTTCCGCCAAACGACGAAAAATGGAAAGACGCGGATTCTCGCACGCTTTTGGAAATCGCGAGTGGCGACGTTTTTTCGCACGGCTGGAAAATTATGAACATCGATTGCGTGGTCGCGCTCGAAAAACCGAAATTTTTGCCATATCGTCAAAAAGTCCGCGAAGAAATTGCAAAAATTCTAAAAATCAACGTGGAACAAATTTTCGTCAAAGCAAAAACAGGCGAAAAACTCGGCGACGTTGGACAAATGCGCGCAGTAGAAGTTTGGGCGACGTGTCTTTTGTCGCGATAAAATTTTTTTGAACAAAAAAAAACGCGGTGGCTTTTGATTTTCCACCGCTTTTTTTTTCAAAATCGGATTTTAAATTCCAATTTCATCTGAACCCAATTCAATCGTCAAATCAACTTCGCTTTGGCTCAAATTCAATCGACGAGAAATTTCGTCCACTGACCAACCGTCGCGGCGAAGGTCGATTATTTGCCGACGAAGTTGCGGATTGATTTCCGTTTCTTCCTGCGACAAATCGCGCTCTTGAACGGGGAATTGTTTTTCCATTTCTTCCTCGCTGAACTTTCCGCCCGCGTCATCGACCATTTTGCCGTACATTCGGATTCGGTTGTCAATGTCGCGCTTTAGACTTTCAAGGCGCGTTTCTTGTCGCGCAACGCCCTGCCGCGATTTTTGCAAATTCTCCGTGCGCTGTTCAGTATCCTTCAAAATCGATTCCATTTGATTCAACTTTTCAAGCGTTTGCGTAACTTGCTCGCGGTTGTCCATCAAAACCGAAACTTGACCTTCAAGTTCTTCAAGACGACCTGGGATTTCCGTTGCCGATTTTTCGACATCTTTCATCTTTTCGTCGATTTCTTGGAGAGTAACGAAAATCTTGTCAACCTCGTCGGAAACTTGCGTAACCATGTCGGACTTTTTGTCCAAACGCTCGACTTCGTGTTCAACGTCTGCAAGGTCGGTCTTAAACGAACGGACGGAAAGTTGCATTTCGTTCAATTCGTCGCTCGAATCGCGTAGGTCGCTAAGACGTGCGTCCACGCTATCGCTAACTTCCTTGAGTTTTCTGAATCGCTCGTCCATCGTTTCGATTTTCTCGCTTTCCGACTGGAATTGCTGAATCTTCTCGTTTACGTCGGTTGACAATCTGTCGATGTCGTTCATTTTTTCTTTAAGCGACGCGATTTGTTCCTCGTAAACCGAAAGTTTCGCAACGTCTTCGTTTAGCAAAGCGATTTTTCCGTCCAACTCGACTTTCAATTCGTCCGCTTTTTGATACACGG
>CAJOEO010000141.1:3768-6179 GCA_905233535.1 uncultured Treponema sp.
TGTGCAGTGCCTTCCTCGCCGACAGAAATGATTTCTTCGCGAATATTTGCGATTTTTTCGTCGGATTCGCGCTCCGCCATTTCGAGTTTTGACGAAAGTTCGTCCAAAAGTCGCGCCGAATCGTTCTCAAAATTCTCCACGCTTTGCGAGATTTTTGCAGAAAGCGTTTCGATTTGCGACGAAAGTTCGTCTTTTTTGTCAGAAATTCCGCCTTTGAATTCTTCCAAATTCCTGTCGAATTCGCTTCTCAACTCGCTCACTTTTTGATTCGTGTCAAATTCCGCGCTACTAATCTGCGAATCGAAAATTTGCCGCGTTTGCTCAAATTGCGTTTTTATAGAATCGCGCCAAGACGAAAGTTCGTTTTCAACGTTCGCCAAATCTTGCAAAGCCGCATCGCGTTTATTCTGCACGTCCGCCGAAAGTTCAGAAATCTTCTGCTCGTTTTGCGCAGTCGTCGAAGAAATCAAATCGTCAACGTCGCTCGTAAGCCTAGAAATCGTTTCGCGCATCGCGTTTTCCGAGTTTTCTTTTTCAGAATTTAGCGTCGATTCAATTTCGTCAAGTCGATTGTGAATCTCGTTCTGCGTGTTCGAAATTATCGTGTCGAATCGTCCAAGTTGCTCGTCGTTTTGCGATTGTAGCGTCCTCAAACGATTTTGCAAATCTTGCGTGAATTGCGTTTCAAGTTGTTTGCGCTCCAACTCCTCAAAGTTTTCAAGTTCGGAAAGTCGGGTCGCAAGTTCGTTTTTCACGCGATTTTCTTCGTCTTCCACCAACGCGGAAAGTTCAGAAAGTTTGGAATTGAAATAATTTTTCCATTCAGACAAATCGTTTTGGATTTTTTCCGAGTTGGAATTTTGCGAAGAACGAATGTTGTTTTCAAAATCATTCTGCGCTTCGCTCCATTGCGCTGTAAACGAATCCATTTGTTGCGAAAGATTTTCGCTCTTTTTCGCCATGTCGTCTGCAAACGACGCTTCGATTTTCTGAATCTCCTCTTCGTGCAATGAAACAAATTCCGAAACCTTCGCTTCAAATTCGTTTCGCCAATCTTGCAATTTTGAATCGATTTCGTTCTTGCTGTCTGAAAGTCCCGCTTCCAATTTTTCTTGAATTTCGTTTTGAACCGCAGTGTATTGCTGCGTGAATTCTTCGACTTTTTTGTCGAATTCTTCTTTCCAAGCCGAAATATTTTGTTCAACTAGAAGAGAATTTTCGTCGCTCTTTTGCATGAACGTCTGTTCCAAAATCTGCTGTTTTGTGTCAAACGTCGTTGTAAACGCGCCGAGTTTTTGATTGAAATCCGCCTGCCAATTTTCCAAAACGCCCGAAATGTCGTCCGCACGCCGTTCAAGGTCTGTGTGGAATTTCATTTCAAACTCGCCAAGTTTTGAATTCACGTTGCCAATCGCCGTCGCCTCAATGTCTTCAAGGTCGTGCCTCAATTCCGCGATTTTGTCCACGATTCCGTCGCGGTCTTGCGCAACGCGCGTTCTAAATTCTTCCTGACGCGATTGCTGTTCACGCGTAAAGTCGCTAAACGATTCCAAAACCGACATTTCCGTATTTTTAAGCATTTGTCGCAAACTCTGCTCCAAATCGTCCACGTCGTCGCCAGTTTTTTCAAGTCTCTCAAAACGCGCATCGAGTTCTTTTCGATATTCGATTAACTGCGAATCGAGTTTTTCGAGAAGAGCCGTCTGCTTTTCGTCGTAATCGCTCGAAAGCGTCGAAAGCATATCGGAAACGTGATTTTCGATTTCTTCCATGCGCTCGTCGTTGTCTTTCTGGAAATCCGAAAGTCGATTTTCAGTTTCCAAAATCGCATCGTCGATTTCACGCGCACGGTCGCTTGCATTTGCCGCGCTTTCCTCAAAATCCTGCCTGATTTCGTTCGTCTTTTGTGCAAGTTGCTCTTTAAGTTGAACAATTTTCTCGTTCACATCTTCCTCGAACGCCGAAATCGAATCGAGAGAATCCTGCTGTGCCTGTGAAGAACGCTCGCGAATCGTGTTGATTTTGTCGCTGGTGTCAGACGAAAGTAAATCAACGTCCTCTTTTAGCCGCAAAATCTCATTCTGCACCGCTTCCGCCGTGTCAGAAATCGACTTTTCAAGATGCGAAACCGTTTCGCTCGTCTGCGCCGAAATCAAACTTATCTTAGAATCGATTTCACCCTCCGACGACGCAATTCGATTCTGCGCATTTTCCACGCTTTCGCGCACAAGATTTTCAACGTTCGCGATTCGCTCGGAAACCGCGTTTTCTATAGAAGAAACTTTGTCGTTCACGTTCGATTCGATTCCATTCACGCGGTCATTCGTCGCGTTTTCCACGCCCGAAATTCTGTCGTTCATGGAATTCGCGATTTCGCCGACGCGACCGAAAATCTCGTTTGTAAACTCGCC
>CAJOEO010000142.1 GCA_905233535.1 uncultured Treponema sp.
GGCTTTTTTTTATGCTTTTTACGTTTTCAATCGTCAAAATTTCGTTCGTGGATTTTATGGCAAAATGGTGGCCGCTCATGTTGATTTTTTCGGGTGGATTTTTTGTGTTTTTGTTTTTATATCAACAAACGCCCGACAACAAATTTCCTTTTGAGAAAGACGAAGACGGCGACGGCGATGGGGCGGCGGTCTAATGACATCGCGAAAGCCTGTCGCTTTGGCTTTTTTTGTTGCAACATTTATTTCTGCCGTTTTTTCTCAAGAATCTCAACAAAAAGGAACAAAAATCGCACTTCCAACAAAGAAAAAAACGGCATTCTTTGAAGAAATAAATCCAGCGATTCTTTCGCTCGTGGAAGAAGGTTCGCCTTCGTCGCTTGTGCGTGCGCTTTCGTCGTTACGTCATTCAAACGATTCTTATACGCCAGCGGAGCAAGTTCTTTTGTTTATCGCGTCTAGCGCGCTTCGCGTGTGTTTTCCAAGCGAGTACAAAACCGAATACGCCGTTTTTGCGCCCGCAGACCTTGCGTCGAACAGGTACGTTGGCGCGCTTCAATTCGCGCTTGACGGACTTTACGATTTTGCCGCAGGCGACGACGATTTTCTTTCGCTCGTGATTCCGTCGATTTCGCTTTGCATTTCTGACACTTCTGCTTCGGATTCGTATTCGCAGGCAGAAAAATCGCTTTCCGCGGCATTAAAAATGCGTCCAAAATCCGTGCTTGCCAATTTTTTGGCGGGACGATTGTTTACTAGACAAAAACGATTTTCAGACGCGACAAAAGTTTTGGAACTTGCGCACAATTCTTCCCCCGATTGTGTTGAAATCACGTTTGATTTTGCGAATGCGCTTTTTTATTCAAATAAAATCGAAGAAGCGGACATTTTGGCGCGGTCGCTTGTTTCGCTTGATTCCCAAAATCGAAAGGCTCTAAAACTTTGTGCAGAAACATCTTTCGCGCTTGGCGATTGGGACAGCGCAGAAATGTACGTCGCTCGCGTTTTGCAACAAGAATCTTGGAGCGCGTATTATCTTCTTTTTCGCGTGAAAATTTTGATTCACAAAGGCGATTTTATTCGGGCGGCTTCTCTTTTGGACGTGTATTCTCGCACGGATTCTACTAGTCGCGATTATCTTTTGTTGCGTGCAAAAATTCAGCGCGATTGGAACAAAAATCTTTCTGCCGCAACCGCCACGATTGAAAAAGCGGTTTCTCTATACAAAAATGACGCGGAAGTTCTTTTGGAAGCGGCGAGTTTAGCTTCGGAAACGGGCGGCACGATTTTTGGAAAAAGCGCGGGCGAACTTGCCGAGGCTGTTCTTTCGTTGGATTCTCAAAATCTAAATGCGAAAATTTTTCTTGTTCAGGCGTTGGCTTCTTCAAAAAAATGGTCGGAAGCGTATTCGATTTCAAAACCGCTAGTTGATTCTTTGGGAAACGACGCGCCAGATTCTTTGATTTTTGCGCACATTTCGATTTGTCAAAATTCTTCAAAAATTGAAGAGGCGTGGAATTTGGCTTCAAAATTGTATTCAACACGAGCAACCGAAGAGGCGGTGGTTCAGGCGTATTTGAGCGTTTTGATTGCCACGGGGAAAAAGTCGGACGCGCAAAAAATCTTGGAATCGCTACTTCCGCAAAGTAGCGCGAAATTAAAAAGTTTTTTGTATTATCAGAAAAGTTTTTTGGATTCGGGCGAAGACGCGATTCTTTCGGATTTGCGTGCAAGTTTAACTGCAAATCCGCGAAACCGCGATTCTCTTTTTAGACTTTACGAAATTTATTTTGCGAAAAAAGAATACCGAAAGGCTCAATACTATCTAAAACAAGTAGTCGCGCTTTCTCCCAGCGACGATTCTCTTCTTGCACTAAACACAAAACTAGATAATCTTTTGAAAAATTGATTTTTTGAGCGAATTGGAATAATATTCGACTTTAAGGGAACGCAAAGCGTTTGGCGGCAAAGCCTTCCGAATAAATATTTGGAGACTTGCGTATGACAAGATATGAAAAAGCAATGCTCTGCATTGCAATTATCACGTTAATTGTAAATACGCTGTCTCTCTTCTTAAAATAGAAAAGAGCAAAAGAAAAACCGCCAGTCAGTGAACCAAACTCCTGGCGGCTTTTAACAAAAGCACTACGGAAGGCGGTCGCTTATCGCTTTGCGTTCCTGTTTTTTTTATTCTATTTTGATTCTTTTTATTTGGCAAGACACAAATTGCTTGAAAACTCTCTCGTTGTGGTGATAAACTTCGCGTATGCGTGCGTTTTCTTTGAAAATTTTGAGTATTTTTTTTGTTCTGTGCGCGTTTTTTGCGTCTTGTTCAAATTATCTTTCTTCCACTGATGAGCGCGTATCGTATACGGTTTCGTTCAATTCTAACGATGGTAGCGATGTTTCTAGCCAAACAATTTTTAGCAACGAAAAAGTAGAAAAGCCAAACGACCCGACTCGCAGTGGCTATACATTTGAAAAATGGTGCGTCGATAAAAATCTTAATACTGAATACGATTTTAGTATGCCTGTGCGCACGAATTTTACTCTAAACGCAAAATGGAATGTGATTCCTGAAAATTGCGTTGTTGTTGCGTTCGTTTCTGACGGGGCGACGATTTATTCTCAATCTGTTGTTATTGGTGAAACGGCGGAAGAGCCTTCGCAACCGACAAAAGATGGATATGCGTTTGGCGGCTGGTGTACAAACGAAAATCCAACTAAAGAAAATGCGCAAAAATTCGATTTTGAAACGGCGATTACGGAAAATATTACGCTTTACGCGCTTTGGCTTGAGCCTGTAGGCTTGTATGTAAACGCGGGCGGAGACGATTCAAATGTGGGAACGCAGGAAAATCCGCTCAAAACATTGCAGGGCGCGTTCCAAAAAATCATTGAACTTGGAAGCGAATTGGAAGACGGCGTTGTTAATGCGTACACGATTCACATCGTAGGCGGAATTACGGGCAATGGTTCTAGCGATAATGTGCATTATTCTGGCTGTTATGCTGTGGCGGATAGCGGTATAAAAGCGGCGGAAGTTCAAATCGTCGGCGAAAGCGGCGGAAAAATCACTTGTACGGATGCGGAAAGTTCTATAAAAATCGAAACGAGCGCGCCGTTCGTCTTTAAAAATATAACGATTACAAACAGCGGAAAGGGAAGTGTTATTTCCGTGAGCGATGGTGCAGATGTAACGCTTGAAAGCGGAACTGTTCTTACTGAAAATAATGCAGATACTGCCAATTACACAGGCGGCGGCGTGTTTGTTGCAGAAACAGGCAAACTCACTATGAAAGACGGCGCAAAAATCACGAACAACAAGGCGCAAAGTGGCGGCGGCGTACAGGTTTGTGGCACATTTGTAATGGAAGGTGGCGAAATAAGCGGAAACACAGCGACGGGCAGCGGCGGTGGCGTGTATATTGCCGAAACAGGCATTTTCAAAATGAGCGGCGGCGCGATAAAAGGCAACATCGCGCAAAACGGCGGCGGTGTTTACAATTTGGGAACGATGTTTATGTACGGCAGTGCAGTAATCGGCGACAGCGCAGCGTCTTCGGCGGCGAGTGAATCGAATTGTTCAAATAAAGCAACAGGAAGCAGTCAAGGCGGTGTCGTAATTTTCAATAACGGTGCGCTTTATTTGGGGTATAGTGGCGAAT
>CAJOEO010000143.1 GCA_905233535.1 uncultured Treponema sp.
GGTCTGGCACAGAAGTAACAAGCGAATCTTTTACACGCGAACACGAATTGATTGCCTCTTCGATTTGTTCTGGATAAATGTTTTCGCCCGAAACGACCATCATGTCGTCTTTTCGTCCGCGAACTGTAACAACAAAATTCTCGTCCCATGTTCCCGTGTCGCCCGTATACATAAATCCCGCAAAAAATTTTTCTTTCGCGTTTTTTTCGTCGCCAATATAAGTATACGTCGTTTTTTCTGGCGATTTTACTATAATTTCGCCAAGAGATTTTCCGTCGTTCGGCACAACTTCGTCGGGATTCGCACGGCGCGAATCGAAAATCTGAACAACGCGAACTTCGTCGTCCGTACAACTCGCGCCAACCGTCCCCGCGCCATTCGGAAGGTCGCACGGACGCAAAAACGAATTCCAAAAAGTTTCGGTCGTTCCGTAGCCGTTAAAAATATTCGGCGTGAGAATTTCCATAAATCGAACGCAATCGGTGCGAGAAAGCGGCGCACCCATAGTAACGATTCCGCGAAGTGGCGAAAGGTCGCGCTTTTTCTGCTCCTGCACGCGAGCAAGAAGCGAAAGATTTGCGGGCGCACCCATTAAAAACGTGATTTTATAGCGCGAAACCCAATCGAGCGTGCTTTGCGGACGAAAATTACGCATTATAACGACAGCCGCGCCCACATAAAACGCGGGACAAATCCCGCCAGAATGACACCCGCCACGATGAAACCATGGTGTCATATTCATAGTAACATCGTGTAAATCCATAGGATAGTGCATTATAACATCGTGTGCGGATAAAACTTCGTTAATGTCGTTAATCGGTACGCATTTTGGCAGAGAAGTCGTGCCACTTGTACATAAACGTAAAACTTCGTCGTATATATGATGTCTAAAATCGATTTTTGGCTCGGTTTTACATGAATTTTTCACGAAATCTTCATATAAAATATGATTTTTTGAAGGTGGCAAAGATTCTAAATTGTCCGCAAGAATCAAAAATTCAACTTTATGCGACGAACGAGAAAGCGCGTCCAAAATCGTTTTTGAAAACGGCGCAGAATAAATCAAAACGCGCGGTTTGTTGAAATCAATCAAAAGCGAAAGTTCGCACGGCGAAAGATTGAAATTGGCTGTAAGAAGAACCGCACCGATTTTTCGCACGCCACAATAACTAAACGCAAATTCGGGACTGTTTCGCAAAACGCTCATCACAACGTCGCCACGCGCAATTTTCGCGGACAAAAGCGCGTTCGCCAAAAGATTCGCTTCGTCGTTTAATTCGCTATACGTCCAACTTCTATTCAAATCAGGGTCGATTAGCGCGATTTTTTTGGAAAATCGCCGAACGTTGCGCAAAAATCCATTGAGATAAGTGTATTCGTGTTCAAACGTATCAATAAACATGGAGTCATCGTAAGTTCGTACCATATCCTTCTCCATGATGAATTTTGTGGTTATTTCATTACGACATTCGGAATATCTGGGGTATACGCTTTTAGATATAAGTATTTATATGGGTGAATATCTAGCGCATTCGTAAACCAACCGCCTATCACATTAGGATTTAGTGCGTGAAGTGCGATTTGATGACTAATCGGCAAAATCACGCCGTCGTCCAAAAGAATCGTCTCCGCCTCGGCAAGCAATTTGTAACGCTCTTCCGCGTTCGTCGTTACGGCAGCCTCGGAAAGTGCCTTAGAAAATTTTTCGTTTTTCCATGCGGTTTGATTCAACGTAGAACCGTCGCGGAACAATTCCAAAAACGCAATCGGGTCGGCAAAATCGCCAATCCAAGAATAAACAAAAACGTCCGCGTCTGCGTCAGAAATCGATTCGATGTAACGCTGGTCAAGAATTATCAACGCGGAAAGTTCCACGCCAAGCGGAAGCCACGCTTCGCGCAAAAGTTCAAATTGTCGTTTTTGCCTTTCGCTAATCGCCATAATTCCCATCGACAAATGCAAAGTTTCTTTTTCGTCGATTCCCGCAGATTTTCGCGCCTCCGCCATGAGTTCTTTTGCGTCGTCAATCGACGTGTCAGAAAGCCCTTCAACTTCCGGATACCCAGAAATCGGATACACGAGCGTAGTCGCTTGAACGTAGGAGAGTTTTCGCAACGCTTCCCAGGGAACTGCCGCCATTAGTGCGTTGCGAATGTCTGCGCGGTCAAAAGGTGCGCGGTCGCAACGAAAAAAAATGTATTCCGTTCCAAAAATCGTGGAAAGTCGAACTGCATTTTTGTTTAGTAGTTTTGACGAGTCAAATGCAGACGAAATCCAATCGACTTTTCCCGTGTTAAAATCCCAAGCGTTTTCAACGATGTCGTCGCTCGTTTTTATTCTAATCGACGGAACGTGAACGCCTTGCGCTCCCCAATAATTCGGATTTTTTTTCAAAAGAATCGAAGAGTCCGTTCGTTCTGCCAAAACAAACGCGCCAGAAAAAACGCTGTCTTGCCCCGTTTTTACGGAAAACGCGGGGGGGCAAATAATTTTTGTAAAATGCGCGGTCGGCGAAACAAGCGAAACCACAAGTGTCCGATTGTTTCGGGCAACGATTCCAACGTCATCTTCGCTTGCTTTGCCTTTTCTAAAATCTTCTGCGCCTTTTATGCAATCAAAAAGCGAAGCATAAGGCGCAGACGGAGTTGCCAAAAGCATCAACCAAGAATTTCTAACGCTAAACGCCGTTATGTCGCTTCCGTCGCTGAATTTCGCGCCTTCGCGAATCGTAAACGTGAGTTTTTTCTTGTCGCGAGAAATTTTGCAAGAAGTCGCAAGAGCGGGAATCGGGTCAAGCGTGTGAGGGTCGTAAGAATAAAGACCTTCGTAAAGCGCGTCTAAAATCTGCGCTTCGCTAGAATAAGTTGCAGTATGTGGATTCAAATTGAATCGCTGTTCAGTCATTACAATCGAAACTTCACGCTGAATAGAATCGTCAATTCCAACAGTATCATTTTCTTGCGAAAACGCAGTCGCAAAAAAACTAAAAATCATAGCAAGCGCAATACGTTTTATGGATTTCATACGCTTATTTTACCCATTTCCCATTAAAAAATAAACCGTTCCCAAAATTTGATTTTGGAAACGTTAAAAAAAGAATTCGGCGATTAAAAAAGTCGCCGAAAACGAAAATTAAAGTTCAATTTTGTGGTTTTCCACATTGTCTTTTAGATACGACACAAAATCAGAAAGCGGCATCGTAGTCTGCTTTTTGCCGCTGTCCGCGCGGAATCGCACGCTCACACTGTTTTCTTCCATTTCTTTTGCGCCCACCACAAGAATATACGGCGTTTTATGCTCGCTCGTGATGACTTTGATGTTGCTTTTCATATTCTCGCCGTTTGTGTAGGCATTTGCGCGGAATCCTTTTGAACAAAGTTCCGCCGCCACTTTCTGCGCATACTCGTTGAAATCCTGCCCAACTGGAACGACCGCCGCTTGCTCAAAATGAAGCCAGGCTGGAAACGCTCCCGCAAAATTCTCGATGAGGATTCCCAAAAAACGCTCAAGCGAACCCAAAACCGCGCGGTGAAGCATTACGGGGTGATGCTTTTGATTGTCCGCGCCGATGTATGTTGCGTCCAATCGTTCTTCGCTCGGAAGCTGATAGTCAAGCTGAATCGTGCCACACTGCCATTCTCGTCC
>CAJOEO010000144.1 GCA_905233535.1 uncultured Treponema sp.
AGAAGACGAGGAAAAGAAAAAAGCTGAACTCGCCGCGTACACCACTGAAGACGAAGAAAAATCGACGGAGGAAGTTCCGACCGTTTCAAAAATCATCTCCGAGATAAACGCGCAAAAGCACCCCGCCGAATCGCAAAGTCATAACGAAACGGAAGACAGCGAAGACGAGGACGAGGAAGCACCAGAAACGATGTTCGACAGTTGGGATTAACGAGGATTTTCTACCACTTTTCGTCAAAATGCGTTTATCAAAACGAGATTTCGCATTTTAACGGAAGGTGGTCGGAATACCCGCTTCCCGAATATACGCGGTATTTTTTGGGGTGTCCGTTTTTGTCAATCCACTCCCCGTTTGTTTGAGGCGCGAAACTTACAACGCGAGCATCGCCCGCAAGAAAAAAATGGTCGATTCGCTCCCACTCGTTTTTGTACCAATAACTGCCCACGCCGCAAAGTTTTCCGTCGTCAGAATACCAGGGGGAGTATACGGTCGCGCCGCCTTTTAGAACGACGTTTGAATTTTCGCCCTTTTGATAAGAAAATTCTTCGATTGAACGATTAAAATCGCCACACGCCACCACTGGAAGACCCGCCGAAACGTCTTTTTGAACGAGTCGCGACAAAAGTTCTTCCTGTCCGTCTCGCCAAATTTCGCTTTTTTCTGCCCCGCCCGCTTTGCTTTTCCAATGATTTACGAACAAAACCAAATCTCGCCCGTCCACGTTCAAAACCACGCGCATAATCGGACGAAGCGACGGCTGTTTTAATCCCGCCTTAAAAATCCCAATCGAATGAACGGTAGCGGACGAAATCGGATAACGCGACAAAATCGCCGAACCGATTGGCGCGCCTTTTTCGCACGCAAAATACGCATGACGGTATCGCGAACGACGAAACGCGCTAGAAAGCCGATTTTGAATGTCGCGAATTTGCGCCGATTTTTCCAATTCTTCTAAAACGAGAACGTCGCAATTCAACGTTTTTATAACGGACGCAAGGCGGTCAAGACGAACTTCGTATTTTTCTTTTGTCCAAGACGATTTTCCACCCGAAAATTCCTTGTATTCCGTACCGTCGATTTGCGCATCAAAAAAAGTTTCCAAATTCCAATTCATCACGGAAATTTTTTTCGCCCCCGACGACGCGCACGAACAAAACCAAATCGAAAGAAAAATCGCCACAAAAATAATTTTTCGCATAATTTTTACCTCAAAAATGAATTAGCAAAAATCATGCGAAATCTGCAAAATCCGCACGAAAAAATGATTTTTAGAAGAAAAATCCGACGGCAAACGTCAAAACGCAACAAAAAAACGCCACGAGAAACATCGGTGCGCCCGCAAACGAAAGCGCGACTCCGCAAAGAAGAGCGATTAGTCCCGCCAAAAACGAATCCGTGGCGTGCAGAATCGCGGGGAAAGTCATCACGGAAAGCGTTACGAACGGAACGTAATGCAAAAACGAACGGACAAATCGGCTTTTTATTTGTTTGCGAAGAAGCGTTAGCGGCAAAACGCGAATCAAAAACGAAACCGCAAACGCCGTCAAAATCTGAAAATAAATGTTCATTTTTCTTCTTCCTCAGAATCTTTGATTGGAAAAACGAGAGCGAACACGGCGGAAATCAAAATTGTCAAAAAAATCGTGCGATTTCCGCTAGAAAAATTTTTCAAAAATGGCGCGACTGAAAAAACAAAACTCAGCAAAAAACTCGTTCCGACGGCAAGCAAAATCGGTTTTTCGCGTTTGCACGGCGGAATTATTATCGCCAAAAACATTCCGTAAAGCGAAAACGAAAGCGAATCCACGATTGTTTTTGGAAGAGCGTTGCCCGCTATGATTCCGAAAAAAGTTCCCAAACTCCAAAGCGGAACGGCAACGAGCATTGCGCCGTAAGAAAAATACGGATTCAATTTTCCATGCCGCGAAATTGCGATTCCGAATAATTCGTCGGTGATTGCGTAGCCCACAAAAACGCGGTGCAAAAATCCCGTTTTTTCGTCAAAACGTTGACTCAACGCGCAACTCATCAAAAGATAACGCGCGTTTACTATAAACGTAACGAGCGCGATTTGCAAAAGGCTCGCGCCCTGTTGAATCGCGGTAAAAAGCGCGTATTCGCCCGCGCTGGCAAGATTCAAAAAACTCGCCCAAAAACCTTGCAACGGCGAAAGTCCCGCGTGTTTTGCGACGATTCCAAGCGAAAACGCGACAGCAAAATACCCAAGCCCGATTGGAAGCCCCGCAGAAATTCCATTAAGAAATACCGATTTTTTTTTCATCTTTTAATAATACAAAATCGCAAAATATGTGGTCAACTCAAGAGAAAATCAAGTAATTTTCTGATATGATTTGTGCGAATTTATTTTGAATTAAGGAGAAAAAATGAAAAACGCAACAGAAACGGCGCGAAAATTTTTGAACGCGCACGGATTTGAAACGCAACTTGACGTTAAAAATCTTGCAAAAGACATACAAAACGATATGAATTGTGGGATTTTGGGTGAAAAATCTTATCAAGATATGATAAAAACATATTTAGACCCAACGTCGATTAAGTTTTGCGATAAAAGCGTCGTCGTAATCGATGCGGGTGGCACGAATTTTCGTTCGTGCAAAGTAACATTTTCAAAAGACGGCTCGTCAAAAATCGAGGGTTTTGAAAAAACGACGATGCCCGCAATCAACGAAACGCTAACCGCGAAAGAGTTTTTTGACCGCGTGGCGCAAAAAATCGAACGATTCAAAGATTCCATTAGTGAAATCTGCTTTTGTTTTTCTTACGCTATGGAAATCACGGAAGATTTGGACGGAATTCTGCTCGGATTTTCAAAAGAAATCAAAGTTTACGACGCGAAAGGCGTAAAAATCGGCGACGAATTAAAACGCGCGTTAAAAGAAAACGGCTGGAAAACGATTCCGCGTGTGGTGCTGCTTAACGACACGGTTTCCGCGCTTCTTTCGGGAATCGACGGCAAGAAATATTCGTCTTTTATCGGATTCATTTTGGGAACGGGGTTAAACTGCGCGTTCGTTCAGCCCGCGGTGGAAAAAATCGGATTCAAGCGGCAAATCGTCGTTTGCGAAAGCGCGAAATTCGGCAAAATCGAACGTTCGGAATTCGACAAAAAAATCGACGAAGAAAGTGCGCACCCAGGGCTTGCGCCGTTTGAAAAAATGTGTTCAGGCGCGTATTTGGGAACACTTGGAAAAATCGCGATTCAGACGGCAGCAAAAGACGGGCTTTTTTCGGCGGAGTTTTCAAAAAAAATCGATTCGATTGAAAATCTTTCTCTCAAGGAATTGAGCGAGTTTTTGGAAAATTCCGACGCGGAAAACGGAAAATTTGCGCAATTTTTCGGCGCGAACGAAGAGGATTCAAAAATCGTTTTTGCGATTTTCGACGAAATCGTGGACAGAAGCGCGAGGATTTCCGCGGCGTTGCTTGGCGCGGCGATTTTTCAGTGCGCGGGCGGACAAAACGAAAGCGCGCCCGTCAAAATTGCGTGCAACGGCACGACTTTTTTCAAAACGTACAAGGTCGCCGAGCGGACAAAAACCTATCTTGACACGATAATAGACGGCAAACGCTACTACAAAATAATGAATTGCGAGGCTGATATA
>CAJOEO010000145.1 GCA_905233535.1 uncultured Treponema sp.
CCAATCACCGAGCCTTTGCCGATTTTTACACCCGCGCAAACGACCACGTTTCCCGCAAGCCAACAATTATCTTCTATTATAATGGGCTTCGCGCTTTCTTTTGCGCCGATTTTGCCGTCTTCTTTTTTAAAAGAATTTCGCTCTTGCCATTTGAATGGGTGGAGTGGCGTGTAAAGCGAAACATTCGGACCGAAAAAAACGTTTTTGCCGATTTTTACGGGCGCGCAATCAAGACAAGTAAAATTAAAATTCGCGTAAGTATTTTCGCCGATTTCCATAAAAACTCCGTAGTCCACTTGAATCGGACCTTGAAAAAACACGTTTTTTTGCGCGTTTGGAAAAATCGATTTAAAAATCTCCGCGCGTTTTTCGTCGTCTTCGTCAAGTTGATTATATTGTCTGCAAAGCGAATGCGCTCTTTTGCGAATCGCCGAAAGTTCCTCGTCAAATGGGTCGTACAATTCGCCACTAAGCATTTTTTCTTTTTCTGTCATTTTTTCCTCGTTTTCTAAAAATATTCTTGAATTATATAAAAATCTAAAGGAGTATGCAAAAATCGCAAACTGTATTGCAAAAATTTTATTGTACAAACGATTTTTCGGTGATTATACTAAAAAAATGGAATACAAAGCAGGTTATGTTTACGATTTAATGGACGCGGGCGGACCGACGGACGTTCGCGAGCCGTATTTTAAAGAAGCGGTTGACGAAATGATGAGGGCGCGAATTATTTGCGCAAAAGCGAATGCAAAAATGCCGAACGACCCAACGATTGACGAGGATTTAGAAGAACTTTTCGGGCAAAAATTGAACGAAGTTCGCATTTTAACGCCGTTTATTTGCGATTTTGGAAACCGCGTAAAGTTTGGAAAAAACGTCTTCATAAATCATTCTGCGATTTTTAGTGCGTCTGGTGGAATTGAATTTGAAGACGGCGTTAGCGTTGCCCCTGGTTGTCGAATCGCTACGATTAACCACGATTTTAACGAACGCCATACAAAATACACTTATGGCAAAGTTTTGATTAAGAAAAACGCTTGGCTTGGAATGAACGTAACCGTTTGCCCAGGCGTTACGATTGGCGCGTATGCTGTTGTGGCAGCGGGCGCGGTTGTTACAAAAAACGTCCCAGATTACGCCGTTGTTGGCGGTTGTCCCGCAAAAATAATCAAAATGCAAAATCCAGCAGAACAAAAAGAACTTTAGTTTTCGCTACGGTGGCTTAAAAAGCCACCGAAAATTTTTTTATAAAACCTGCAAATAACACTTTTTTCTTATTAAATGATTTGTTATCGTTCGTTTCTTTTGGTCAAAATTACTGTTTTTTTAATTATACTTTGAGCAATTTTAGGAACAATTATGAAAAAAATCTTTGCAGCCACATTGATTTCTTTTTCCCTTGTGAATTTTTTATGCGCAAAATCGATTTCGCTTGACGAAGCGGTTTCGTTCGCGCTTGAACACAATGTTTCTGTGGAAAGAAACGAAATCACGCTTTCTTCGCTTGAACGTTCAAAAAATCATTCGTGGAATTCCGCAAGTCCTTCGATTTCCGTGGGCGCGGGCGCGACGATTCCAACGACGGGCGAATCAAATTACGACTATACATACAACGTCAACGCCTCGGTTTCCGTTTCGCTTTCTGCCAATTTATACACGCAGATTCGTGCCGCAAAAATCAATTACGAACTCGGCAAAATCACGTTCGACGAAGCGTTACGCGCGGTGGAACTTTCCGTTCGGCAATCGTTTTACGCGCTTTTATACGAACGAGAAAACATCGCGTTACAAGAATCTAATTTGTCGCTCGCAAAATCTCAATATAACACCAATCTAGCAAAATATAATCAAGGACGACTTTCTGAACTCGACGTTTTAAGCGCGGAAGTGAATTACAAAGCGGCAGAACCGACGTTAGAAAACGCGAAGGCGAATTATCAAAACGATTTGGACAGTTTTAAGCAACTTTTGGGGCTTTCGCTTGACGAAGATTTGGAACTTTCGGGCGAACTTTCTGATGCCGCGCCTCTTTCTGAAATTTCCGTTTCGGATTCAGAAATTTCATCGCCAGAGATTTTGACGCTCGAAAAGAAAATCGAATCCGCGAAGAATTCCGTTTTGGACAAACGATTTAGCGCGTATTCGCCTACGATTACGGCAAGATGGCAATGGCAAGACGTTTGGACAAAACCCGATTCAAACGGCGAAAATCCAAAGCAGTCGAGTTCGCTGTCGCTGTCGGCAACGATTCCGCTTGACGGCGTTCTTCCCTGGTCGCAAAAAAACGACGCAATCGATTCTGCAAAAGATTCTTTGCGCGATTTGGAACTTCAACTTTCCGATGCAAAATTGACGCTTTCGCGAAACGTGGCTTCGTCGCTAAGAACGATAAAACAAGGGCAGGCGGCGGTTCGTTCAAAAGAAGCGAACGTGCGTTTGGCTCGACGCAGTTACACGATGACGCAAGAAGCGTACAATCGCGGCACAAAAGATTTGCTTTCTTTGCAAAATGCGCAAGGAAGTTTGCTTTCTGCGCAACAATCCCTTAGAAGCGAACAATTTTCTCTTGCCAAGTCGATTTTGGCTTTGGAAAACACGCTCGCTCTTCCGTTTGGTTCGCTTTCTTCTTCAGATTAAAAATTCTTATACATATTACATATAAAAAATTGGAGAAAATATGAAAATTAGAAAATCGTACATCGTGGCTTTTATAATTGTGGCGGCTGTGGCGGCGGGCGCGGTGGCGGCAAACGTTTTTTCTGCGCAAAGTGGACAACAACAAAACGCAAAAGGCGGACGTGGCGGCAAAAGCGGAACGACGATTTCCGTTCGCACAATGGAATTAAAAGAAACCACGCTTCACGGCTACGTTTCCACGAACGGCGAAGTGGAATCGCAAAATTCCGTGAGCGTTTTTCCTGACGTTTCGGGAAAAGTCATGGAAATGTCCGTAATGCTCGGTTCAAAAGTGCAACGCGGACAAGTTTTAGGCTACGTTGACCCAAATTCTCCAGGTTCGTATTTTAGACGAAGCCCCGTTTACGCGCCGATTTCGGGGAGCGTAATTTCAACGCCATTAAAAAACGGCACGACCGTTTCCACGAACACCGCGCTTTTGCAAATCGGCGACATTTCAAATCTGCAAGTTACGGCAAACGTTCCAGAACGCTACGTTTCCGTTTTGCGCACTGGCTTAAAAGCGAACGTTTCGCTTGAAGCGTACCCTGACGTGAAGTTTGAAGCCACGGTTAGTCGTGTTTCTCCCGTTGTTGACAGCGCGAGCAGAACAAAGCAACCTTAGAACTTGCAGAAAAGATAAGGTTTGAAAGACAGCAGCAATTTCTGGATGATAAAGAGGGCTACAGGCTGAGACTATCAAAAAGCAAGAACCTTTTAGACTATTTCCAAACATTTGCCGACAATGCCAATGTAAAGGATAAGCAGGTGTTATTGGGTTCACTTAGGAACTTCAAAACTTTTTTAAAAGAAGAATACCCACAATTTGCAAGCAGAATAGAGGCAAAGAACCTATCCAAAGAAATGATAGTAAAGTTTGTTGATTTCTTAGTGGATAATCACAAAGGACAAGGAGCAGAAACATTATAATGATA
>CAJOEO010000146.1 GCA_905233535.1 uncultured Treponema sp.
TTTTTGACGGTGCGACAGGAAGCGATTTGTCCGAAAACAACAGCGCGAAATCCGTGATTATTAAAAAAGCGATTTTGTCCGCGAATCTTCAAAACGAAGCCGAAAACGGAAAAATCGCGATGATTGGCGACAGATTCCACGATGTTTTGGGCGCAAAAGCGAATAAAATTCCCGCGCTTGGTTGTTTGTGGGGCTACGGTTCTCGCGAAGAATTGGCGGAAAGCGGAGCGGATTGGATTTTTGAGCGCGTTTGCGATTTAGAAATGCTCATTTAATTTTAGGAAAAAAAATGAATAATATGGAAGAAAATCAAGGACAAAAAAGAATCGCGCTTTTGGTGGACGCAGAAAACACGCAACACGAAAAACTCGTTCTCGTTCTTGAAGAAATTTCTGCGTACGGAACGATTATCACAAAACGCGCCTACGGAGATTGGACGGCGAGCGTTCTAAAAAAATGGCCAGAAACGTTGAATCGTTTGGCGATTCAGCCGATTCAGCAATTTTCGTACACGAAAGGCAAAAATTCCAGCGACAGCGCACTAATAATCGACGCGATGGATTTGCTTTACACAAAAAAATTCGACACGTTTGTAATCGTTTCGAGCGATTCGGATTTTACGCGCCTTGTAACGCGCCTTCGCGACGACGAAATTTTTGTAATCGGCGTGGGCGAGGAAAAAACGCCAGAATCTTTGGTTAAAGCGTGCAACGATTTTATTTATTTGGAGAATTTGGACGCAGACGACGCAGACGACGAAGGAGCAAAAGGTCGCGACACGCAAGCGATGAGCCGAAAAGAACGCGAAAAACGATTTAACGCGGACAAACGAAAAATCGTGGCGAATTTGCGCCGTGCCGCCGAAAAACTCGGCGACGACGAAGGCTGGACGGAAGTTTCTCTTGCGGGCGATTTGTTAAAACGACAAGACAGCGCGTTCAACTCGCGAAATTACGGTTTTGCCTCGCTCGTAAAATTAATAGAAGCGTTGAACAAAACTTTTGAAATTGCGCGTTCGCCAGGCAAAGGAAAATCGCTCATAATCGAATACCGCGTAATTCCAAAAAACGTTTCGTGATTTTTAATCTTAATTCTAAAAATTAAAATCAAAAACTCCCCGATTTTTCGAGGAGTTTTTGATTTTAACCGATTCCTAACTTTTTCATCTGCTCGGCTTCTTCGATATACGTGGCGTATTCCACGCGGAGCGAATTTGCTTTTATAACCGTGTTTTTGAACGACGTTAAGTCTATTTTAAGTCCTTTTATACGACTCTTGTTCACGGGATTTGCCGCTACCTTAAAGAATTCGTCGAGTGCGTTTAGCATAACGAGCATTCTGTTGCAATCAGAAATCTGCGCAGAAATGAATTCAAAGAGTTTGTCTTCTTCCATCGTGCTGATTTTGTTGTAGCCCGCGCTCTTTTTTTGGTTAAAAATCGAATAACGACGAGCCTTCACTTCGATTTCCGTTACAAACATTTCGTAATTGATTTTTTCTTGACGTTTCGCGCCCGTACTCGGTTCAACGATTATAACTGTATACTGTAAAGGTGCTTCTTGAATGTTAAACGCTTTCATAAACGTTCGTTTGAGTTTTACAAAAAACGTTTCGTGTTCGCTTTCGAGTATGTCGTGGTTCGCTTTGATTTTTTCCACGATTGTGCCGAGCGTTTGTGGCAAACCGCCCAAAATGTGCGCGCTGTCCATCAACATGGCTTTCGTGTCGATTTGTTTTTCTTCGCGCCCCGTTTGTTTTGAAACGATGTTCATTTTGGCGAGAACTTTTTTTTGCAGTTCTTCTTTATTTTCGCCCTGGTCTTCAAGAATCAACTCATCGACCAATTCTTTGTAAAACGGAGATTTTCCCATTGCCGCATTAAAATTCTTTCGAATCATCTGATATTCTGCGGTCGTTGATTCAAACGCTTTGCTCGCGTCAAATCCTGGGGTCGAAAAAACAAGTCGGCGAATCTGCCCCTTGTAAAATTCGCGCTGAAAATCTGCGTAGTCTTTTAAAATCGAATTTATCGTACTCATCGCTTTTGACGCTTTTGTAAGAGCGTCGTTTAGCATACTTACGGTCATCGGGTCGCTTTTTTTTCGCAAATCCGAAACGATAATCGCAAGAACTCGAGTATTCGATTTGTTCGAATTTACAGTAAACGAATTCCACAAAAACGAATTACTTAAATCGACGAGCTTTTTGAGATTGCCGAGCGTAATGTTGCTCACAGAAAATTTATAGTAGTTACAAAGGAAGTCGAGCGTACCTTCGTAATCGCTAAACCGTTGCCCCATAATCACGGCTTTTTCTGTTTCGATGAATTGTCCAGATTCAGGTGCTTCGATTTTCGAGAACTTCTTGTCAAATTTATACGGGTCCGAAACAATAAGTGCTTTCTTGACGAGTAAATCGAACAGATTTTTTACGCAAGTGTGAAGTAGTCGGTAACTCTCAAGCAGACGCGGAAGCTCCTCTTTATCATACCATTGAGTCTTTGCCTCAAGAGCGGGGAGTAGCGTGTTCGTAAAATTGCTGCTAGTTTCCATAAATGCAATATCGGCACATTCCTTTTTAATATTGAGCGTGTAGGGGGTAAGAGCGTTTTGCGGATTGCAAAGGCTTTGCTAAAAAGGTATTTTTAATAAACGGCGGTTTTTTCCGCGTACTTTACAAAATTAGGGTGAATAAATGACAAACGACGAGCAGTTGCAAAAAATGCGCCACAGTTGCGCTCATGTTATGGCAGAAGCGGTTATGCATCTTTTTCCTGGAACGAAATTCGCAATCGGTCCTGCAATCAACAACGGATTTTATTACGATTTTGATTTTTCTTCCTGCGAGAAAAAAATTTCCGAGGACGATTTTCAGTCAATCGAAAAGGAAATGAGG
Source organism: uncultured Treponema sp. (assembly GCA_905233535.1). GTDB lineage: Bacteria > Spirochaetota > Spirochaetia > Treponematales > Treponemataceae > Treponema_D. The sequence continues at coordinate 2,896 of CAJOEO010000146.1, forward strand.
CGAATTCTTGCGGGAAATTTTGAATTCGTGCGAAAAGAAGTGAGCAAAGAAGAGGCTCTTTCGATTTTTGCCGAACAGCCCTACAAAATCGAGTTGATTCAAAATCTTCCGCAGGGCGAAACGATTACAACTTACACGCAGGACGATTTTACGGATTTGTGCCGCGGTCCTCATGTTTCGTCTACAAAGGAAATCAACGCGCAGAGTTTCAAAATCGCAAAAACTGCGGGAGCGTATTGGCGAGGCGATGTTTCGCGTCCGATGCTCACGCGCGTTTACTGTTGGTGCTTTGCAAAGCCGAACGATTTGAAAGATTACGCAAAATTGATGGAAGAAGCCGAAAAGCGCGACCACAGAAAATTAGGCGTTCAACTTGACCTTTTTCATCTTGACAGCGAAGACCCAGGTCAGATTTTCTGGCATCCGAACGGCTGGCTTTTGTACACCACTTTGCAGGATTATATGCGAAAAAAAGTCGTTGCCGACGGCTACAAAGAAGTGAACACGCCCGCGGTTATGCCTAGAACGCTTTGGGAAAGAAGCGGACACTGGGGGCATTATCAGGCAAATATGTTCATCACCGAAAGCGAAAAGAGAGTTTTTGCAATTAAGCCGATGAACTGTCCAGGCGCGCTCGAAATCTTTAAAAGTCGCCTTCGTTCGTATAAAGAATTACCGCTTCGTTTGGC
>CAJOEO010000147.1 GCA_905233535.1 uncultured Treponema sp.
AATCGGGGGCATTCATTTGTAAGGCAATATGAAGTGGCGTGTTTCCGTTTGAATCTTTTACAGACGCATTTTTTTTAGAAATCAGATTCTGAAAAATCGAAAGGTCCGCGCTCAAAATCGCTTTTTCGAGTGGCGTAATGTAATCCAAATTGCTTGCAAAAATATCCGCGCCGTTTTGCGAATAAAACGCGATGTGGTCGGTGAATCCTTCGTCAACCGCCAACGAAAGAGGAGTTGCGCCGTTTTTGTTGCGTTCGTTCACGACCGCCCCGCGCGAAACTAAAAGCGCGAGCGTGGAAACTGGCGCGTGCGAAAGCGTGGCTTTGTGTAAAACCGTGTCCCCAAACGAATCTTTGATTTTTATGTCCGCGCCATTATCCAAAAGAATAGTATACATTTCTTTCTGTTTTTCCTTTGGAATCAAAAGCAAAAGCGGAGAATTCATCAGCGAATCTTGCGCGTTTACGTCTGCGCCTTTTTTTAAAAGATTTTGCACGATTTTTGTGTTTCCGTAACGAACCGCCTCGTGCAAAGCCGTCGCGCCCGTAACGTCTTTTGCCTGCAAAAGCGACACAAGCGGAATCGTTGACGTTTGTTCCAAAAGCCAAGACGAAATTCCGTTGTGTCCCAAAATCGCAGAAATGTGAAGTGGCGTTTGTCCGTCTTCAAATCTAAGAAGCGGATTGTGCGCAAGAACCGCCTGTTCAAAATACGAAAACTCTCCGCCCGTAAGTGGCGACGACGCAAGAATGAGTTTTGCCGCGATTTTTACGCACGTCAAATCGTCCGCGTTTTCAAAAGCGAGCATTAACGGCGTTTTTTCGTTTGCGTTTTTTGTGGAACAATCGATTTTTTGTTCAATGCAATAATCGATGGCTTTTTCGTTTTTTGTTCTTACAAAATAATGAACGATTGATTCACCGTTTATATCGCGCAACATAGAAGTTTGACGATTTATCATAATTGGATACCAATCTTCATCTTTTGAAAGAGCGAGTTCTATCGCGCTTTGTCCGTTCGCGTCTTTTGCAAAAATGTTTGCTCGCAAAAGCGTCAATTTTTCGCCCGCGTTTTTTGCGTTTGCTTTTACCGCGCACAAAAGCGGCGTGTCGCCTGCAAGATTTTCGATTTCGCGCTGTGCGCCTTTGACGATTAAAAAATTCACCAAATCCGCGTCGTCCATTTGGGCGGCAACGTGCAATGCGCTGTTTCCGTCAGAATCCTGTTCGTCAATTTGGGCGTTTTCAAACTTTTGCTTTGCTTCTTCGCTTTTTCCGTCCAAAATCAACTGCTGAACGCTAAATTCTTCCTTTTTTGAACTTTGGCACGAAGAAGAAAAAACACAAACCGCTGTCAAAAACGCGGTTTTAACTGCCCATTTTGACGATTTCATCTAATTCTCCTTTTCCGCACAATCGGCGCATTTTCCCCAAACGCCCACCCGAACTTCTTGAACGCAAAATCTCGACGGAAGCGCGTTTTTACATTCTTGCGCAAACAAATGAACATTCGCTTCTTTTATATCGAAAATTCTTTTGCACGAAATGCACTTAAAATGCGCGTGTTCTTTTGTGTCCGCGTCGTAGCGCAATTCGTCGTCTTCGATTCTAACAATGCTAATTAAACCTTTTTTTGAAAAAAGTTTTAGCGTATTATAAACCGTTGTTCTCGAAAGCGACGGATTTGTCGGCAAAAGCGCACAATAAATATCATCGACAGTTGGGTGATTTTTATTTTTTGCAACGTAAGAAAAAATCGCAATTCGTTGAGAAGAAAGCCGAATTCCTTTTTCTTGCAACATTTGATTTAAATTCTCATTCATCATTTTATTTTATCAAATATATGGAATGATTACAAATTTAGATTTTTTTCAAAATCGATTTTCGATTTAAAATCCCAAAGAATTTTTATAAAATCGCATTCATGAATATTTTTCTTAAAATTATTGCTGGAATTTTTACGGTCGTTGTTGCAATCGCGCTTTTTGCGTTTGCGTTTTTGATTTTTTGGAAACCGCTTGGCGGAAGCGCGACAAAATCTCAACGCGAAGATTATGCAAAACGCGCGCCAAATTTTGACGGAAAAAAGTTTCACAACGACGGAGATTTTTCTTTGATGCACACTGGCGGAAAAGACGATTTGCGCGTTTCAAAAAACGGCGTTCGACCGAATTTTTCGCTTCCCGTTGGAACGGTGGATTTTTTTGCAGAAAACAGCGTAACTTGGTTTGGACATTCTTCCGTGTTTTTGCGTTTGGGCGAAAAATCGATTTTGTTTGACCCCGTTTTTTCTGACGTGATTTCGCCCGTTTCGTTTGTGGGCGCAAAACGATTTTCTTCGCCTGCGGTTTCGATTTCTGAATTTCCAAAAATCGACGTTTTGATTCTTTCGCATGACCATTACGACCATTTGGATTACAAGTCAATTTTGGAAATCGATTCAAAAGTTTCGCGTTACGTCGTTCCGCTTGGCGTGCGGAAATGGCTTGGTGGGAAGAAACGCGCGTCGATGACATTTCGATTGTATGCACGCCCGCTCGACATTTTTCTGGAAGACGACTTGTCGATTCGATGCAAACGCTTTGGAGTTCTTGGGTTTTAGATGACGGAAAAAACAGAATTTTTGAATGTGGAGATTCGGGTTGGGGTAAACATTTTGAAGAAATTGGAAAAAAATACGCGCCGTTTGACCTCGCGCTAATGGAGTGTGGACAATATGACGCGCAGTGGCCAGAAGTTCACATGTTTCCTGAACAATCGGCAAAAGCCGCGCGCGATTTGGGCGCGAAAATCGCCCTGCCGATTCATTGGGGCGCAATCGTTCTTTCGCGGCATGGCTGGGACGACAGCGCAGAAAGATTTGTACGCGCCTGTCAAAAAATGGAAATTCCTGTTTTAGCTCCAAAACTTTCGCAAACAGTTTCAATTCGTGAAGTTTCAAAAAACTATTGGTGGCGTTCGTTAAAAACCGATAATGATTGAAAGATTCATTTGTTTTTTTTAGAATACAAGTATTTTTAAGGTGGATTGAGGTGAATCAAAACGAAGAATTAGCAGAAGAATTAGACTATGGAGCGTTTCTTTCGCCTGCGCCCACCATGTCCGATGTTTCTAAAGGTCTTATCGTTGCAGTTCCTCGCCGAAGTAAGCGAGAAAAACGCGCGAGTTTGCTTGAACTTGCGGACGTAATCGAAAAATCAAAAAAGAAAGCCGACAAAATTACACAAATAATAGAAGAAATTCCCCCAAAAATCGAAAATCCGCAAGAAAATACAAACATAATAGAAGAAAATTCTGAAGATAACGACGAAAGCCTTGAAATTCTTGGGGCAACTTGGGAAAGAATCGAAAGAAATTCTGCCAAAACGGAAGAAAAAGAAGAAGACGAAATCGTTGACGAAGAAATTTCAAATTCTGAAATTTCCGAAGAATTCGCAGATTCCGTAGATTCCGAAGAAAATTCTGAAATTCTCGAAGAAAACGAAGAAAATTCCATAGACGACGACATCGAAGAAGTTGCGGAAGAAGAAAACGAAGAATTTGACGAAACAAGTGAAGTGGAAGGAAATCTTGAAACGCTTGAAGGTGGCGCAACTAAAGTTGCCGTTTTGGAGCGAGTCGAAAAGTCTTTTGCGGAATTGGAAGAAGTTTCTGTTCTTGGCGACTCGGAAGAACTCGACGAAATTGAAGAAGTCAAGAGTGCTTCGCAAGAGAAAGTGCGCGAAAATGGAAACTCCGACGTTGATATTTTGTCCGAGATGGCCACCGAAAGAATCCTTTTGCAACGATTAAAACAAGAGCGCACCGAAAAAGAACGCGAAATACAGCGAAAAAATCTTGTTAAACGACCGCTTGGAGTAAAATTAATCGCAATCGTTTCGGTTTTGATGCTGGTGGCGTTGGGCGGCGTTACGTTTTGCGTTTCGTTTTTTATGACGAAAGATATTCGGATTAGTTCGGAAGAAAACAACCTTGCGATTAACGGACGCACTGCAGCGTCTGTGGAAAACGGAATAAACAGCACCGTTTCTTCTGTGGGAATGTTCTTTGATATGCTTAGCGGAGCGGGCGAGGAAGAAGCGAAAATTCGTTCTGTAAAATCAATGTTTTTTGAAAGAAACCGCGATATTGCAGCGGTTTTTCTTGCATCTTCGCAAAGTCTTTTTACGAATTCTTCGTTTTTGGCAAGTCACGAAATCGAAGAATCAACTGTGAGCGCGTATTTTTCGCAAGAACAAAGAGCGATAGAAGTTTCGCAAAGCGGTGCTTTTGATATTTTGAACGCTTCGCCGTTTTTTTCTATTTCTACTATGGCATTGTTTTATTCAACTCCGCAGGGGGTTGTTGGTGTTCTTTGTTCTACGGACGCTTTGGGAGAAAGTTTTTCGCAAGGTACAATAAATCAATCATTCTTTGTAAATTCTGCTGGCGAGGTCGTTGTTCACGGCGACATTTCCGTAATGATGCGGGGCGAAGATTTTAAAGAAAATCCGATTGTAAAAGAATTTTTGTCTGGCGAAGGCAATAAGCAGATGACGTACAAAGATTCTAACGGCGAAGAATTTATTGGCGCGTTTAGAAGATTGTCTTCGGGCGGTGGCGCGGTAATCACAACCGTTAGAACGTCCGTTGTTCTTGAAGGCATTAGAAGAACAACCGTGCGCAACATTTTTATTACGGCGGCGATTCTTTCGATTGCGATAATGATTATCTATTTTTTTGCAAAATCGCTTACAGGTCCGATGAAACTTCTGACGGAAATTGTAAACGAAATCAACCGCGGAAATTTTAACACCGAACTTTTTGAAGAATTGAAAGTCAATCGAGCGGACGAAATCGGTATTCTTGCAAAATCCACGCGAAACGAACGCGAAATTTTGAATATGGTTTCAAAACTTACGAATCAGGGCGTTACACGCGCAATTATCCGAAAAGAAATCGATTTTGAACCGCACTTAAAAGACATCACGATTTTCTTTTCCGACATTCGCGGATTTACGGCGATTTCTGACGGATTCAAAAAACGATTTGGCGAAGCGAGCGCGGCGAATATCATTCAATTTTTGAACGATTACATGGGTCGAATGGTAACGTGTATCCGAAGAACAGGTGGAACAGTAGACAAATTTGAAGGCGACGCAATTATGGCGTGTTGGGGCGTTTTGCGCCACGACGACCTTTCTTGGGAAAAATTGAGTTCTGACAGCCAAGTAAAAATCGAATTAAAAGCGGAACATGACCGCTACATTACAGAAGACGCGCTTTCTGCCATAACTTGTTGTGTTGCAATGCGATATTCTCTTATGTTGTACAACAAAGATGCAGAAGCATTCACAAAAGAACACGCAAATGAACCATTGGCACAATATAAACCGCATATTAGAATTGGTGCAGGTTTAAACAGCGGACGCGCCACCGTTGGATTTATGGGTTCGTTTGAAAAAATGGAATTTACGTCGATTGGCGATGCGGTAAACTTTGCAAGCCGCACGGAAGCGAGTAATAAGCCGTGTGGAACGGACATTCTTATTACGGAAGACACTCGCGCACTTCTTTTGGACTATATTCGTTGCGAAGAAAATAATTGGCAAATTCCGCAAGAAAACGTTTCAAAAGAAATCATAATCGAGCAGATTCCCGTAGAATTTGAAGTTAAAGGAAAAGGCAAACAACATTTTTACGGCGTTGTAAATATGCCACTTTTGGACATAAAAGAATTTTTTGGAGATGACCCGTCTTTTAGGCTTGAACCAGATTGTCTTCGCGCTTGTGGACCGAGCGGACCTCGTTCTCTAAAAGAATTAAGGCGTGTTCTTGGAATTGATGAGCCAGAATTCGAAAAGGTGGACTTGAATGCAGAAGAGAATAAAATACAAGTCGCTGGCTCGTGATACATCGGTTGCGCTTTTGTGTTTTCTTTCAGCGGCTTTTTTTATTTGGCTTTTTTGGCGCGACCTCAATTCGTACACCGCAG
>CAJOEO010000148.1 GCA_905233535.1 uncultured Treponema sp.
CCACAAAAAAAAGTTTTTCTTCGTCGATTTCGTCTTTTGTCGGGATTTCTTGCGACGAAAATTGGCGTTTTTCCGCAAGAAGAAACAAAAGTTCGCGTTGCTGTTCGTTGTTGTCCTGAAATTCGTCAATCATAATCGCGCGAAATTTTCGTTTTTCAAGAGCGCGGATTTCCGCGTGTTCTTTTAGCGTTTTTAGCGCGAGGTCGGAAACGTCTTTGAACGTCAAAATGCCCGAAATCCGCTTTTCACGGTTCACTTCGTCCTGAAATTGCCACAAAAGATTCGCCGATTCTTGCGCAATTTTGAAATTCGCCACGCCACTTTCAATCAAAAGTAAAGTTTCGATTTTTGTTTTTAACGTCTTAATTTCTTCTTTAATTTCTAAAAGAACGCCAGACATACTCCCGCCTGGCATTTTGATTTCCAAAAATACGCCGAGCGATTTTATATAATCGTCGATTTCGTCGGTTTTTGCGTTTTTTACATCGTCTTCCGTCAAGTTGTTTTCTGGAAAATCGAACGAATTTAGAGCGTTTTCTACGTTTTTCGCAAAATTGCTCGTCATTTTGAATCCGCCTTCGTTAAAAAGTTTTTGAATCAAAATAATCGAAGATTCTGCGTCTTCTTTGTGTTTTTGCCAAGCAAGCGAAAGTGCGGTCGCCTGTTTTTCACAATCTTTCAAAAAATCGATTGGATTTGCCACGGTCGAATAATTTATCATCGTGTCAACAAAAAATTCTTGCGCAATTCTGTCAAAATCCATAATCCGCGAAAGCGACTGAATCGCCTGCGAATCGCGGTTTTTCAGCAAAAACGGCAACGCTCGATTTTTTATCGCGTCCTCGGCTTTTGTTTTGTCCTGCGAAAACGACGGCGAAATCCCGTAAAAATGCGCGCCTTGCTTTGCGATTTCGGCGCAGTAACTGTCAAGTGTTTGAATGTGCGCCAAATTAAACGAACGAATCGCGTTTTTTGCGTTTTCGTTTCCACCGTCAGCCGCTTCTTTTAACGCGGCAAAAATGCGCTCTTTCATTTCCACGGTCGCTTTTTTTGTAAACGTCAAAACGAGTATTTCGTCGATTTTTAGCCCGCGTTTAACGAGATTCACCGCCCTCGCCGAAAGAACGGTTGTTTTTCCGCTTCCCGCACCTGCGCTTACTACGGCATTTTGTAAAATATTCGCCGCTTTTTCTTGTAATTTGTCAAGTTGTTTCATATTTTTCCTATTTTCCGCTTACGTTGAAAAATCGTCTGCACGTTGCGCGATAATCTTCGCAATCGTTTTTTGTGCAACGCGCGTAATTTTGCGATTTTTCGTCTATCGAAAAATCACATTTTGAAATGCGCTCAACGTATTGTGCGCATTGTTCGTCGAACGCTTGAAGCGTTGGCTCAAAATCGATTTCGTCTTTTTTGTAAACGAATTTTGTTTTTCCGTCTTTGATGTTGAAAAATGCAGCGGATTCGATTTTTTTGTCTGTCGCGCCTTCGACCATTCGTTTGTAAAGTGGCATTTGTGCGTCTGCGGCTTTTCCGTCTTTCGCATAAAAATCGTTCGTCGGAATAGAATTTTGAGAAGATTTATAGTCGATTAACGTATAGTCGCATTCACTTTGATTAAAAAGAAGGCTGTCGATTCTTCCTTCAAGTCGCCAATTTTTTTCGTTCGGTTCAAATGTATACGATTTTTCTGTTTCGCTTACAAGAAATCCGTCAAAATCGCTTGAAAAATTCACGATGCTTGGCAAAATCTTTTCAAAAATCGCCGTTTTGTCCGCCGAAATTAGTTCGTGCGAAAGGTGGCTTGTCTTAAAATTAAAAAGCGCGGACGAAACCGCCCCGTGCAACGCGGTTTTTCGCGCGTCGTCGAGTTCACCGTTTTGCGCGTTCAACGAAAGATTTTGATTTTTGAGCCGTGTACAGTATTCATGGAAAATCGCGTGGTAAATGTTTCCAAACGCAAATCTGTCAATCAAAAGGGCTTCGTTGTTTTGCGCCCGAACATTCAGAATATTTTTGAAAAGCCAAAGTCGCGGACACGCCCAAAAATTTTTTAGCGCGCTTTGTGTGATTTTCCATTTTTCCGTTTTTTCGTCAAAAAGTTTGGCACGCACGGTTTTTATTAACGTTTCTTTTTCGATTCCAAGCGAAGACGCGGGCGAATTGGCAGAAAACCAATACGAAAATCCGTCAAAAATCGTTTGCGAAATCGCGTTTGGATACGGAGGCGTGGTATTTTTTTCGATTTCAAGTGTTTCGTAGCGGTCGTCGCTTTTTTTCTGCAAAATCGCATTTTTTTCGGCGTTAATTCGATTGTAAAAAATGCGCGGCTTTGGCTTTTTTTCGTCGGGAATCATCGAAATCGTTTCAAAAAGTCCGTGCGGAAAAGCGTAGGACGTATACGTTTTTTTTGCCACGCTAAATCGACTTTCAATTCCAAAATTGGAATCGTAAAGACGAATAAAATCTTCCGTTGGGTCGCAATCTTCCACTCCCAACTCGGCGCGTTTTGCGTCGTTCAAAAACGAAAGTTGCTTGTAAAGCGCGGAAAGCGAAAGCGAATCTTGGCTCGCGTCCAAAACGACGTGAAAATCGAACGGAGAAGCGGCGGCGTTCCTGTACGAAAAAACTTGCACACCGATTTTGTTCGTTTGTTCAACGTAAACTTCGTCTTCTAAAGTAGACGCAAAAAAAGAATACGGGGAGGGCGTTTTGTAATCTTGAAAATCGTCTTCCAAATCTTTGAGTTTTTTGAGTTTTTCAATGCAAGTGCTGATTATTTTGTCGCTTTGCGCGGAACATTTTGTCATGTCAAAAAAATTTTCGCGGAACGAAAAATATCCGCTCATAATTTCTTTGAAACTTTTTGCGTTTACTATTTTTGTCAGATTTTTTTTGAACAAATCGTAAAATTTCATCGTTTCTTCGTTCGCTTTTTTTCCAAACGGATTTTGATTTTTAAATGCTTCTTCCCAGCTATCATGCGACTTTTTATTGTATTCATACGAACAAAGACAGTTATTATCGCGACCAAATTCGATTAACGCCTTATTTGATTCAGAATTTTTCCAGGGGAGCGCGTTGTTTAACAGCAAACTTTTGACGGTAGAAAACGAGAATTTTTGCGAAACGCAATCTTTAATTTGGACAAAAAAATTTCCCGCCTTTGTATTAGAAAGCGTGTTTCCTGTACGAATAATAAATGGAATTTGCCGAATATAAAATTCTCTTTCAATATATGGTGCATAAGTTTGAATATTCGGCACGGATAGCGCAATATTTTCCCATTGGATTTTGTTTTTTTCGTGCGCAATTTGAATCGCCGCTGCTGCTTCTTCCAATTCCACCCGCGAATTTTCGTAAAAATAAGAAATGAGTGGCTTTTTTTTGATTTCTTTTGTGCTTATAACGTGGATTTTTTCTGAATTTTCAAGAATTTTCTTATATTGTGAATAGTCCATCAAAATTTCTGGATAAAAAATAAAATATTCTCGCCCGTCATTTGTAAATGGTGGCGATTCCCAAGCGGGGTCGAATAAATCGTTT
>CAJOEO010000149.1 GCA_905233535.1 uncultured Treponema sp.
AATCGAACAGTTTGTAATCTTCAGCAGTAATTTTTTCCATAACGCTCATGACGGCAATTCCACCTTTGCTCCCCGTTCTGCAGACAAATAGGCTGCATACGTAATCTTGACAGAATCGTATGCTACCTTGAAGTCAGACATAGGCTTTCGGTTATAATACGCGCACTCGATAAAATCCTTCATTTCGTTGCAATAACCGCGAACAAATTCATCCGCAAGAAATGGACGGTTCCACCCTAATTTGGAAGGCAGCATTTCAGAGATTTCTACTTCATCCAGCCGCTCTTCATCCAGAAAATAAGTTTCCATCATGTCATTCATCGTCAATTTGCAATGAATCACAGCGTCGTTGCAATACAGTTCGACATAATTTCGACTTCCCCCCAGCAATGTATCGGTTGCCATGATGACAGCGCGGGTGGAATCGGAAAATGTCAATATCACAGTTCCGCAGTCTTCCACGTCCACCGGCCGAGCAGCGATATGGCGATGCTCATATTCAGTGAGTTGGGGAAGAATACGTCCCATATCTGCCAGAACACTGACGACCCTGATTTCCTTTCCCTGTGCTTTTGCTTCTTGTTCTTTAAGCCACAGGATTGCGGATAATGGGTGCGTCCCCGTCCGGATAAAGGTTCCGCCTCCTGTTTTATTCCACTGCCCTGCTACGGGAGAACTGGATCCTTTCAGGCTTTCCTCTCCCTTTGCAAACAGGATACGGCTTTTCTTCTTTGCAATGATATCGGCAGCCTTCCATATAGCAGGAGCATAGATGAAATTCTCTGCATACATGAATTGGGTATTTGCTTTCTGTACAACTTTTGCCAGAGAATCAATATCCTCCAATACTTTTTCATACATGACTTGTTTGGAGACATGTGTACCGATGGGAGCAGGATCATTCTCCTGTCCGAAATATCCTGTCAATGATTTTTCACAGATAACGTGTTTTCCGGCATCTAATGCCGCCCGTATCATAGGGACATGCACATAGGCAGGCGTACAGATATCGATCAAATCGATTTCCGAGCAGCCTGATGATCATTACGACCATAACTATGATCGAGGCTGCCATAATGGTTTTCCTTCTTACGGGGATTCCGCTGTATTGATCCAATGCAAGCATGTGGAGTTCCGTGGCACGACCGGCTCCTGCCATGCCAATGCAGATGCTGTCTTTCATTTTCTGTTCTCCCCTGGTATCCCTAAATAGATTTATTCTGACCTGCAGCATGATTCCATTTCGATCGTTACCAGCTCGTGAAAATGTTCCGTCACATAGTGCATTTTCTGTGGATCCTTGAACTCCATGATCAGGATGCCTGCCTTATAGGTTGCTGCATTTTGGACGATATCTCCCGGCTTGGCCAAAATCATGCGGTAAATAATGTATTTCTCGATATCTTGATGGATGTGAATTTTTTTGATCACTCCCTCTTGTTTCGGAAAAATACATTCTCTGGCAATCAGCCGTTGTGCGCGAAAAAATCGACGAATGTGCGAAAAAAGTCGAAGAAAAATTTGGCGTAAAAATCCAAATCGACGAAATCCAACACGAAGAATCGCCCGCAACAAAAGAAGACGCTTCCGTCGTTCTTGCTCTAAAAAACGCCATAAAAAAGACGAGGGGAATCGACGCAAAATGCGTTGGAATTGGTGGCGGAACGGTTGGAGCGCATTTTCGCGCTCTAGGCTTTGACGCGGCGATTTGGTCAACACTCGACGAAATGTGCCACCAGCCAAACGAATACTGTAAAATCGAAAACATGGTTTTGGACGCGCAAACGCTCGCTGCGCTGTTTTTGGAAAAATAAAACTGGAGTTTGTATAGTATGCGTTTTTTGAAAATTGTTCGTCCGTTTATTTTTGCCGTGCCGATTCTACTCGTTTCGTGTGCGTCCGTTGCGGATTATGACTTTACAAAAATCAACTCTAATCTTTCCATTGGAAACTACGCAGCAGTCGAGGAAGAAATAGAATCGAACGCGAAGAAAATGTACTCGTCGCACGACGACGTTCTTTCTGAACTCGACATGGGGCTTTTGGAGCATTATTCGGGAAATTTCCCCGAATCGAACGAGCATCTTTCTGAAGCGGAAAAATTGATTGACAAGTATTCGTCGCGGTCGATTTCGCAAACGGTCACGTCTGCGTTGACGAACGATTTGGCGCAAGATTATTCGGGCGAACCGTTTGAAGACATCTATACAAATCTTTTTATGTCGCTAAATTACGTCGCGCTTGACGAATTGGACGACGCGCTTGTGGAAGTTCGCCGATTTGACAACAAAGTCAAAGTTCTAAAATCGAAATTTGAATACGAAATTCAAAAGGCAGAAAACGAAAAAGCGAGCGTGGAAAAAGTTTCCACGGAATTTTCTGATTCCGCGTTGGCGCGTTGGCTTTCTATGCTTTTGTATAGGACGGACGGCGACAAATCGAACGCCGCAGTCGATTTGAAAATGCTTCGTTCGGCGTTTCAATCGCAAAAAACACTATACAATTTTTCTCCGCCGTCTAATCTTGACGACGAACTTTCCGTTCCAAAAAATATGGCGCGACTGAACGTTTTGGCGTTTTTTGGGCGTGCGCCAATCAAAATCGAAGAAATCACAAGAGTTCCGTCAACCGTGGCGGGTTCTTGGTTCAAACTCGCGCTTCCAACGTTAAAAAAAATCAATTCTGAAATCACGAGCGTAAAAGTTACAGCAAAAAACGACTCAACACAAGAAACGTATTCATTGAACGCAGAAAAAATCGAATCGTTGGAAAACATTTCAGCGGACACGTTTTTGCAAAGACGCGCGGTCATCAAAGCAAAGGCGATTGCGCGGGCGATTGCGCGAACGGCAACAACAACGACGATGGACGTTTTGGCGGCAAAAACTGACAACGAAGGTTTGGCAGCATTGTTCAGCGTTGCGGGTCTTTTTTCCAGAGCGTACACCGAAGCGGTGGAACGAGCAGACGTTAGAACAAGCCGATATTTTCCAGCGACCGCGAGCGTTTGCGGAATCACGGTGAACGAAGGACTATACAACGTAACGGTGGATTTTTATTCGGGAAACAGAATCGTTTTTTCAGAAACGCAACAAATCGATGTGCAAAAAAACGCGCTAAATTTAATCGAATCGACGTGCTTGCGATAAAAAAACGGTGGTTTTGCCACCGTTTTTTTTTGTTATTCTTTTGCATAACTTAAAATTTCTTGGTACAAATCAAAATCATCTGCGGTGCTTTCTTTTATAAAATTCTCCAGCCCTTCTTTCCAGGGCGCAATGTCGTCAACGTACATAATGGAAACGCCTTTTTTTTCAAGTTCTTGCAAAGTCTTTTTTCTTCTTCTTCTGAAATCTTTTTACAAAATTCCGAAGCGTATTTTCCCCCAACATTCCGTGGTTATAAACGTTTCCATTACGCCAAGTTGATGAGAATTCAAAACGACGTTTGGCGCAACTTCGTCAAAACGATTTCCAAGATAATTTGAAAGCGGCTGGTCTGCAACGTCAACGCTACCCGTAAGAAGCGCGCCGTACAGGTCTGCAAAATTCACTTGCTTTTTTTCCATTTTTAGACTGTCCGCCAACGCTTGATTCGTTTTTTCGTTTGTAACGCGCATTGTCAGCCCTTCAAAATCGGCGATAGACGAGATTTTTTTTGTGGAAAACAGATTTCTAAAACCTTCTTCGCCATAAAAAAGCCCAATCATATTATTTCCGTCTTCGTTTGGCTTATTGAGAAGTTTTTGCGCGGTGGGCGATTGCGCGAATCTCCAAAAATGTTCTTTGCTTTCAAAAATGTACGGAATCAAAAAAATTCCGTAAGTTTTACTCAACGATTCGATTGGTCCTTGGCGCGTAAGTTGAATCGAACTGTTAGGCTTTGTCATAATGTCCCGAACTTGTTTGTTGTCGCCCAAAATTCCAGAACAATGCAGGTCGATTTTAATTTTGCCGCCCGAAAGTTCCTCGACTTTTTCTTTAAAAGCAAAATCCATACGCCCAGAAACCGTTCCTGGAGGGTTGACTTCCGCCATGACGAGCGTAATGGTCGATTCTTTTGGCGCGGATTCAATTTTTTCTTTTTTGCGACAAGAAAAAAGCGAAAACGCGACAAACACAACAACAATGGAAGAAAATATTTTTTTCATAAAACCCTTCCCAACAATCTTCAAAAGTGTAAATTCGATTCTATTGTATAAACTATTATTGTCAAATTAAATTTTTGGAATATACATTTTTTATAAAAGATTTACCATCTCCCACAAATCTTAAAAAATCGTCTATCATAAAAAAAGAGGTGTAATATGGCAAAAAAAATTGCGCAAATTGAAATTGAAGGCGTAATCGAAAACAAAAACGAAACGTACAATCAAAAATGGCTTTTGGAAACAATCGACGATTTGAAAGACGACAAAAAAATTGCGGCGGTTGTTCTAAAAATCAATTCGCCTGGAGGTGGCGTTTATCAATCTGCGGAAGTTTTTGACGCTGTAATGCGTTTGCGCGAAAAATCAAAAAAGATTGTTTGGGCGTATTTTGCCTCGCTTGCGGCGAGCGGCGGATATTACATCGGTTGTTCCGCGGATAAAATCGTGGCAAACCAAAACACGCTCACGGGTTCAATCGGCGTGATTGCGGGTCGATTTTTGGATTTGACGCGATTAATGGAACATCACGGCGTAAAAGAAGAGTTAATTCACGCGGGACGAAACAAAATTATGGGGCATTTTTCAACGCCCGCCACGGAAGAGCAACGCGCAATAATGCAAAAAATCGCGGACGAATGTTACGACGATTTTGTGAAACTAGTTTCAACGAGGCGGAATTTGGACGAAGAAAAAGTGCGAACCCTTGCCGACGGCAGAATCTACACGGCGCGTCAAGCGTTAGAAGCGGGACTTGTGGACAAAATCGCGAATTTTGAAGACGCGATGGACGAATTAAAAAAGGAAATCGGAAACGAAAAAGCGCAGATTCAAAAATTCGCGCCAAAGAAAAAACATTCGATAAAATCGCTTTTAAATGGTTTTAGCACGAACGGAAATTTGATGGCGGCGACGGAACTTTTAAAATCAAAAACGCCCTACCCCGCTTATTTTTGGGACGGCGGTCAATTTTTTGGACGATGATTTTATGCAAAAAAAACGGCGGTTTTTGAAAACCACCGTTTTTTATTCGATTGAAAAATCAAAAATCTAGCGTATTTTGAAGAAAATCCCAACGAGCGCGACCGTCAAAAGAATCTGCAAAATCAGGAATTTTAGAAGAACTTGCGTGGGACTCCAGCCGTGATTTTTTCTAAAATGGTCGTGGAGCGGAAATCGGATTTTTGTAAAAATCGAAATGTGAAAAAATCGTTTGAGAAAAACTTTCAAAAGTCCCATGCCACCGTTCACAAAAATAATCGACGACGTGGCAAAAATCAAAAATGGGTTTCCGCTTACCATTACGCAGATTCCGATGAAAAATCCAAGCGCGCGGCTTCCAGCGTCGCCCATCAAAACGTGGCTGGGAAATGCGTTGTGCCACAAATATCCCATCAAAACGCCCGCCAAACAAAAAATCATCACCGCCCAACTCGCGCCGTCCACAATGTGCGGAACGAGAAGATACTCGGCAATCGCTTTGTGTCCGAGGATAAAATAAAAAATCGAACCAAGCGTAATTAACGAAACGAGAACGAGCGTGCTTGAAAGTCCGTCAACGCCGTCGGTGCAATTTGTGGTGTTCACGCTTGCCCAAATCAAAACGGTGGAAATTGCGACAAAAAGCCAGGGAGCGACGACAATTTGATGCGTAAAAAACGGAAACCAAAATCGAATCGTGCCGTCGGGAGCGGAATTCATTAAGTAAACTGCCAAAACGACGCTTACGCCTACGCTCAAAATCAAATCAAGCAGAGCCTTTCTGTATTCGCCCCAACTTGTTTTGCTTGAATCGTCGAGGTAGCCCGTTAGCATCATCAACCAAGTCAGCGCGAGAATTGCGCATTTTTCCCAATCTAGTGGAACGAAAATCAAACTCAAAATAACGAAAACGCTAACCCATACAACGCCAGCACCAGTTGGCTTTCCTTTTGCAGCGGCCGCCGCTTCTGCAAACTCTCGCCCGCGGTCGTGCGGTAAACGCAAATAAAAAGACGGAAGCGACTTCCAAACGATAAAAAAGCCCGAATAAAGTGCAAGAACAATCAAAATAGTATAGGACTGCAAAAGACGAGCTGGACCAAAAACTTGTGTCAAAAGACCGCCGATATAATAAAGCATAATTTCAGTATCGGCATTTAATCCGCCCGCCTGTTGATTTAGATGAACGCAAAACGCGACAAATCTAATTAAAGATTTTGCCAAGAAGACAAAAAAACGGTGGTTTCGAGAATCTCAACCACCGAAATTGTCACTCAACCACCGTGTTCTTGTTCGTTGAGCGAAGTCGAAACGAAAATCTGTGCGCTTTGAATCAGACGCGGAAGAATGTTAGTTCGTGTTTGTTGTAATTTAAATGCAAAACGTGTGCGCCGTCGATTTTTGTAAACTTGTCGATTAGATTCCAGTCGATTTTGCCTTGCATTTTTATAGTACAAATTATTCGTTTCGCCCGCCCGCTTTCTGTCCAGCGCAAAATCCATTCTAAAAGTCGTTCGGGGTAACAAATTACGTCGCTAAAAAGCCAATCGATTTTTTCTTTGCCCGCAATCGCGCAAACGTCTTCGGGTGAAAGTGTGAATGCGTCGTGCGTCATAAATCGAACGCGAGAATCGTTCATCAAAAATGGCGCGAGCGGTGCGCGGTCAACGGCAAAAACGTTTGCGCCGCATTTTCGTAAAACCCAAG